>NZ_JAUSZL010000002.1:610109-915164 GCF_030817535.1 Streptomyces sp. V3I8 | reverse complement strand
CGCAGCCAGTCCGTCCGGCGGTCGTGCGCGGTGGACAGCAGGGCGATCAGCGGCTGCCGCTCGAAGGGCCGGGCGGGCAACGCGTCCGGATGACGGCGGGCACCGAAGTCCCGCACGGGGATCTGTTCGCGGAAGTCCTGCGGGCCCAGCGTCCGCGCCGGCATACCCAGGGCCCGCCCGTCCGGTTCGTGCACCCAGCGGCGGCTCTCCGCGGCCCGGTCGGGATCGTTCGCGTTGCGCTGTTCCGCCAGCCTCGTGAGACGGAACAGCCGCTCGGTCTCCGCAGGGCCGGGAAGGGACAGGGTGGCTCCCTCGGCGTGGGCGGCTTCGGCGAGTTCGGCCAGGACGTCCGAGGGCACCGGTTGCCCGGAGAACGGCAGACGGCTGCTGTGCCGTCGCCACAGTGCTCCGTACAGGCGCGCGGCCGAAGGGCTGGTACGGACTGTGCCTCCCAGCCGCACGGTGGCGAGCAGGCCGGGCTCGGCAGGGTCCGGCAGCAGTCGTGCCACAGGCTCCCAGCCGAAGTGCGCCACGGCCACCCGCAGGTTGAGCAGCGCGCACCCCGCGGAGAGGTGGAGGGCACGCCCGGCCGGGTCCATGTGCCGCAGACCGTGTTCTGCCACGGCCCGCAGCCCCAGAGTGACGAGATCCGCGTCGAGCCGGAAACGCCATGGCTGTGTGTTGTGGATCGAGGGCGCGGCCACAGCTGCCGAGACCAGCGTCTCCAGGGTCGGGACGTCAAGCGTTGCGGAAGACATGGGATCCTCCTCCCCGCCTTGCGGCGACTGGTCGTCCGGACGTCCGGCGACCGGTTCAGCGTGGCGCGGACGGGAGTGGGGGGAGGAGAGGCCGAACGGCCCTGTGGGGGGTCCGGGAGGACCCGTGCCGTCCGGCGCGGCGCCGCGGACGGCGCTTCGTCTCGGGAACCGGTGACACCGCGAACGGCCGGCGGCCCGGCGGTCCGGCGGTTGCGGGCGGGAGGAGGGGAGGAGGGGATCGCGGTCCGAACGCGACATCGGGTGCGGCGCTCGGCCGACAGCGGTGAGATGCGCGTCTTCTCCGGCAGATACGGCTGCTTGCCGGTCTCCCGATGGGGAAGCCCGTCCCCGATCGGCGGCAGGGCGCGCGGCGAACGCACGGGGCGGGCGGTCGTCGCGGGGGCCGGCGCCGACCGGCCCGAGGTGACGGTGAGCACCGCGATGCCGTGGCGCGGGACCGCGGTGCCCACCCGCTTCGCGAGTCCGGTGCCCGGCGCGGCGGAGCACTCTCCGAAGGTGGGGCCGAACGTCCTCGGGAAAGGACTGGGCGGCCCCTGCTGCACGAAGCCGTTGCCGCGCCAGGCTGGGCCAGGGACGGGAACGAACAGACCTGGACGCGGGAGGTACGCATCATGCTTCGATACGTTGCCGCAGGGATCGACGGCTCGCCGGAGAGCCTCGCCGCCGCGCACTGGGCGGCGAGGGAGGCCGCTCGGCGCGGCACCGGACTGCGCCTGGTGCACGCCTGGGAGTGGCTCCCGCATTCGGCGCCCTACGTGCCTGCGGGCATGTCCCAGCGGCAGTGGGCGGAGGAGATCCTGGAGCGGGCGTCGAGCAGTGTCCGCGCCGCCCACCCGGAGCTGCGTGTCATCGACGACCTGGTGTCCGAACCGGCCCGCGACGCCCTGCGTACGGCGGCCGGGCAGGCGGAACCGCTGGTCCTCGGTTCCCGGGGGCTCGGCGGACTCGCGGGGTTCCTGCTCGGTTCCGTGAGCCGGCGCGTCGTCGCCGGGTCGCCGGGGCCCGTGGTGCTCGTACGGGCGGACGGAAGTTGCGCGAACGAGCATCTCCCTGTCCTGGACGGAGTGTCTCCGGACGAGATCTCCGCGCTTCCGTACCGGGACATCGTCCTCGGGATCGATGTCGGCAGCCCTTGCGACGAGCTGATCGAGTTCGCCTTCGGGACCGCCCTGCGCTGTGGGGCGCCCTTGCGTGCGATGCACTTCTTCCCCGCCCTGCCGGGGCAGGCGCGTGCCGACCGGCTCGGCGAGCAGCCCGGTCCCGAGCTGCTCGCTGAGAAGGAACACGCCCTGGTCGCGACGCTGCGTCCCTGGTGCGAGAAGTTCCCCGAGGTGGTCGTCACCGAGACGGTCGCCG
Source organism: Streptomyces sp. V3I8 (assembly GCF_030817535.1). Classification (NCBI taxonomy): domain Bacteria; kingdom Bacillati; phylum Actinomycetota; class Actinomycetes; order Kitasatosporales; family Streptomycetaceae; genus Streptomyces; species Streptomyces sp. V3I8. Next base: position 913,029 of record NZ_JAUSZL010000002.1, on the reverse strand, counting down.
AAGGACGTGCGGCCGGCGAGATGGTGCGGGCATCGGCCGGTGCCGCGCTCGTCGTCGTGGGGCGCCGACTGCGGGAAGGGCGTTTCGGGGCCCATGTCGGTTCGGTCGCGCACGCGGTTCTGCACCACGCGCGCTGCCCGGTCGCTGTCGTCCCGCATTCCTGAAACCGTTCCGCGCGTGAGTTCCCGGCGCGTCCATGCCCGCACAGCCGCCACCCGAAGATCAAATTTCATGAGGAGGCACAGCCATGACCACCCCGCACGTGACCGTCGGCGTGGACGGCTCGCTCGTCGCCGTACGGGCCCTGGACCGAGCGGCACAGGAGGCCGAACTGCGCGGCGCGACCCTGGACATCGTGTACGCCGTGGCGGACGCCGACGAGGCCGGACCGATTCTGGCGTCCGCCGTGACCCGGACGCGTGAGCGTCACCCCCGTCTGCCGGTCGTGGCGTCGGCGGCCGAGGGCGGCGCGGTACAGGCGCTGCTGCGCCACGGACGCGACGCGGCGCTCACCGTGGTCGGCGCCCGCGGCCTCGGTGCCTTCGCCGGGCTGGTCCTCGGGTCGGTGAGCCTGCGCATGGCGGCGTACTCGCACAGCCCGCTGCTCGTCGTGGGCGGTGACCGTCGGCCGCACGGCGGTGACGTACTGCTCGGACCGGAGGGCGACGCCGACGCCGACGTGGCCGCGTACGCCTTCGAAGAAGCGGTACGCCGAGGCGCGGGGCTGCGCGTTCTGCACGCCTGGGACCATCCCCATCTGCTGTCCGGGCAGGCGCCGCCGATACCGACGTGTCGGGTGACGGACGAACTCACCCGGCACGCCCGGACGGAGCAGGCGGTGCCGCGCTTCGCCGTGGCCGCCCTGCGGGAGAAGTACGCCGACGTCGAGGTGGAGACCCGCACGGTGCGCTCGGGGCCGGTGCACGCGTTGCTGGAGGCGACCCGCGAGGCCGCCGTCGTGGTCGTCGGCGCCCGCAGACGTCCCGGTCTGGCCGGTCCGCAACGGGGTCCGGTCACCCACGCGCTGCTGCACCGATCCCACTGCCCGGTGCTGTTCGTCCCCACGGAGCACGCCGGTACGACCGCCGGCTGAGCGATGCGGGGGGCTGCGGGTCTGTGTCCATGTCTGCGTGTCGATCTGACAGCGCCGGCCGGAGGCGACCGCGGGGCCGCGCCCTGGACGCGGCGGGCCCGCACGGCGCCGACGGTGCAGGGGGACAACGGAGAGCGCCGGAAGCCGGTGCCCGCGGCCGGTTCGCGTGTGTCGTCCACACAGTGGTCCATGTCGTCGCACACGTCGCACACGTCGACCGCTCCGTCCATTCCACGGCACAGGCGGACGATGACCGCGGCCAGGCTCCTCCGCTCGACCGTGCCGCTCAGCGAGACGCGGCCGTCGACGACACGGACGTGCACCGTTCCGGGCGCCATGCCCAGGGTCCGCGCGAGCACGTCCCGGTCGATCTCCTCGCGAACGGCCCGGTCCGGCCGCCGGAACACGCGCAGCGGATCGGCGCGGCTGACGACACCGATCAGCCGGCCCGCCTCGTCCACCACCGGCAGCCGCTCGACCTGTTCGCGTTCCATCACGCGGGCCGCCTCCGCCACGGTCCACCCGGGCCGTGCGGTGACGGCCGGCCTGCTCATCAGCCCCTCGGCCGTGGTCGCTCCGGCCTTCGCCCGGCCGGCGGGCCCCGGGCGCGGCAAGGGCGGCAGACCGGACGGATCCAGTTGCGACGCCTCCCTGCGCAGCAGATCCGCCTCGGAGACCACGCCCAACGGGCGGCCGTCGTCGTCCACCACCGGTACGGCTGTGATGCCGTACTCGACAAGTAGTCCGGCGATGTCCTTGAAGCCGGCGTCCCGCGGCGCGTGCATGGCCCGTGCCGTCATCAGGTCGCTCACCACGCGACGTCCCGCAGGCCGCCGGCGCTTCCTCCCGGCCGCACCGACAGGGCCTGGTCGCGTGCCGTTGGGGGCCGACCGGCCCTGTCGGCACCGCGACGCGTGGGCCGAGGGTGGTCATGAGTGCACACCGGCACGTGACCGCGACCCGGAAGGGACCCCATCATGCGCGACGTTCCACAGCAGGCGCCCACCCCGATCACGGACGACGAACTGCGCGCCCTGGACGCCCATTGGCGCGCCGCGAACTACCTGGCCGTCGGTCAGATCTATCTCATGTCCAACCCCCTGCTGACCGAACCGCTGCGTCCCGAGCACGTGAAGCCGCGGCTGCTCGGGCACTGGGGTACGTCCCCAGGTCTGAACCTGGTCCACACCCACCTCAACCGCGTCATCAAGGCCCGGGATCAGGACGCACTGTGCATCTGGGGGCCCGGACACGGCGGGCCCGCCGTGCTGGCCAACTCCTGGCTGGAGGGCACCTACTCGGAGACCTACCCGGACGTGAGCCGGGACGCCGAGGGCATGGCCAGGCTCTTCAGGCAATTCTCCTTCCCCGGCGGTGTACCCAGCCATGTCGCGCCGGAGACCCCCGGGTCGATCCACGAGGGCGGTGAGCTCGGCTACTCCCTCTCACACGCTTATGGAGCGGCCCTGGACAACCCGGATCTGCTGGTCGCCTGTGTGATCGGTGACGGCGAGGCGGAGACGGGGCCGCTGGCGGCCTCCTGGCACTCCACCAAGTTCCTCGATCCGGTGCATGACGGGGCGGTGCTGCCGATCCTGCACCTGAACGGCTACAAGATCGCCAATCCGGCGGTGCTGGCCCGGCTGCCCGAGTCCGAACTCGACTCGCTGCTGCGGGGCTACGGACACATACCGATCCACGTCACCGGGGACGACCCGATGACCGTGCACCGGGACATGGCCATTGCCATGGACCACGCCCTGGAGCGGATCGACCTCATCCAGCGCAGCGCACGCGAGGAGGGCATCACGCAGCGGGCCCACTGGCCGGTGATCGTACTGCGCACCCCCAAGGGCTGGACCGGTCCCGCCGAGGTCGACGGGGTGCAGGTGGAGGGCACCTGGCGGGCCCACCAGGTGCCGCTGTCCGCCGTCCGCGACAACCCCGAGCACCTGCGGCAACTGGAGACCTGGCTGCGCTCGTACCAGCCGGAAGAGCTCTTCGACGCGCAGGGCCGCCCACGTGAGCAGGTGCTGGCCTGCGTTCCCGAAGGCGCCCGGCGCCTCGGTGCCACACCGCACGCCAACGGCGGTCTGCTGCTGCGCGAACTGCCGCTGCCGGAGCTGGCGAAGTTCGCCGTCGCCGTCGACAAGCCCGGTGTGACGATGCACGAGCCGACCCGGGTCCTGGGCGACATGCTGGAGCACGTCATGCAGCACACCGGCGGGCGCCGCGACTTCCGGCTCGTCGGCCCCGACGAGACGGCCTCCAACCGGCTCCAGGCCGTCTTCGACGCCAGCGGCAAGGCATGGCAGGCCGACACGCTCCCTGTGGACGAGCACCTGGACCGCCACGGCCGGGTCATGGAGATCCTGTCCGAACACACCTGCCAGGGCTGGCTGGAGGGCTATCTGCTGACCGGCCGGCACGGGCTGTTCTCCTGCTACGAGGCCTTCGTGCACATCGTCGACTCGATGGTCAACCAGCACATCAAGTGGCTGCGCGTCACCCGCCGGCTGCCCTGGCGCGCCCCCATCGCCTCGCTCAACTACCTGCTCACCTCGCACGTGTGGCGTCAGGACCACAACGGCTTCTCCCACCAGGACCCCGGCTTCGTCGACCACGTCCTGAACAAGAGCCCGGAGGTGGTACGGGTCTACCTGCCGCCGGACGCCAACACGCTGCTGTCGGTCGCCGACCACGTGCTGCGCAGCCGCGACTACGTCAACGTCGTCGTGGCCGGCAAGCAGCCGTGCTTCGACTGGCTCAGCATGGAACAGGCGCGGGTGCACTGCGCCCGGGGCGCGGGCATCTGGGAGTGGGCCGGCACGGAGGACGGCACCGGCGAGCCCGACGTGGTGCTCGCCGCGGCCGGCGACGTGCCCACCCAGGAGGTGCTGGCCGCCGCGCAGTTGCTGCGCCGGCATCTGCCCGACCTGGTCGTCCGCATGGTCAACGTCGTCGACCTGGCGCGGCTGCTTCCCCAGGAGGAGCACCCCCACGGCATGCCCGGCTCGCAGTACGACGCGCTGTTCACCCGCGACAAGCCGGTCATCTTCGCCTACCACGGCTACCCGTGGCTGATCCACCGCCTCGCCTATCGCCGTACCGGCCACGCCAACCTGCACGTACGCGGCTACAAGGAGATCGGCACCACCACGACACCGTTCGACATGCTGGTGACCAACGACCTCGACCGGTACCGCCTGGTGATGGACGTCATCGACCGCGTGCCCGGTCTGGCCGTGAAGGCCGCCCCCGTACGGCAGCTGATGGAGGACACCCGGCTGCGCCACCACGACTGGATCCGCGAGCACGGCACCGACCTGCCGGAGGTCACGGACTGGGCCTGGAGCGGCTGAGGGCCGCCGCTTCGAACCTCCGCCCGTTCCGGGCCGGGGCGCCGCCGCGTCGACGCGGCGGCACCCCGCGGCCGTGACACCGTCCTCTGGGGGTCCGCCGGCCGGCTGCCCTCGCTGTGGGAGACGGGTACCCGGCGGCGGCCGTGCACGGAGCGACAACGGAGCGGGAGCGGAAGGTCGGTGCGCGGCGGAAAGCCCACGCGGCTAAAGCCCACGCGGCTGCCGGCTACCAACTGCACGGGCCGGCCGAGCGCGGTGGTTTGCGGCCGCGCCGTCGTGATCGGCCGTCGCTGCGACCGGCTGTCAGTCGTGCGGGACGACGGCGACCGGTGCGTGCGCGTGGTGCAGGACCGCGTGGGTCACCGGGCCGACGCGCGGACCCGGCGACGAGCGGCGGACGCCGCGGCCCACGACCGCCAACCGTGCGTCCCTGGACGCGTCAACACGACGGGGCCCGCCCCGCCGACCACGGCCTGGGGGTTGGGGGTATACATCCCCACCGGGAGACTTCTCCTGCCACGGCATGAGGATCCCGGTCAGCAGGTCCCGCGCCTGCTCCGAGCACGCGGGACGGGGCCAGGCCCGACCGTGCACCACGCGCAGGCCGCAGGTGTGGCGCGCGGCGGCGTCGAAGGCGTACCCGATCACGTAGCGCGATCGCGTAGTGGGCCTGCTTGCACAGGTCGAGTCCGAGGACGACGTCACGCTCCGTCGTACCGGCGCCCGTGGGCACTCGGGCGGCCTCGGCCCTTTCCTCGGCTCGTACGTGAACCACCGGCCGCTCGGCGCGGGCGAGTACGCCGGAGGCCACGGACCCGACGAGGAAGCCGCCGAGCCCGCCCAGTCCCTGCAGCCGGTGGTTCACGATGACCGGGTCGAAGCCCTGGGTGCCGTGCCCCCAGGTCGGCACCCACGACCCGGCCCCGGACCTGTGCGGTTTCCACGACCGGGCGGGGGCGACACCTCGAACACCGTCGTGCCACGCGATCGTCTGTCGGCATCGGCATCGGCATCGGCATCGGCATCGGCTCGGTATCGGCATCGGCATCGGCACACGAGGCGCCCGGGGCCGGGACGGATGTCCGGACTCCGGGCCGCCTGCCGTGCGGGTGCACAGCCCGTGTGGACGGCAGGAGCGGGACTCAGCTCTCGGGGAGCCGGGCCGCGACGTATTCGGTGAGGTCGAGCAGCCGGTTGGTGTAGCCCCACTCGTTGTCGTACCAGCCGAAGACCTTCACCAGGTTGCCGTGGACCAGGGTGAGCGGTGCGTCGAAGACGCAGGAGGCGGGGTCGCCGACGATGTCGCGGGAGACGATCGGGGCGTCGGAGACCCGCAGTATCCCCTTCAGCGGACCGTCGGCGGCCTCGCGGAAGGCGGTGTTGATCTCCTCGGCGGAGACGGCCCGGTCGAGCACCAGGGTCAGGTCGGTGAGGGAACCGTCCTCCACGGGGACGCGGACCGCCAGGCCGTCGAGGGTGCCGGCCAGTCCGGGAAGCACGAGCCCGACGGCGCGGGCGGCTCCCGTGCTGGTGGGGATGATGTTGACGGCCGCGGTACGGCCGCGGCGCGGGTCCTTGTGCGGCCCGTCGAGGACGACCTGGTCGTTGGTGTAGCCGTGGATCGTGGTCATCAGGCCCTTGTCGATCCCGAAGGACTCGTCGAGGACCTTGACCATCGGCGCGACGCAGTTGGTGGTGCACGAGGCGTTCGAGACCACATGGTCGCTGTCCGGGTCGTACGTGGCCTCGTTGACGCCCATCACGACGGTGGCGTCGACGTTCTTGCCGGGCACCGACAGCAGCACCTTGCGGGCGCCGCCCTTCAGGTGCAGTCCGGCGTCCTCGCGGGTGCGGAAGCGGCCGGTCGACTCGATGACCACGTCCACCCCCAGGTCGCCCCACGCCAGGGCGGCAGGATCGCGTTCGGCCGTCACCGCGATGCGGTGCCCGTCGACCGTGACGGACGTGTCGTCGTACTCGACGGTGCGGCGCAACCTGCCGTAGGTCGAGTCGAACTCCAGCAGATGCGCGAGGGCCGATGTCGAGGTGATGTCGTTGACCGCCACCACCTCGACGGTCGTACCGGTCCCGGTCTCCGCGCGCTCCAGGACACATCGCAGGTAGTTGCGTCCGATGCGTCCGAAGCCGTTGATTCCTACCCGCACGGTCATGTTCCTCGTCCTCCCGATCGGCGTCGTCCGGTGTGCGTCCTCAGCCTCACGGTCCGGGAGCGTGCCCGGCTTGGGCCGTACGGGAGTGAGAAGGAGGGACGTTCGGCCCGCTCCGGACGCCTGACCATCCGGTCGGCCCTGTCCGGGCCCGGTCGCCGCCCTCTCCGGGCCGGTCGGGGCACCGACAGGGACCTTCGGGCACTGGGACCGGACACACCGGCCGCGAGACGGTGTTCGACGGGAGCGACACCGAATCCTCACGGTGCAGATCCCGCCGCGAGCCGCCCGAACGCCGGCGGCGCACCCCGATCACGGAGGCGAACTTCCATGGCCCGTCAGGACGACCGCATCGGCAACGGTGGCTCGCAGGACTCCCGGGGAGGGCCCTCCGACACAGCGATCGCCGTGGAACGGCTGGTGACGAACGGGCTGAAGGCGCTTGCCGACTACGACTCGCTGACCCAGGAGCGGATCGATCACATCGTCAAGAAGGCCTCCGTGGCGGCCCTGGACCGGCACACGGACCTGGCCCTGCGGGCGGTGCGGGAGACCGGCCGCGGCGTCTTCGAGGACAAGGCCGCGAAGAACATGTTCGCCTGCGAGCACGTCACACACAGCATGGGCCGGATGAAGACCGTCGGAGTCATCGCGCGCGACGACATCGACGGCATCGTCGAGATGGCGGAGCCGGTCGGCGTGGTGTGCGCCGTCACCCCGGTCACGAACCCCACCTCCACGACGATCTTCAAGGCGCTGATCGCGCTGAAGACCCGTAACCCGATCGTCTTCGCCTTCCACCCCGCGGCACAGAGCTGCAGCGCCGAGGCGGCCCGCGTCGTGCGGGACGCGGCCGTCGCCGCGGGCGCGCCGGAGCACTGTGTGCAGTGGATCGAGGAGCCCTCCGTCCAGGCGACCGGGGCGCTGATGCACCACCCGGGGATCTCGCTGATCCTGGCGACCGGCGGCAACGGGATGGTGAAGGCCGCGTACTCGGCGGGCAAACCCGCCCTCGGCGTCGGCGCCGGCAACGTCCCGGCCTACGTCCACAGGAGCGCGAAACTGCGCCGGGCCGTCAACGACCTGGTGCTGTCCAAGTCCTTCGACAACGGCATGATCTGCGCCTCGGAGCAGGCGGTCATCCTGGACGACGAGATCTACGACGCGGCGCTCGCCGAGTTCCGCGCCCTGCACGCTTACGTTGCGAACCCGCAGGAGAAGCGGGAGCTGGAGGCGTACCTGTTCCCCGGGGGCGACGTGCACGGCGGCTGCGAGCCCAAGGTGAACGCGGCGGCCGTCGGGCAGAGCGCGCGGTGGATCGCGGAGCAGGCCGGGTTCACCGTGCCCGAAGGCACCTCGCTCATCCTCGTCGAGGCCGAACGGGTCGGCCCGGACGAGCCATTGACGAGGGAGAAGCTCTGCCCCGTGCTGACCGTGCTGCGCGCCGGATCGCAGGCGCAGGGCTTCGACCTGGCGGCCGACATGGTCGCCTTCCACGGCCAGGGGCACAGCTCCGTCATCCACACGGAGGACCCCGCGGTGGCCGAGGCCTACGGCGCCCGCATGAAGACCGTGCGTGTCATCGTCAACTCGCCCTCCTCGCAGGGAGCGATCGGCGGCGTCTACAACAGCCTGCTGCCGTCACTGACCCTGGGCTGCGGATCGTGGGGGAGCACCTCGGTCTCCGACAACGTCTCCGCCGCCCATCTGCTGAACATCAAGCGGGTGACCACCCGCCGCAACAACCTGCAGTGGTTCAAGGTCCCGCCGAAGATCTACTTCGAGCCCCAGGCCATCCGGTACCTGACCTCCATGCCGGACGTCCACCGCGTCACCGTGGTCACGGACGCGACGATGACCCGCCTCGGCTTCGTCGACCGGGTCACCCGCGTGCTCCAGCGCCGGGACGAACCGGTGACCCTGCAGATCATCGACACCGTGGAGCCCGAGCCCAGCATCGACTGCGTCCGGCGTGGCGCCGCGCTGATGCGCGACTTCCGCCCGGACACCATCATCGCGCTGGGCGGCGGCTCACCCATGGACGCGGCGAAGGTGATGTGGCTGCTGTACGAGCAGCAGGCCGTCGGCAACGAGATGGACTTCGCCGACATGCGCCAGAAGTTCTCCGACATCCGCAAGCGCGCCTTCCGCTTCCCGGTCCTCGGTGCGCTCGCCCGCCTGGTGTGCATCCCCACCACGTCCGGCACCGGCGCGGAGGTCACCCCGTTCGCGGTCATCTCCGACCCCGCGACCGGCAAGAAGTACCCCCTTGCCGACTACGCCCTCACCCCCAGCGTGGCCATCGTCGACCCGCTGCTCACCGCCGACCTACCGCCGTCGCTGGCCGCCGACAGCGGCTTCGACGCCCTCACGCACGCCGTCGAGTCCTACGTGTCCGTCTACGCGAACGACTTCACCGACGGCCCTGCCCTGCAGGCCGTCAGGCTCGTCTTCGAGCACATCGAGGCAGCCGTGAACGACCGCGCGGCCAGCCCCGAGGCGCAGGAGAAGATGCACAACGCCGGCACCATCGCCGGCATGGCCTTCGGCAACGCGTTCCTGGGCATCGTGCACGCCATGTCGCACACCCTGGGCGCCACCTTCCACATCGCCCACGGGCGCACCAACGCGGTACTGCTGCCGCACGTCATCCGCTACAACGGCACCGTGCCGGGCAAACTCACGGGCTGGCCGAAGTACGAGCACTACCGCGCCCCGGAACGCTTCCAGGACATCGCGCGCGTACTGGGCCTGCCCGCCGCCACACCCCAGCAGGGCGTGGAGTCCCTCGCCGCCGCCGTGGAACGGCTGCGTGACGCCGTCGGCATCGAACCGTCCTTCCAGGCCCTGGGCGTGGACGAGCGGACCTTCCTCGACGCGCTGCCGCAGCAGGCGATGAACGCCTACGAGGACCAGTGCGCGCCGGCCAACCCCCGCATGCCCATGCTCGACGACATGCAGCACCTCATGCGCGCGGCCTACTACGGCCGGGCGGACGCCTCCGCCGAAAGGGCCTGACCGGACGAGTCCGGCGTCCGCCGGGACCGCCGGGGGACCAGCAGCCCCGGCGGCCGGGCCCGGAGGACCCTGGCGGCGCGTACACCGGCTGCCGGAGAGCGGACGGAACCGACCGGCCGACAGCCCCGGAGGTGCCGTCGTGGTCACCGCGTTCGTGACCTCGTTCCTGATCCTGCGCGGGCGGACGGGCGTGCCGGCGCCGTCTTCGCGCAGGTACGGCGGCGAGGGCTCAGATCGTGGCCGTGCCTCCCAGGTCCTGGCGGTGGAAATCGATCAGCCCGAGCACCGTCAGGGCGACGGCGATCGCGGACAGAGCCAGGAGCGGGGCGACGGCCAGGTCCTCCGCGGGGAGCAGGGGCGTGTGCTGGAAAGGAGAGAGTCCGGTGACGCGCACCGGGACGTCGAGGAGCTCGCTGAGCACCCCGATGACCAGGCAGAAGGCCACGGCCGCCCAGGCGGCGGCGACCGCGCGCGGGACGAGCCCGAACAGCGCGGTCGTGAGCCCCACGAGCGGCCACAGCGCGGGTGCGTAGACCAGCGCGGCACCGAGGAGCCTGGGCACCTGTCCCAGGTCGTGGCCGGTGATCCCGTACGCGAGGCCGGCGCCCGGACCCCCCGCGGCGAGTACGAGCACGCTGCCGCCCGGCGCGACGATCAGATGGCCGGCGGCCCACCGGTGGCGCGGGAGGAGGGTGGCGAGCACGGGTTCGGCCAGGAGCGAGGTCTCCTCCCCGCGAAGGCGCAGGACGGACTGGACCGCGTAACCCGAGGCGATGAGGGCCGGCGTGAGCATCGAGCGGGCCAGGTAGGAATCGGTGCGGCCGACGTCGCCGTACGGGGCGATCGCGTCCCGCACCGCTTCGTTGTCGCCGACGAGATCCTCGATGTCGTCGGCGAGCCAGCCGTAGGCGGCCCCGGTGAGGAACACCCCCGCGCTCCAGCCGACGAGGCCGCCGCGCTGGAGCCGCAGCGCGAGCCCCAGCGGCCGGCCGAGACCGGGCGCCGCCGTCCGTGGGCCGGACCGGGGCGTCACCGGACCGGCGCCGATGTCACGCCGGTCGGAGAGCGCGTCGGCCACGGCGACGAGCGCGACCGCGGCGGCGACCGCGACGAGCAGGGGCCACCAGCGCTCACCGGCGAAGGGCCGGGCCTTCCGGACCCAGCCGATGGGGGAGAACCACGACAGCGTCCCGTCGCCGGTGTCCTCCACGGCCCGTAGCACGAAGGCGAGTCCCAGCACGGCGCCCGTGACGGCCCGGTGAGCCGCCGTTCGGGCGGAGAGCGCGAGGAAGGGACGAACGGCCCCGTGCCGCGGGAGTACCGGCCCCGTGCGCGGGGACCACATGGGGCCGGACGGCGCGCCGGGCGCCACCCGACGGCCCTGTCCGTGCCGTCGTCCGGGGACGAACATCGTGCATGAAGGTGCGTCCGCGAGATCCTCGCGGACGGCATGGCCAACGGACACGGAGGCAGTGATGACGTCGGTGGTCCCGACCGAGGTGACAGTATCCCCGGAATCCCCGGACGCCTGGCGCGGCTTCTCGGCCGGATGCTGGCGTGACCGTATGGACGTACGTGACTTCATCCAGGCCAACTACACGCCGTACGAAGGCGACCCGGCGTTCCTGGCCGGCCCGACCGAACGCACCCTGGCCGTCTGGCACAAGGTCAGCGCGCTGTTCCCGGAGGAGCGGCGCAAGGGCGTCCTGGACGTGGATCCGGGCACCCCGTCCACCATCACCTCGCACCGGCCGGGCTTCATCGACCGTGAACGCGAGCTGATCGTCGGCCTGCAGACCGACGCTCCGCTGAGGCGGGCGATCATGCCCAACGGTGGACTGCGCATGGTGCAGAGCAGCCTGAAGGCGTACGGCTACCAGGCCGACCCGTTCGTCACCCGTGTCTTCGGGACCTACCGCAAGACCCACAACGACGGTGTCTTCGACGCCTACACGCCCGAGATGCGGGCCGCCCGCAAGGCAGGAATCATCACCGGCCTGCCCGACGCCTACGGACGCGGCCGGATCATCGGGGACTACCGGCGGGTGGCGCTGTACGGCACGGCACGCCTGATCGAGGCCAAGAAGGCCGAGCGCGCCCTGCTGGACGACGCACCGTCCACCTCGGACGTCGTCCGGGACCGCGAGGAACTGGCGGAGCAGATCAGGGCGTTGGGTGAACTGGCGGAGATGGCCGCCACCTACGGCTGCGATGTGACCCGCCCGGCCGTCACCGCCCACGAGGCCGTGCAGTGGCTCTACCTCGGCTTCCTGGCCGCGGTGAAGGAGCAGAACGGCGCCGCGATGTCGCTCGGCCGCACCTCCACGTTCCTGGACGTCTTCCTCCGGCGGGACCTGGAGGACGGTCTGCTCGACGAGGTACGGGCCCAGGAGCTGATCGACGACTTCGTGATCAAGCTGCGGATCGTCCGGTTCCTGCGCACCCCGGAGTACGACGCGCTGTTCTCCGGCGACCCGACCTGGGTGACCGAGTCGATCGGCGGCATCGGTGTCGACGGACGGCCACTGGTCACCCGTACGTCCTTCCGTTTCCTGCAGACGCTGTACAACCTCGGACCGGCTCCGGAACCCAATCTCACCGTGCTCTGGTCGCCCCGCCTCCCCGCCGGATTCAAGGAGTTCTGCGCGCGGGTCTCGATCGACACCAGCGCCGTCCAGTACGAGTCCGACGAGCTGATGCGGCCGCACACCGGTGACGACACCGCGATCGCCTGCTGTGTGTCGGCGATGGCGGTCGGGCGGCAGATGCAGTTCTTCGGGGCGCGCGTCAACCTCGCCAAGGCGCTGCTGTACGCGATCAACGGCGGCCGGGACGAGGTGACAGGTGAGCAGGTCGCGCCCGAGGCTCCCGCGCTGACCGGCGAGTACCTGGAGTACAAGCAGTTGTCGGCGGCGTACGACCGGATGCTGGACTGGCTGGCGGGCGTCTACGTCAACACGCTGAACGTCATCCACTTCATGCACGACAAGTACGCCTACGAGCGCATCGAGATGGCCCTGCACGACCACCCGGTGCACCGCTTCATGGCCTGCGGCATCGCCGGCCTGTCCGTCGTCACCGACAGCCTGTCCGCCGTCAGGTATGGCCGGGTCAAGGTGATCCGCGACGCCACCGGGCTGGCCGTCGACTACGAGACCGAGGGGGACTGGCCGGCCTACGGCAACAACGACGACCGCGCCGACGCCATGGCCGTCGCACTGGTCGAGTCGTTCATGGCCAAGGTGCGCGAGCACCCCACCTATCGGAACGCCGAACATACCCAGTCGGTGCTGACCATCACCTCGAACGTCGTCTACGGCAAGCACACCGGCAACACCCCCGACGGCCGCCGCGCCGGCCGGCCCTTCGCGCCCGGCGCCAACCCCATGAACGGACGCGACCGGCACGGCGTGGCCGCCTCCGCACTGTCGGTGGCCAAACTGCCCTACGAGCAGGCCCGCGACGGCATCTCGCTGACTACGACGATCACGCCGGAAGGCCTGGGGCACGTGCCCGCCGAACGGGCCGGCCACCTGGTGGGCATCCTCGACGCCTACACGGCTTCCGGCGGCTTCCACATGAACGTCAACGTCCTGGACCGGGCGACCCTGGAGGACGCGATGGAGCACCCGGACAAGTACCCCGAGCTGACGATCCGGGTCTCCGGATACGCCGTCAACTTCGTCCGCCTGACCCGCGAGCAGCAGCTCGACGTGATCAGCCGTACCTTCCACGACGCCCGATGAGCATCACTGGCCGGATCCACTCCTGGGACCTGTCCACCGGTGTGGACGGTCCCGGGACCCGGTTCGTCCTCTTCACCAGCGGCTGCCCGCTGCGCTGCCTGTACTGCGCCAACCCCGACACCTGGCACATGCGGGACGGCCGGGAGGCCACCGTCGACGAGATGATGACAGAGATCGACAAGTACCGGGGATTCATCTCGACGGCCGGGGGAGGGGTGACGCTCACCGGCGGCGAGCCGTTGCTGCAACCCGCCTTCACGGGTGCGGTCCTGCGCCGCTGCAAGCAGGCCGGGCTGCACACCGCGCTCGACACCTCCGGGTTCCTCGGTGCCCGTGCCACGGACGAACTCCTCGCCGACACCGACCTGGTGCTCCTGGACATCAAGGCCTTCGAGGTGGGCACGTACCGGGAACTGACGGGCGGTGAACTCGCCCCCACGCTCAGCTTCGCCACGCGGCTGGACCGTCTCGGCATCCGTGTCTGGCTCCGGTACGTCCTTGTCCCCGGCTGGACCGACGAACCCGAAGCGGTCGACGGCCTCGCCCGCTTCGCCGCCGGCCTCGACAACGTCGACCGCGTGGACGTACTGCCGTTCCACCGGCTCGGCGCGGCGAAGTACGAAGCCCTGCGGATCCCCTTCCCGCTGAGTGGCACCCCCGTCCCGGACGCGGCACTGACCGAGCGGGTCCGTGGCCAGTTCCGGGAACACGGGCTGGCGGCCCACTGACGGCCCGCCGGTCGGCAGCGACACCTCGGCACCGGCTCACCCGTAGGGCCGGTCGGGCCCCTTCGGGGACCTGCGGCCCCTGCGTCACGGCCGTCCCGGCCGCGAGTCTGGAACCAGGTCCCCCTTCAAGGAGGTACATGTCATGACGCGCACCGTCACCGTAGGCCTCGACGGTTCCCCCGAGAGCCGGGCAGCCGTCGAATGGGCGGCCCGAGAGGCGAAACTGCGCGGGTGTTCGCTGAAGATCTTCAACGTCTGGGAGCCGGTCCCGCAGCCCATGGTCCAAGCCCCCGTGCCCGGCGCCGAGACGCACCAGCACTGGACCGAGCGCATTCCGCGGGATACGGCGGACGGCGTCCGGTCACGTCACCCCGGGGTCGAGGTCGTCGTGGAACAGGCTCCGGGCCAGGCCGCCGAGATACTGTCCGAAGTGGCGAAGGCGGCGGAGCTCCTGGTCCTCGGCTCCCGCGGCATCGCAGGAGGTGGCAAGCCACCGGTCCCCGCCTCGGGCACCGTCTGTCAGGACGGTGCCGAACGTCCCGGTCAAGGGCCGAACCGTCTCTCCCGCCCGACGGACACCGGTGCCACGGTGAAGTCGGTCCCCCTGCTCGTGAAGAGCTGTCCCGGACCGCGCGGAAGGCGGTGGCCACCATGGACCTGCCCCTGATCGTGGGCGCCCACGGATCGCAGGCCGGCCTGCGCGCAGCGGACCGGGCGGTGGACGAGGCCGCCACGGCCTGGCGCTGTCCCGCGTACGAGGGCATCGACCACCTGGACATGGCCGGCGAACCCGAGCGCCGTCACAGGGAACGGGCCGCGGCGACGCTCCACGCGGTCGTTCGCGACGGCATCGCGGACCACGCGGGGGTGCCGGTACCCAAGGCCACGGCCGAGGGGCCGGCCCGCAGGGTCCTCCTGCGGCGCTCGGCGGGGGCGGACATGATCGTCGTCGGCGTACGGCGCAGGAACGGCCACCTCGGTCTCCGGCTCGGGCCCGTGGGTCACATACTGCTCCACCACGCCGACTGCCCGGTGGCGATCGTGCCACGACAGGCGTGACCGTGGAAGCGCGCAGTGGACAAGGACCGGCTCTTCTCGCCTCCCACCCTCCAGGAGCATGTATGACCGCCACACTCCACAGCAACGAGCCCGGCCGCCCCGGCACCGAACCGGGCGCCGGCGGCGGACCAGGATCGGGACGGTCATGAACCCCTCGTCCGCCCGGGCCGGGAAGCCCCGGGACGCCCTCGCACCCGTTCTGCGGGACATCCGGGCCGTCGTCCTCGACACCGACGGGGTGATCACCGACTCCGCCCGGGTGCACGCCGCCGCCTGGAAGACGGCCTTCGACGCCTTCCTGCGCGCCCGTCCTCCCGAGGACCCCGGCCAACGGCGGCCCTTCGACGAACGGGACGACTACCTGCGGTACGTGGACGGCAAGTCCCGTCTCGACGGGGCGGCGGCCTTTCTGGTCTCACGCGGTCTCGATCCGTCCGCCGAGACGGTGCGGGAGGTGGCCGCCGACAAGGAGAGGCTGTACACCGACCGGCTCCGCGAGCACGGCATCGACGCCTACCCGGGGACCGTACGCCTGCTGCGCGCACTGCGCCGCAAGGGGACGCCCCTGGCCGCCGCGTCCGCGTCCCGCCACGCGGGCGAGCTCCTCACCCGCGCAGGAGTGCTCGACCTCTTCGACACCCTGGTCGACGGCGCGGAGGCGGCCCGGCTGGACCTGCCGGGCAAGCCGCATCCCGCCCTGTTCCTGGAAGCGGCCCGCCGGCTCGGGGTACCGGCCCGGCACACCGCCGTGGCCGAGGACGCCCTGGCGGGGGTGGAGGCGGGCCGCCGGGGCGGGTTCGCCCTGGTCGTCGGAGTGGACCGCACGGCCGGTCCGGGAACCCGGCAGGACCTTCTGCGGCACGGTGCCCACATCGTCGTCGGGGACCTCGGCGAGCTGATCGAGGCGGGGGCGGCACAGTGACGGACCGGACCTGGGAGTACGAGGGCTACGACCCCGCCGACGAGCGGCTCAGGGAGTCGTTGTGCACGCTGGGCAACGGCTACCTCGCCACCCGTGGGGCCCTGCCCGAGTGCGCGGCGGACGACGTGCACTATCCGGGTACGTACGCGGCCGGCTGCTACAACCGGCTCACGTCCGACGTGGCGGGACACCGGGTCGAGAACGAGGACATGGTCAACCTGCCGAACTGGCTGCCGCTCCGCTTCCGCCTGCGGAGCGAGAAGGGCCCCGGCCCCTGGTTCACCCCGGACACCGCGGCCCTGTTCGACCACAGCCAGGTCCTGCACCTCTCCTCCGGACTGCTGGAACGCCGGACGCGGTACGCCGCCGGCGACGGCCGCACCTTCGTGGTGCGCCAGCTGCGCCTCGTGCACATGGCCGACCCGCACACGGCCGCGTTGCGCACCGAGTTCACGGCGGACGGCTTCTCCGGCGACCTCGAGGTGGAGGCGGCACTCGACGGCGCCGTCACCAACGCGGGCGTGGCGCGCTACCAGGACCTCGACGGCCGCCACCTGACCCATGTGCAGACCGATACCGCCGGTCCGGACACGGTCTGGCTGCGCTGCCGTACCCGTACGTCGGACATCCGCATCGGCATGGCGGCCCGCCTCGTCGCGGACGCGCCCGTGTCGATCCGGCACACGTCCCTGAGCGCCACGCAGCGCACACTCCTGCACCTGTCTCCCGGCCGCACGGTGACCGTCGACAAGATCGTCGCCCTGCACACCTCGCGTGATCCGGCCATCAGCGACCCGTTGCGGGCCGCGATCGACCGGGTGGCGGGGGCGCCCGGGTTCGACGACCTGCTGGAGTCCCACATCACGGCCTGGGACCAGCTGTGGCGCCGGGCCGAACTGGACGTGCCCGGTGAGGCGGGCGCCATCCTGCGGCTGCACCTCTTCCACGTGCTGCAGACCCTCTCCCCGCACACCGCCGACCTGGACGTGGGCGTGCCGGCCCGGGGGCTGCACGGCGAGGCCTACCGGGGGCACATCTTCTGGGACGAACTGTTCGTCCTGCCGTACCTCAACCTGCACTTCCCCGAGGTGTCCCGCGCGTTGCTCCGGTACCGGCACCGGCGTCTCGAAGCGGCCTGCGCCGCTGCCCGCGCGGTCGGCCGCACGGGAGCGCTCTACCCCTGGCAGAGTGGCAGCGACGGCCGGGAGGAGACCCAGGAGCTGCACCTCAACCCCCGTTCCGGACGCTGGCTGCCCGACCACTCCCGGCTCCAGCACCACGTCGGATCGGCCGTGGCGTACAACGTGTGGCAGTACTGCGAGGCGAGCGGGGACGCCGAGTTCCTGCACACCAAGGGCGCCGAGATGCTCCTGCAGATCGCCCGCTTCTGGGCGGACTCGGCCACGTACGACGAGAACCTGGGGCGGCACCGCATCCTGGGCGTGGTCGGGCCCGACGAGTACCACGACGCCTATCCCGGCGCCGAGAAGCCAGGGCTCGACGACAACGCGTACACGAACGTCACCGCCGCCTGGGTCCTCACCCGCGCCCTCGAAGTGCTGGAGAACCTGCCGGAGCCGCGCCGACGGGAACTCGTCGAGCGGACGGCCCTGGACGGTGGCGAGATCGAACTGTGGGAGGACGTGTCCCGCACCCTTCACGTGCCCTTCCACGACGGCGTGATCAGCCAGTTCGAGGGGTACGGAACCCTCGACGAACTCGACTGGGACGGCTACCGCAAGCGGTACGGCGACATCCGCCGGCTGGACCGGATCCTGGAGGCGGAGGGCGACTCCGTCAACCGCTACCAGGCGTCGAAGCAGGCCGACGTCCTGATGCTCGGCTACCTCTTCTCCCCTTCCGAGCTGCAGGCACTCTTCAGCCGCCTGGGCCACCGGCTCGACGAGACCGTCTGGCGGCGCACGGTCGACCACTACCTGAGCCGTACGAGTCACGGCTCGACCCTCAGCGGTCTGGTCCACGGCTGGGTGCTGGCCCGGGACCGGCGCACCGAGGCGTGGACGTTCTGCCAGGAGGCGCTGCGGGGCGACATCGCCGACCTGCAGGGCGGCACCACGGGCGAGGGGATCCACCTGGGCGCCATGGCCGGCACCCTCGACCTCGTCCAGCGCGGGCTCACCGGGCTGGAGACCCGCCGAGGCGCACTGTGGCTCGACCCGGTGCCGCTGCCGGAACTGTCCTCCTACAGCTTCGCCCTGCGCTACCGGGGACACTGGGGTGTGCGGCTGCGTATGGAACGGGGCGGTCTGGACATCACGGTGCCCTCGTCCGACAGGCTGCCCATCGACGTGCGGCTCCCGGACCGCGCGGTCTCGGTGCAACCGGGGGAGACGTGCCGTCTGACACTGCCCGGCTGAGGGGCACGGCTCGCGGCTTCGAGGCCGTACCGTGCGGAGCGGACCGCGAAGCGGCTCCTCGCGGGCCGCTTCGGCGGACCGACTCCCGGGTTCGGTCCCGCATCGGTCTCACGGCGCCTGCCACCTGTCTTCCGGGCCAGACGCAACAACCGGCTCAGGCACGGCCGTTCGGGTGCGCTGAACCGAAGTCCCCGCTCTGGCGCACGCCTCTTGGGAGGTACGGCTGTTCTCGATGTCCCGGCCGCGCGGGCGGCCGGGTCGTGTGCCGTGGATCACAGGGCATGCTTTGAGGCGGGTGCCCCGGTCTTTTCCGTACCTTCCCGTGACGCGTGATCTCCGGACTGCGAGGATGAGGGCGCCATGACTGCAGGGCGGTGTTCTCGCGCGTTCAGGGCCGCTGTGTTCGCGGCCGTCTGCGTGCTGCTCGCCTCCCTGGGCCACGTCCTGATGTCGGGGACCGCGGTGCCCTGGTGGTCCATGGTCGCGGCGACGTCGGTCACCGGAGGTGCGGCCTGGCTGCTGGCGGGCCGGGAGCGCGGGCCGGTTCCGGTCGGCTCCGCCGTGGTCGCGGCGCAGACGGCACTGCACTCGTCGTTCTCGCTCGCCCAGGTGGTCGTGCAGCCGGAGTCGTCCGGCAGCGGTTCGCTCGTCCGGCGATGGATCGACGTACTGCTGTGCCGTTCGCACCCGGGCCAGGGCTCGGGTCCGGGTACGGGCTCGGAACACACCGTGATGCCGACGTCCATGGGCTCCATGGACCACGACATGGGGTCCATGCACTCCATGGACCCCATGGGAGCCGCGGATTCCCTCCACCACGGGACGGGCGGCCTCTCCTCGACCGGCATGCTCGCCGCTCACCTGCTGGCCGCTCTGCTGTGCGGTCTGTGGCTCGCGTACGGCGAGCGGGCCGCCTTCAGCATCCTGCGGACCCTCGCCGGCTGGGCCGTCGTCCCGTTGCGGCTGATCCTCCGGCTGCCCACGCCACCGCACCGGCCACGTCTGCGCGCCCGCCGCCGCCACGCGGGGCACGTGCTGCGGCAACTCCTCCTCACCCGCACGGTCACTTCTCGGGGACCGCCCGAAGGGACCGCTGTCGCCTGACGACAGCTGGTTTCCCGGGGCCGTCCATGGAGCCGTCCGCTCCCTGGACGGCCCCGGGCATCGGCCGCGTATGTCCGTACGCGGCCGTCCCTCCCTTCACCGGTCACGCCGCGCCGCCCCGCCACCACGCGCGGGCAGGCGCGGACGGCCGGTCTCCCTGGATTCCCGAGAAGGAGCAACACCAGGTGATCACCCCTGTCCCGTCCGCGGCACGCGAAGAGACGAGAGACGACTCGATCACGGCCTGGGCGCTCGCCGCCCGCGGCGGTGACCCCGACGCCTTCGACCTGTTCGTCCGCGCCCTGCATTCGGATGTCCGCCGCTACGTACGGTTCCTCGGCGCCGACCCGCAGAGCGCCGAGGACCTGGCCCAGGACACGTTTCTGCGCGCCCTGGGCAGCCTGCATCTGTTCGAAGGCCGTTCCTCGGGCCGGACCTGGCTGATGGCCATCGCGCGGCGCGCGGTGATCGACAGCATCCGCTACGCCACCTCGCGTCCACGCCTGACGGACGCGCACGACTGGCAGTCGGCCGCCGAGCGTTCACAGCCGCGCGGTCTGCCGGGCTTCGACGAAGGCGTCGCCCTCGTCGACCTGCTGGACGCGCTCCCGGACGAGCGCCGCGAAGCCTTCGTGCTCACCCAACTGGTGGGACTGCCGTACGCGGAGGCGGCCGGCGTCGGCGACTGCGCCATCGGAACGGTCCGTTCGCGCGTCGCGCGCGCCCGGAACGCGCTGATCGAAGCACTGGACGAAGCCGAGCGCTGCATACCGCCCGCCGTTGCCGCAGCCGCAGCCGCCTGACGGAGGTACTCGGCTGCCGCCCGGTTCGTTCTCCGGGCGGCAGCCGTCCACCCGGTTTCCGAACCGCGGGGGCGCCCGAGGCGATGGAGGACCCGGTGTGGCGTACGTCATCGTGGCGCCTCGGAACCCAACGCCACGCGGCCGACTCCTGGAGCGACACGGCGGCAACCGCCGTGTCCCGTAGGACGGTTCGACGCGACCAGGAAGGTCGAGCATGACCGATTCCCGACAGACCGCCCCGCTCGCGGACGGGACGGCGCCGAGGACCGCCGCGCCGTGGAGGAGGCCATCGACCACTCCGGAGGGCGCCGCTAGCCGACAGGTGCGCGTTCGGCGCTGCGGGACGGGGAGTGGTGGGCCAGGAGACGCAGGCAGCGCAGCGGGCGGTCCCTGACCGGGCGGCGGGTGATCGAGGCGCCCTTCGCCGTGACCGTGTCCAGGCGCTGGTGGTGCAGGTCCAGGACGAAGCGCATCAGGCGGCGGTGGTCGTCAAGGCAGTGGTCCAGCAGGACGTCCGCCTCCCGGAGCGTGGCGCGTGCGGTGGCGGCGGTGGCCGCGATCAGCGCGCGTACCCCGGGCAGGTCGCGGCCCCGTTCGAGGTCCTCGCGCGTGACCCCGTACCGGTCGAGGTCGCCGGCGGGCAGGTACAGGCGCCCCTCGCGCAGGTCCTCGTGCAGGTCGGTGAGGATGTCCGTCCGCTGGGCCGCGTCGGCGAACAGCCGGCAGCCCGCCGCGAACTCGGCGCTGCCGCCGCCCTGGTGGGCCAGCCCCGTGGTGATCATCAGGAACGGCCAGGTGAGCTGCTCCACGTACCGCTGGTAGTCGTCCTCGGTGGCGAACCCGGCGAAGTCGAGGTCGATCCGCGCCCCGTCCAGATACGACTCGACCCACCGGTGCGGCAGTTCGCGGTCGGCCGCGGTGTGCAGGAACGCCCGCAGCAGCGGATGCCCGGCGCTGCCCGAACCCAGGGCCGTACGCACCTGCGCGCTCCAGACGTCGTAGCGCCGGACGCGTTCCTCGACCGTGCCCCGGTCGCAGAGGTCGTCGGTGTACGACGCGAACGCGTACCCGGCGAGCGCGTGCGGCTGATGGGCCCCGGGCACCATCAGGCGCACCGCGAGATAGCCGGCGGGCTCCCGGCGGCGCATGAACCGCGCGGCCTTTCCGTAGTCGTCGCGCAGCGCCCCCTGGCTCACCCCGGCCGCTTCCAGGTTCCTTCGCCAGGTCCGCACGTTCCACTCCCTGAGACCGCCATGCTGCAGTGCCGGTCCCTACCACCGATCCGCACTGCCGGAGCGACGCAGGCTATCAGTGGAGGGATCTTCGACGGTCGGCAGGTCCGGCGTGTCAGCGCCGCCGGCGCAGGGTGTACGCGGCGCCCGCCGTGATCAGCAGGCCCGCCGCGCCGCCCGCGACGAGGGGCAGGGCCGGGGCCCGGTCGCCCTCGGTGGGGGAGGAGACCGTCTCGCCGGGCGCGCTGGTCAGGGTCCGGGTGGGCTCCACGGGCGTGCCCGTGACGCCGGCCGGGGACTTCGAGGGGGTGGGGGCCGCCGTGGACTTCGTCGCGGCGGGCTTCGTCGGCGACGCCGCGGGGGTGGCCGGCGCCGCGGACCCGGCGGACCCGGTGCTCTTCTTCGCCGCGGGGAAGACCACGTCCGAGCACGAGTAGTACGTGTCCGGTGTGCTCGTGTTCTGCCAGACCGTGTACAGCAGGTGGCGTCCGGTGCGGTCGGACGGCAGCGTGGCGCTGATCCGGTAGGCGCCGTTCACCAGCGCCGGGTCGGTGGCCGTCGCGAAGGGCCGGGAGGCCAGGTCGGACCAGGTGAGCGGCTTCGCCGGGTCGTAGCCGTCCTTCGTGAGGAACAGCTTGAAGGTGCCGGTGTGCGGGATCGTCGACCGGTAGGTGAGCGTCATGTCCGCCCCGGCCTTCAGCCGGGTCGAGGGCCAGTCGGTACGGGGCAGGTCGAGGCCCCGGTAGGCGGCGAGACCGGCGCTGCACAGCTTGCCGTCGGGCACGACCTGCCGGTCCCGGCCGTTCACGCCCGCCAGCCGCAGGTTGTCGAAGGCGGCGACACCGGAGGCGGCGGCGGCCCGGCAGGCCGCCGACCGTGCCAGTTGTCCGCCCGCGGGGGAGCAGGCCGCCGCCCGGCTGACCGGATCCGTCGGCGCCCCGTGCGCGGCGGCGAGTCCGGCGGCCCCCGTCACGAGCAGGAGCGGGGCCGCCCCGGCGAGAACGACGCGGGCTGCGGTGCGGGGTGCGGTCGTCATGGGCGGGGATCCTCCTGGCGCGGCGGGCGGGGGAAGCCCCGCTGCCCCTCAAGTACGGGAGAGGCGCGAAGGGCGTTCAACTCCCCCCGTACCTGACCACGGCCGGCCCGGCCTCCACGAACGAACAAACGAACGAACAGGGGGACAGCCGGCGCGGACTCCCGGAGGACGTCGCCCGCACGTACCTGGAGGACAAGGGCCTGCTGAAGTGACGACTCCGTGACGTCGGTGACCGTACCGGTGCGGTGGGCCGCCTTCCCGCGGCGGGCACCGCCTTCCGGGGCTTCCGGGGCTTCCGGGGCTTCCGGGGCGCGGCCGGCTTCCTGGCGGGCTTCAACGAACGCGGGCTTCGACGAACGCGGGCTTCGACGAACGCTGGGCCTGCGGCCTGGCCGGCCGCGGCACGACCGCACGCAAAGGCGCGGCATGACGCCACGGCGGGGCAGCGCCCCGAAGGGGCGCGGGGAACCGCGCGACCGGCCCCCGCGCCCTCCCCGCACGCCGACCGCGCCCGTCACTCCCCGCTCACCAGCACCACTTCGAGGGTGCGCGGACCGTGCACCCCCTCGACCCGGTCGAGTTCGATGTCGCTGGTGGCGGACGGGCCGGAGATCCAGGTCAGCGGGCGGAGCGGATCGAGGCGCTCCAGACCCCGGGGCACGGAGGACACGACCTGGTCGGGCACGCGTACGACACAGATGTGGTGGTCCGGGACCAGGGTGATCCGGCGGCGGCCCTGGTCCGGGCTCCCGTCCAGCACGATGGTGCCGGTCTCGGCGACGGCGACGGCGCACGCCGTGACCACACTGTCGACACGGTCCAGTTCGGCCGGGGTGTCCGCGGCGCTGTCGGGCACCTGGGTGACGTCGGTGGCCGCGAGCCACTCCGGGGGCAGGCCCGTCGGTACGGCGACCGACGCCGAACCTCGTTCGGCCAGCAGCCGGGCGATCGTCGCCGCCAGTTCGCCGGCCGTGCAGCGGTGCACGAGCGCCCGGTAGTCCGCCAGGTTCTCCGCCAGCAGATCCACCGTCCGCCCGGCGTCACGGGACCCGTGCTCGCGCAGGTACCCGCGCTCGAAGGCCTGCTCGTAGGGCGTGTCGTCCCGGGGCACATCGGCGATCGCGCGCCGCACCCGGGCCAGGATCAGGTCCCTGCTGCTCACTTCGCCGTGTCCTTTCCGCCGTGCGTGCGCTGCCACCAGTCGCGGAACGGCTCCGCGGGCACCACAGGCAGCGACCGGGTCTCGCTCCAGGCCCTGCCGGGTCCGGGCAGCGTCCGCGGATGGAAGCGGCGCGTCCGCGACGCGAGCCGCTGGCCGGTGCGCAGCGCGCCCGGATGACTGAACGCCCACCGCGCGGCGCGCATCGCCGCCCGCTCGGCGGCGTGCCCCTTGGCCGGCTTGACGACGACCCGGGCACCCTCGCGGGTCACGGGACCGCCCTGCACGACCCGTTCGCGCAGGTGCACCAGCACCTCCGGGATGTCGATCGCCACCGGGCACACGTCGTAGCAGGCGCCGCACAGCGACGACGCGTACGGCAGCGAGGCGTCGATCTCGCTTCCGGTGCCCCGCAGTTGGGGGCTGAGGATCGCGCCGATCGGGCCCGGGTAGACCGAGCCGTACGCGTGGCCGCCCGCCCGCTCGTACACCGGGCAGACGTTGAGGCACGCCGAACAGCGGATGCAGCGCAGCGCCTGCCGGCCCACCTCGTCGGCCAGCGTGTCGGTGCGCCCGTTGTCGATGAGGACCAGGTGGAAGTCCCGCGGACCGTCCTCGTCCGTGGTGCCCGTCCACGTCGAGGTGTACGGGTTCATGCGCTCGGCCGTCGAGGAGCGGGGGAGGGTCTGCAGGAAGACCTCCAGGTCCTGCCAGGTCGGCACGATCTTCTCGATGCCGACGACCGAGATCAGCGTCTCGGGCAGGGTCAGGCACATCCGGCCGTTGCCCTCGGACTCCACCACCACCAGGGTGCCCGTCTCGGCGACCATGAAGTTGGCGCCGGAGACGCCGACCTTGGCCCGCAGGAACTTCTCGCGCAGGTGCAGGCGCGCGGCGTCGGCCAGTTCGGCGGGCGTGTCGGTGAGGCCCTCGGGGGCCGGGCGGCCCCACTCGCCCATCTCCCGCGCGAAGATGTCGCGGATCTCGCCGCGGTTGCGGTGGATGGCCGGGACGAGGATGTGCGAGGGGCGGTCCTTGCCCAGCTGCACGATCAGCTCGGCGAGGTCGGTCTCGTAGGCGTCGATGCCCTCGGCCTCGAGCGCCTCGTTCAGGCCGATCTCCTGCGTGGCCATCGACTTGACCTTGACGACCTCGCTCTCGCCGGTCGCCTTCACCAGGCGCGTGACGATGCGGTTGGCCTCGTCCGCGTCGACGGCCCAGTGCACGGTGCCGCCCGCCGCCGTGACCGACTCCTCCAGCTGCACCAGGTAGGTGTCGAGGTTGCGGAGCGTGTGGTCCTTGATCTGCTTGCCGGCCTCGCGCAGCTCGGCCCAGTCGGAGAGTTCCGCGACCGCGGTCGCGCGCTTGGCGCGGATGGTGTGCGTCGCGTGGCGCAGGTTGCCGCGCAGGGTCGTGTCGCGGACGGCTTCGTGCGCGGCCTTCGGGAAGGCCGGCATACCGAGATACGTCCCGCCGCTCATACCGGCTCCTCTTCCGTGCTCGCCAGGATCTCCGCGATGTGCACCGGGCGCATGCCGGTCCGCAGCCGGGTCATGGTCCCGCCGATGTGCATGAGACAGGAGTTGTCGGCGGCGCACAGCACGTCGGCGCCGGTCGACTCCGCGTTGCGGACCTTGTCGGTACCCATGGCCGCCGACACGTCGGAGTTCTTGAGGGCGAAGGTGCCGCCGAAGCCGCAGCACTCGTCGGCGCCCGGCAGTTCCTTCAGCTCAAGTCCCTTGACGGACCGGAGCAGCCGGCCCGGGCGGTCGCCGAGGCCGAGGCTGCGCAGGCCGTGGCAGGTGGGGTGGTAGGTGACGGTGTGCGGGTAGTACGCGCCCACGTCGGTCACGCCCAGCACGTCCACCAGGAACTCGGTCAGCTCGTACGTCTTCGGCACGACCGGGGCCAAGGTGGTGGCGAGGCCGTCGCCGCGGCCCTCAGCACGGGCCCGCGCCCCCATCCGCGGGTACAGCTCACGGACCATCGCGCCGCACGATCCGGAGGGGGTCACGATGGCCTCGTACCCGCCGAACACCTCGGAGAAGTGCCGGGCCAGTGGTTCCGCCTCGTGCCGGTAGCCGGTGTTGTAGTGGGCCTGCCCGCAGCAGGTCTGCGCCATCGGGAAGTCGACGTCGACGCCCAGCCTGGTCAGCAGTCTCACCACGGCCCGGCCGGTGTCCGGATAGAGCGTGTCGTTGACACAGGTCAGGAACAGAGCGACACGCATCGCGGCTCCTCGGGGTTGTTCGTCGGATGGGTGCACGGTACGCGGCGCGGGGTCCTGCCGGAACGGGGTGCGTCGCCGGGTGGCGGTCCGTCGTGGCTGGTCGCGCCCCGCGGCGGAGCCGCAGATCGATACGGCTCCGCGTCCCTGAAGGGGCGCCGGTGCTTGGGCGGTCTCATGTCATCGGCTCAGACGGTTCTCCGCCGCCTGCCAGGCCGCGGTGCTGCCCTGGGGCTCGTAGCGGGTCAGGGGCTGGGTGCGGGCGAGCAGGGCGCGCATCTCGGCCCGGTCGCCGACCTGGCCCTGCGCCCGGGCCTGCACCAGGACGTTGCCCAGGGCCGCCGCCTCCGCCGGACCCGCCACCACGGGGAGCCCGCAGGCGTCGGCCGTGAGGCGGCACAGCAGGGCGTTGCGGGCCCCGCCGCCGACGATGTGGACGACGTCCACCGGATGGTCGGCCAGCTCCTGCGCCTCGAAGACCGCCTTGCGGTGGGCGAGGGCGAGCGAGTCGAGGATGCACCGGGTGATCTCGGCGGGCGACCCGGGCACGGGCTGCCCCGACGCGCGGCACGCGTCGGCGATCCGGGACGGCATCCGGCCGGGCGCCAGGAACACCGCGTCGCCCGCGTCCACGACGGACCGCAGCGCCGGCACCTCGGCCGCGGCGGACAGCAGGTCGCCCAGGTTTGGGTTGCCCCACTCCCGCAGGCACTCCTGGAGCAGCCACAGGCCCATGATGTTGCGCAGGTGGCGGACCGTGCCGTCCAGGCCCAGCTCGTTGGTGAAGTTCGCCGCGCGGCTCGCCTCGGTGAGGACGGGTGCCGCCAGCTCCAGGCCCGCCAGCGACCAGGTGCCGGTGCAGATGTACGCGAACCGCTCGCCCACCGCCGGAACGGCCGCCACCGCGGAGGCCGTGTCGTGGGAGCCGACCGTCGTCACCGGTACCGGACCCGTCAGCCCGGTCTCCTCCAGCACGTCCGGCCGCAGCAGACCGGCCGGGTCCCCGGGCCGGCGCAGCGGCGCGAACAGCTCCAGGTCGATACCGAGGCGGGCCGCGACGTCGTACGCCCAGTCGCCGGTGCGCGGGTCGATCAACTGGGTGGTGGAGGCGTTGGTCAGTTCCGTGCCGGCCTCGCCCGTCAGCCAGTACGTCAGCAGGTCCGGGATGAGCAGCAGGCGCTTCGCGTGCGCCAGCTGGGCGGAGGAGCCGGCCGCCACCAGCTGGTAGAGCGTGTTGAAGGGGGCGTACTGCAGTCCGGTGGCCGCGTACAGCTCGGCGGCGGGCACGGTGGCCCACACCTTCTCCGCGACACCCTGCGTGCGGGTGTCCCGGTAGTGCACCGGGTTGCCGAGCAGCGCCCCGTCGGCGTCGAGCAGGCCGTAGTCCACGGCCCAGCTGTCGATGCCGACCGAGTCGACGTGCCCGGCCGCGCGCAGCCCGTCCAGGACCCCCGCGTACAGCGCGAGGATGTCCCAGCGCAGGCCCTCGGGGGTGCGCACCGGCCGGTTCGGGAACCGGTGGGCCTCCGTCAGCTCCAGCGTGTCGGGGCCCACGCGGCCGACCATGACGCGTCCGCTGGACGCGCCGAGGTCGACCGCGGCGTACGACTTCACAGCCGATTCCCGGGCGAGGTCCGTCATCGGAGGAACGCGGCGGCGACGCCGGCGTCGACCGGGACGTGCAGACCGGTGGTGTGCGTGAGGTCGCCGCCCGTCAGCGCGAACACGGCGTTGGCGACGTGCTCCGGCAGGACCTCGCGCTTGAGGATGGTCCGCTGGGCGTAGAACTCGCCGAGCTTCTCCTCCTCGATGCCGTAGGTGGCCGCGCGCTGGGCGCCCCAGCCGCCGGCGAAGATCCCCGAGCCGCGGACGACGCCGTCGGGGTTCACGCCGTTGACCCGGATGCCGTGCTCGCCCAGCTCGGCGGCGAGGAGGCGGACCTGGTGGGCCTGGTCGGCCTTGGTCGCCGAGTAGGCGATGTTGTTCGGGCCCGCGAAGACCGCGTTCTTGGACGCGATGTAGATGACGTCTCCGCCCAGCCCCTGCGCGATCATCACCCGGGCCGCCTCGCGCGAGACGAGGAAGGAGCCGCGGGCCATGATGTCGTGCTGCAGGTCCCAGTCCTTCGCCGTAGTCTCGAGGAGCGGCTTGGAGATGGAGATGCCGGCGTTGTTCACGACCAGGTCGACACCGCCGAAGGCGAGGACCGCCGCCTTGAAGGCCTCGGCGATCTGCTCCTCGGAGGTCACGTCGACCGTGACGGCGACGGCCTTGTCGGGACCGCCGAGCGCGGTGGCGACCTCGGCCGCGTTCTCCCCGTTGAGGTCCGCGATCACGACACACGCGCCCTCGGCGACGAGCCGCTCGGCGATCGCCTTGCCGATACCGCTGCCCGCACCCGTGACGAGCGCGACCCGGGTGGCAAGCGGCTTGGGCTTCGGCATGCGCTGGAGCTTGGCCTCCTCGAGGGCCCAGTACTCGATGCGGAACTTCTCGGACTCCTCGATCGGCGCGTACGTCGAGACGGCCTCCGCGCCGCGCATCACGTTGATGGCGTTGACGTAGAACTCGCCGGCCACCCGCGCGGTCTGCTTGTCCTTGCCGAAGGAGAACATGCCGACACCCGGGATCAGCACGATCGCCGGGTCCGCGCCGCGCATGGCGGGGGAGTCGGCGTCGGCGTGCCGCCGGTAGTAGGCCGCGTACTCCTCTCGGTACGCGCCGTGCAGTTCCTTCAGCCGCGCGACCGCCTCGTCCAGCGGGGCGGTGGGCGGCAGGTCCAGGACGAGCGGCCTGACCTTCGTCCGCAGGAAGTGGTCCGGGCACGAGGTGCCGAGGGCGGCGAGGCGCGGGTGCTCGGTGCTCGCGAGGAAGTCGAGGACGACCTCGGAGTCGGTGAAGTGGCCCACCTGCGGGCGGTCCTGGGAGGCGAGCGAGCGGATCACCGGCGCGAGGGCGGCGGCCCGCTCCCGGCGTTCGGCGCCGCCGAGGGCCGCGTACCCGTCGAGGACGGGGCCGAAGGGCTCGGCCCTGCCGCGCTCGACGAGGAACTCCTCGGCGGTACGGATGATGTGCAGCGAGTTGCGCTCGCACTCCTCGGCGGTGTCGCCCCAGGCGGTGATGCCGTGCCCGCCGAGGACACAGCCGACGGCCTGCGGGTTGGCCTCCTTGACCGCGGCGATGTCCAGCCCCAGCTGGAAACCGGGCCGACGCCAGGGCACCCACACCACGCTGTCCCCGAAGCACTCGGCGGTCAGCTTCTCCCCGTCGGCGGCGCAGGCGAGCGCGATCCCGGAGTCGGGGTGCAGGTGGTCCACGTGTGCGGCGTCGACCAGCCCGTGCATGGCGGTGTCGATCGAGGGGGCGGCCCCGCCCTTGCCGTGCAGGCAGTAGTCGAACGCGGCGACCATCTCGTCCTCGCGCTCGACGCCCGGGTAGACGTCCCTCAGCGCCAGCAGCCGGTCGATCCGCAGCACGGCGAGCCCGGCCTCGGTGAGGGTCCCCAGGTCGCCACCGGACCCCTTGACCCACATCAGCTCGACGTCCCCGCCGGTCACGGGGTCGGTCCCGGTCCCCTTCGCGGACGTGTTCCCGCCCGCGTAGTTGGTGTTGCGGGGATCGGCGCCGAGCCGGTTGGACCGCCCCAGCAGAGCAGCGGCTTCAGGATGGGTTGCCATGTTCCAGTTCCTTAAGAAGAGAGGGGAGAGAGAAGAAAGGGGGCCTCAGGGCCCCGAGGGAGGCGCGGGGAACTGCGCGACCAGCCACCTGAGCCCCGCGGTCGGCCACCGGCCTCCAGCCCCACGGCGAGCGGACCGTCGCCACCGGGCCGCAGGACCACCGGTCCGCCGGCCCGACCCGGCGCACCCGCCGAGGTCGAGCGCAGCGACTACGCCCCCCACCCCGCCTGCTGCCCGCCCACCCGCTCCTCGGCGATCTTCTGAGCCCACCCGGACCGGTGGTACGCGGCGATCGGGTCGGGGTCGAGCCCCAGCTCGCCCCGGACCTCCGCCACCAGCGGCCGTACGTCCGTGTTGTAGGCGTCCATGATCACGGCGTTCGCGGCGAGCACGTCGCCGGAGCGCTGCGCGGCGGCGAGGGCGTCGCGGTCCACGAGCAGCGCCTTCGCCGTCGCCTCCTGCACGTTCATCACGGAGCGGATGATCGCCGGGATCTTCGCCTCGATGTTGTGGCACTGGTCGAGCATGAACGCCACGTCCGATGTGAACCCGCCGCCCCGGATGACCTCGTACATGATCCGGAACAGCTGGAAGGGGTCGGCGGCACCGACCATCAGGTCGTCGTCCGCGTAGAACCGCGAGTTGAAGTCGAACGCGCCGAGCTTCCCCTCCCGCAGCAGCGTGGCGACGATGAACTCGATGTTGGTGCCCGGCGCGTGGTGCCCGGTGTCGACGACGACCTGCGCCTTGGGGCCGAGCTTCAGGCAGTGGGCGTACGCGGTGCCCCAGTCCGGCACGTCGGTCGCGTAGAAGGCCGGCTCGAAGAACTTGTACTCCAGCAGCATCCGCTGGTCGTCACCGAGGCGCTCGTACACCTGGGCGAGACCCTCGGCGAGCCGGTCCTGGCGCTCGCGCAGGTCGTCCTGCCCCGGGTAGTTCGTGCCGTCCGCGAACCACAGCTTCAGGTCCTTCGAACCCGTCGCGTCCATGATGTCGATGCACTCGAACAGGTGGTCGACGGCCTTGCGGCGCACGGCGGCGTCCGGGTGGCAGATGCTGCCCAGCTTGTAGGCGTCGTCCTGGAAGGTGTTGGAGTTGATCGCGCCGAGGGTCAGGCCGCGCTCCTCGGCGTGCTTGGCCAGTGCCGCGTAGTCCTCGACCTTGTCCCAGGGGATGTGCATCGCCACGGTCGGCGCCGCGCCCGTGAACTCGTGCACCTTCGCCGCGTCGTCAAGTTTTTCGAAAGGATCGCGGGGCACGCCGGGCTGCGCGAACACCTTGAAGCGGGTTCCCGAGTTCCCGTACGCCCACGACGGCGTCTCTACTGCCTGGGTCTTGAGGGCGGCCTTCACCGCGGCGAGCTCGGTCACTTCGGGGCTCCTGTGACTTCCGTTGTGGCATCGGTTCCGAACGGCTTCTGAACGCCAGGGCTCTGAAACGATTCAGAAGGCAGAAGTTATGAGCCCCCCGAAAGGCTGTCAACCCCTCCGGCGCGTACACGTTGCCGTGACTCGGTTGTGACCTTTGGCTATCGAAAATTTCGGCCGGTACCCATTGACGTGACCTGGGCTACATGTCTAACGTCCCGGCAACCTAGTTGAAACCTTTCACGACGTCGTGAGGCCGCATCGCCCGCGTCGTTGAGGAGCCCTCATGACTGACCGGTCCGACGCGGGTCCGGCCCCCGTGCTGGCGCTCAAGGACATTTCGAAGTCCTTCGGCGCAGTACGCGCCCTGCGGGACGTGTCCCTGGAACTGTTCCCCGGCGAAGTGCACGCACTCGCCGGTGAGAACGGCGCGGGCAAGTCGACCCTCATCAAGACGCTCGCCGGCGTGCACCGACCGGACGCCGGTCAGGTGCTCCTGGACGGCGAGCCCACCGTCTTCCACGGTCCCGCCGACGCCCGCGACGCGGGCATCGCCGTGATCTATCAGGAGCCCACGCTCTTCCCAGACCTGTCGATCGCCGAGAACATCTTCATGGGCCGCCAGCCGCGGCGCGCGCTCGGCCGGATCGACCACAAGGCCACCCACGCCGCCACCCTCGCCCTCATGCAGCGGCTCGGCGTCGAGCTCGACCCCGACCGCCCGGCGCGCGGCCTGTCCATCGCGGACCAGCAGATCGTCGAGATCGCCAAGGCGCTCTCCTTCGACGCGCGCGTCCTGATCATGGACGAGCCGACCGCGGCCCTCACCGGCAGCGAGGTGTCCCGGCTCTTCGGAGTCGTCCGCACGCTGCGCGAACAGGGCTCGGCCGTGCTGTTCATCTCGCACCGCCTGGAGGAGATCTTCCAGATCTGCAAGCGGGTCACGACCCTGCGCGACGGCGCCCTGATCTCCAGCGAACCGATCGACGGCATGGCCGAGGAGGACCTCGTCCGCCGCATGGTCGGCCGCGACCTCGACGAGCTCTACCCCAAGCAGGACGTCCGGGCCGGCGAGGTCGCCCTGAGCGTGCGGCGGCTGACCCGCGAGGGTGTCTTCACCGACGTCTCCTTCGACGTCCGGCGCGGCGAGATCGTCGGCCTGGCCGGCCTCGTCGGCGCCGGACGCACGGAGGTTGCCCGGGCCGTCTTCGGCGTCGACCGCTGGGACGCCGGAGAGGTCGAGCTCGACGGGAAGAAGCTGACGAACGGCGCGCCCTCCACGGCCATGGCCGCGGGACTCGCCCTCGTCCCCGAGGACCGCCGCGCCCAGGGCCTGGTGATGGACATGTCCATCGAGCGCAACATCGGCCTCACCGGACTACGCAAGACCGTGAAAGCGGGACTGATGGACCGCGGCGCCGAACGCAGCCGCTCCCTCGACTGGGCCGTCAAGCTCCAGGTCAAGTACGCCCGGATCGCCGACACCGTCAACACCCTGTCCGGCGGCAACCAGCAGAAGGTCGTCCTCGCCAAGTGGCTGGCCACCGGCCCCAAGGTGCTGATCGTCGACGAGCCCACCCGCGGCATCGACGTCGGCACGAAGGCCGAGGTCCACCGGCTGCTCAGCCAGCTGGCCGCCGACGGGGTCGCCGTCCTGATGATCTCCTCCGACCTGCCCGAGATCCTCGGCATGGCCGACCGGGTCCTCGTCATGCACGAGGGCCGGCTCACCGCCGAGATCGCACGTACCGACGCCACCGAGGAAACCGTGATGGCCGCAGCCACCGGGAGGGCAGCCGCGTGACGGTCACCGCTCCCAACCCCGCCCCCGCCGCCGAGGTGTCCAAGTCCAGCGGCACCCGGCTGGTGGACCGCGTCTTCAAGATGCGTGAACTCGCCATCCTGCTGGTCTTCCTGGTGATGATCGTCATCACCCAGATCGGCAACAGCGACTTCCTGTCCGAGCAGGGCATCAAGGACCTCCTGCTGAACGCGACCATCCTCGTGCTGGTCGCCACCGGCCAGTCGCTGGTCGTCATCACCCGCAACGTGGACCTGTCGGTCGGCTCGACGCTCGGCATCAGCGCCTTCGCCGCCGGCACCTATCTGGAGGGCGGCGGCAACTCCGTCGTCGCGATCCTCCTCGCGGTCCTGCTCGGCGTCGGCTGCGGCCTGGTCAACGGACTGCTCGTCAGCCTGGGCCAGGTGCCCGCGCTCGTCGTCACCCTCGGCACGCTCTACATCATCCGCGGCATCGACTCCATCTGGGTCGGCTCCCGGCAGATCACGGCGGCGGGCCTGCCCGACGGCTTCATCGACTTCGGCGCCGGCGGCATCTCCGCCGTGCCGTACCTGGCCCTGATCGCGCTGGCGGTCCTGGTCGCGACGGCGTACTACCTCAAGCACTTCGGCAGCGGCCGCGAGCTCTACGCGCTCGGCTCCAACCCGGAGGCCGCCCGCCTCGCCGGCATCCCCGTACGCAAGCGGATCCTCGCCGCGTACACCTTCTGCGGAGCCCTCGCGGGTCTCGCGGGCGCCCTCTACCTCGCCCGGTTCGGCAACGTCGACTCCGGCACCGGCAACGGCTACGAACTCACCGTCGTCAGCGCGGTCGTCGTCGGCGGCGTCGTCTTCACCGGCGGCTCCGGCAGCGTCTACGGAGCGGCCCTCGGCGCACTGCTCCTGACCTCCATCAACAGTGTGCTGCCCGCCCTCGGTGTCAGCTCCGTCTGGGTGCTCGCCATCAACGGCATCCTGCTCATCCTCGCCATCGCGGTCGACCGGATCGTCGCCCTGCGGGTGGCGACCGCCCTGAAGAAGAGGAACGCCCGCCATGGCTGACTCCGCTCTCACGCGCGCCGTCCGCTGGGACACGGTGGTCGGCGCCCTCCTGATCGTCGTGCTGCTGCTCTCCTTCACCACCGTGGACGGCTTCGGCAACGCGCTCAACCTGTCGTTCCTCATCGGCAACACGCTGCCCATCGCGCTGATCGCGCTGCCGATGACGATGCTCGTGGTGTCCGGTGAGATCGACCTCTCGGTGGCCTCCACGGCCGGCCTGTCCGGCGCCGTGATGGGAGCCCTGTGGAACCAGGGCATGACCATCGAGACGATCATCCCGATCTGCCTGCTCCTCGGCGTGGTGTGCGGGCTGGTCAACGGACTGCTGGTGACCCGCCTGGGACTGCCGTCCCTGGCCGTCACCATCGGCACGCTCGCCGCCTACCGGGGCATCGCGCAGATCGTGCTCGGTTCCGACGCGGTGACCGACTTCCCCACCCAGTACCTGGACTTCGCGGCCGGACGCATCGGCGACACCTTCATCCCGTACGCGTTCCTCCCCTTCCTGGTCCTGCTCGCGATCGCCGTGGTCGCGCTGCACGCCACCCCGTTCGGGCGATCCCTGTTCGCGGTCGGCGCCAACGAGGAAGCCGCGCGGTTCGCCGGCATCCGCGTCAAGCGGCAGAAGCTGATCCTGTTCACCGTGACCGGACTCATGGCCTCGCTGACCGGCATCTTCTGGGCGCTGCACTACGCCAGCGCCCGCTACGACAACGCCACGGGGCTCGAACTCTCCGTCGTCGCGGCCGTCCTGCTCGGCGGCATCGACTTCGACGGCGGCAAGGGGACGCTCGGCGGAGCGATCGCGGGGGTCTTCCTGCTCGGCGCGCTGCAGAACGTGATGAGCCTCCAGGACGTCTCCGCCCAGTCGCAGATCGTCGTCACCGGTGTGCTGCTGGTTCTGTCCGTGCTCGGACCCCGCGTTGCACGGCAGGTCTCCGTCGCACGGGCGGGGCGCAGAGCGCAGAGCCCCGCCGGTTAAGCCGTTTGCCATCTGCGGGCCGTCTGTGGCTGGTCGCGCAGTTCCCCGCGCCCCTGAAGGGGCGCACCGTACTCATCCCAGTAAAGGACCCAGCCATGCGCAAGTCATCCCTCCGCCGAGCCTGTGCGGTTCTCGCCGCCACCACCTCTCTGGCCCTGGCGCTCACCGCCTGCGGCGGCGGAACCTCCAAGGACGACGTCAAGGACGAGGGCGGCTCCAACGCCTCGGCCGGCAAGGCCGACCCGAACGCGGCCACCAAGAAGGGCCTGACCGTCGGCTTCCTGCCGAAGCAGGTCAACAACCCGTACTTCACCTCCTCCGACAAGGGCGGCGAGAAGGCCCTCACCGAGCTGGGCTCGAAGTACAAGGAGGTCGGCACCAACAGCGGCACCGACACCGCGGGCCAGGTCTCCTACGTGAACACGCTCACCCAGCAGCAGGTCGACGCCATCGCCGTCTCCGCGCAGGACCCGGGCGCCCTGTGCACCTCGCTCAAGCAGGCCATGAAGAACGACATCAAGGTCGTCACCTACGACTCGGACACCAAGAC
Organism: Streptomyces sp. V3I8; assembly: GCF_030817535.1. Taxonomy (NCBI): domain Bacteria; kingdom Bacillati; phylum Actinomycetota; class Actinomycetes; order Kitasatosporales; family Streptomycetaceae; genus Streptomyces; species Streptomyces sp. V3I8. The sequence goes on along the minus strand of NZ_JAUSZL010000002.1, from coordinate 877,577 downwards.
CGACTGCCGCAACGCCTTCGTCTCGCAGGCCAGCGCCGAGGACCTGGGCCGCACCGAGGTGCAGCTGCTCGCCGAGCAGATCGACTACAAGGGCGAGATCGCGATCCTGTCCGCCGCGCAGACGGCGACGAACCAGAACACCTGGATCGACTTCATGAAGGACGAGCTCAAGGACCCGAAGTACAAGGACATCAAGCTCGTCAAGACCGCCTACGGCAACGACGACGCCCAGCAGTCCTTCCAGCAGACCCAGGGCCTGCTCCAGGAGTACCCGAACCTGAAGGGGATCATCTCCCCGACCACCGTCGGCATCAAGGCCGCCGCCCAGTACCTGTCGGGCTCCAAGTACAAGGGCAAGGTCAAGCTCACCGGCCTCGGCACCCCGAACGACATGCGCAAGTACGTGAAGAACGGCACCGTCGAGGGCTTCGAGCTGTGGGACCCGGCGAAGCTCGGCGAGCTGGCCGCCCGCACCTCCGTCGCGCTGGTCTCCGGCCAGATCACCGGCAAGGAGGGCGAGACCTTCAAGGCCGGCGACATGGGCGAGTACACCATCGGCAAGGACGGCGTGATCAACCTCGGCAAGCCGACCGTGTTCACCGCCAAGAACATCGACCAGTTCGACTTCTGACAGCCCGGCCGCCCGCGCGCCGCGGGCGGTCCGGCCGACGCAGGTCCACCCCCCACCGACTCCGGAGCGGTACTTCATGCAGCGCGTCTGTTTCCTGCTCAAGGTCCGCGCGGACCGGCTCGACGAGTACCGCGAGAGACATGCCGCCGTGTGGCCCGAGATGCAGGAGGCGCTCTCGGCCACCGGCTGGCACAACTACTCGCTCTTCCTCCGCGAGGACGGCCTGCTGGTCGGGTACCTGGAGACCGAGGACTTCGCCGCCGCGCAGGCGGGCATGGAGGCCACCGGGGTCAACGCCCGCTGGCAGGCCGAGATGGCGCCGTTCTTCGAATCGCTGGACGGCGCCCGTCCCGACGAGGCCATGAAACCGCTCACCGAGGTCTTCCACCTCGCCTGATCCACCGTGCTCTTCCCACGCTCGTCCTCCTCGTCCCCACACGCCAAGGAGCCCCGAACATGAAGAGACGCACCCTGCTCACGACCGCCCTGCTCGGCACCGTCGCGGCCCCGGCCCTCGCCGGTACCGCCAGGGCGGCCGCCCCCGGCCCCTCGGTCACCCGCGGGGCCACCACCACGCTCGACGGCCAGGCCATCTTCTTCGTCTCCTACGACGGCCTGGTCAACAACAACTCGTTCCAGAAGAATGGCCTGCTCACCCACAAGGGCCACCAGTACGCCGTCTGGTACACCGCGGACCGCAACGCCGTCGTCGGCCGCCGGGCACTCGGTGCGAGCACCTGGTCCACCGTGAAGGTCGGACACACCCTGCGCTACGACGACTCCCACAACGTCATCTCCATGGGCCTGTCCAAGACCGACGGCCGCCTCCACCTCACCATGGACTCCCACAGCGACGGCTTCACCTACGTGAAGTCGGTGGCCGGGCTCATGGACAATCCCGCGGGCCTGACCTGGACCGCGAGCCGGTTCGGCGCGCCGCAGTCCAGCCTCGACGGGCTCGCCCTCACCTCCCAGTTCACGTACCCGCAGTTCGTCTCCCTGCCCGACGGCAAGCTCCAGCTCAGCTACCGCACGGGGGTCTCGGGCAACGGCCGCCACGCCCTCGCCGAGTACAACGGCACGTCCTGGAGCGACCTCGGCGAGTGGAGCAGCTCGACCGGCACGTACACCAGCGCGCACGGCTCCAGCACCGTCCGCAACATGTACCTGCACGGCATCGACTACGACCGCAACGGCCGGCTGCACTCCTTCTTCACCTGGCGCGAGCAGAACGCCGCGGTGATGTGCAACGCCGGCGGCATCACCAACCACGACACGGGCTACGTCTACTCGGACGACCGCGGCCGCACCTGGCGCAACGACGCGGGCACGGTCGTCGGCACCACCGGGGGCTCCGACAAGGTCGCCGTCACCGACAGCGGCCTGGTGGTGGACGCCCTCGACCCGGACCACTCCCTGATGAACCAGGAGAGCCAGGCCACCGACTCCGCGGGCCGGCCGCACGCGATCATCAGCTACGTGCCGGGCCGCTTCGGCCAGTGCACCACGAACTACGTCAGCGACCGGACGGCGAACGGCCGCGCCTTCCACCTTCGCAAGGCCGCCACCGGTACCTGGCGCAAGACCGAGATACCGGTCGCCCTCAACTCCAGTCAGCGCACCCGACTGGTCCTCGACAAGTACGACAACGCGTACGCGATCCTGCCCTTCGGACGCATCGCCGCCGCGTCCGCCGCCTCCGGGCACACGGACTGGACGACCCTGTTCGACGGCAGCGGCCTGAACGCCTTCGGCGAGGTCCTCGTCGACGAGACGAGGATCGCCCAGGACGGCGTGCTGTCCGTCCTGTACCAGGTCAGGTCCACCGGTACGACACCGTCGGCGCTGCGCGTCATCGACTTCGGGCTGCCCGCATGACGCAGTCCGTTCCGGGTGGGCACGCGGGTAATGTGGCCGCGTGCCCACCACTGACCGTTCTCCCGGAGGTAACCGCCTGATGGCCCAGTCGGTGGGTATCAAGGACGTCGCCCGAGTCGCCGGAGTCTCCGTCGGCACGGTCTCGAACGTCATCAACCGCCCGGACACGGTGGCCTCCGAGACCCGCGCCCGCGTGCTCTCCGCCATCGACCGGCTCGGCTACGTCCGCAGCGAGTCGGCGCGGCAGCTGCGCGCCGGGCGCAGCCGGATCATGGGCCTGCTCGTCCTCGACATGGGCAACCCCTTCTTCGTGGACGTGGCACGCGGCGCCGAGCGGGCGGCCCGCGAGGCCGGCCTCGGCGTGATGGTCTGCAACAGCGCGCAGAGCGCCGGCGAGGAGGCCGACTACCTGTCGCTCTTCGCCGAACAGCGCGTACGGGGCGTCCTGTTGACCCCCGCCGACGCGACCGGCCGCAACATCGAGACGTTCCGCCGCCACGGCATCCCCTTCGTCCTCGTCGACCGGGTCGCCGAGGGCACCACCGAGTGCTCGGTGTCCGTCGACGACGTCGCGGGCGGCGCCCTCGCCGTGCGGCACCTCGTCGACGCGGGGCACCGCTCCATCGCGTACGTGAGCGGGCCGCCCGGACTCACCCAGGTCGCGGACCGCCGTACGGGCGCCCTGAACGCCCTCGACGAGGCGGGACTCGGCCCGCAGCACCTGCGCGAGCTGCCCACAGAGCGTCTCGACGTGGCCGCGGGCCGCGACGCGGGAGCCCGGCTCCTCGGCCTCGCGGACCGGCCGACCGCCGTCTTCTGCGCCAACGACCTGCTCGCCCTCGGCGTCCTGCAGGCGATGTTCGCGGCCGGCGTGAGCGTCCCGGACGACCTCGCGATCGTCGGCTACGACGACATCGAGTTCGCGGCCGCCGCGGCCGTCCCGCTGACCTCGGTGCGCCAGCCCGCCGTGACCATGGGCGCGCTCGCCTCGGAACTCCTCCTCGAGGAGACCGAGGCGGAGACGGCCCCCACCCCGCACCAGCACCGGCGCGTGGTGCTCCAGCCGGAACTGGTGGTCCGGCGCTCAAGTCTCCCGCCCCGCTGACCGGTTGGGCGGACCGGCCGGGCGGCGGTCCCTGCTGAGCGGTTGTTCAGTACGGTCACGGGCGGCAGTCTGATCGGCCGGTCAGTACGGTTTTCTTGATCCCCGGCCTCGGCCCGCCGGAGAACTTGTGCTGAACTGGTTCGCGATCAGGAATCCATCCGTCTCGGGAGCCCCTTTTGAGTGCCACTTACCGTCAGCCCGGTGTCGTCCTGCGTGACCGCCGGTTCACTGTGCCGCTCGACCACGACGCCCCCACGGGCGAGACGATCGAGCTGTACGCCCGTGAAGTGGTCGCGAGCGACCGGGTGGACCGGGACCTGCCCTGGCTGATCTACCTCCAGGGCGGCCCCGGCTTCGGCGCCAACCGCTTCGTCGGCAGACAGGCCTGGCTCGGCCGCGCCCTGGAGGACTACCGCGTCCTGCTCCTCGACCAGCGCGGCACCGGCAGTTCCACGCCCGCCAACCGGCAGACGCTCCCGCTGCGCGGCGGCCCCCGCGAACAGGCCGACTACCTGGCGCTGTTCCGCGCGGACTCCATCGTCCGCGACTGCGAGGCGATCCGCCCGGCGGTCACGGGCGGCGCCCCCTGGACCGTGCTCGGCCAGAGCTTCGGCGGCTTCTGCGCGACCCATTACCTCTCCACCGCGCCCGAGGGCCTCGACGCGGCCCTGATCACCGGCGGACTGCCCACCCTCGACGGCCACGCCGACGACGTCTACCGGGCCGCCTACCCGCGTATCGAGCGCAAGGTCGCCGCGCACTACGCGCGTTACCCCCAGGACGTCGAGCGGGCCCGGCGGATCGCCGAGTACGTCCTGCTCAACGAGCCCGTCCTGAACGGCGGTTACCGGCTCACCGTCGAGGCCTTCCAGTCCCTGGGCATCCTCCTCGGCGGCGGCGAGGGCAGCCACCGGCTGCACTACCTCCTGGAGAACGCCTTCGTCCGCACCGCACAGGGCCCGGCCCTCTCCGACGCCTTCCAGGAGGACGTCCAGTCCCTCCTGTCCTTCGCCGGACATCCCCTGTACGCGCTGGTCCACGAGGCCTGCTACGCCCAGGGCGAGCGTCCCACCGCCTGGTCCGCCGAGCGGGTGCGCGCCGACTTCCCCCAGTTCGACGCGGCCAAGACCCTCGCGGGCGACGGTCCGCTCCTGTTCACCGGCGAGTCCGTCCACCCCTGGACCTTCGACTGCGACCCGGCCCTGCGCCCGCTGCGCGAGACGGCCGACCTCCTCGCCGAACGCACCGACTGGCCCGTCCTCTACCACCCCGACCGCCTCGCCGCCAACGAGGTCCCCGTCGCCGCGGCCGTCTACCACGACGACATGTACGTCGACACCGCCCACGCCCTGCGGACGGCCCGCACGATCCGTGGTCTGCGCACCTACGTGACGGACGAGTTCGAACACGACGGCGTGCGGGCGGGCGGCCCCCGGGTCCTGGACCGCCTGCTGGCACTGGCGAGGGACGAGGCCTGAGCGCCCCGTGGGGGAGCCCTCCGGGGGTGCGGGGAACCGCGCGACCGGCCGCGACGGGCCCGCACCCGAAAACCACTCCTGGGCTGATCCCATGACACGATTCACCGGTTACGGAGTACTCGTCACGGCCGCGGTGGACTCCTTCGGGGGACTCGACGTCCTGGTCGACAACGCCTACGCGTGCCACACCGGCCCCGCGTCCTTCGACGAGCACGAGGACGGCCCCTGGTACGAGGACTTCGAGATCACGTTGCGCGGCGCCTGCCGCTGCGTGCGTGCCGCCCTGCCGCACCTGACGGCGGCCGGCGGGCGGGGCGCGATCGTCGGCATCGGCTCGGTCGACGCCGAGCGGCACTTCGGCTCCCACGCGTACAGCGCGGCGAAGGCCGCACCGGCGCCCGGGACGGCCGGGGCGGGTTCCTCGAACGCGCCGCCGCCCACTACCCGCCGGGGCGGGTGGGCGAGCCCGCCGACATCGCGTCCGCCGTCGCCTTCCTCGCCTCGGCGGACGCGTCCTGGATCACCGGGGTGACCCTCCCGGTCGACGGCGGCCTGCTGGTGAGCAACCTGGCGATGCTCTGCGACATGGCGTAGGCCGGGGCCGGCCGGCCCCGGACGGACCCCCCGGCCGGTACGGGCGCGCGCTGCGTAGGGTGGGAGGCATGCGAGACGAACCCGGCGGCGCCGCGCCCGCCCGCACCGAGCTGAAGGCGGACTGTGCCCGGTGCTTCGGGCTGTGCTGTGTCGCGCTGCCCTTCGCCGCCTCGGCGGACTTCGCGGTCGACAAGGCCGCCGGCAGCCCGTGCCGCAACCTCCGGACGGACTTCGGCTGCGGCATCCACACGGAACTGCGGCAGCGCGGCTTCAACGGCTGCACGGTCTACGACTGCTTCGGCGCCGGCCAGAAGGTCTCGCAGGTCACCTTCGGCGGCGAGGACTGGCGCTCGCGCCCCGGGGACGAGGCCCGTCTGATGTTCGACGTGTTCCGGACCGTACGCCATCTGCAGGAACTGCTCTGGTACCTCACCGAGGCGCTCGCCCTGCCCGCGGCCCTGCCGCTCCACCCCGAGCTGCGCCGCGCGCTCGACCGGACCGAGGCGCTCACCCGCCGACCCCCGGAGGAACTCGCCGAGCTGGACGTGGCGGCGGTCCGCCAGGACGTCAACGCCCTGCTGCTGCGCGCCGGCGAACTGTCCCGTGCCGGTCTCGCCCAGAGCGGGAACGAGAAGAACGGAAAAAAGGGGAAGAACGGCAAGAACGGCAAGAAGAAGGACCGCCGGGGTGCCGACCTGATGGGCGCCCGGCTCAGGGGCGCCGACCTGCGCGGCGCGAACCTGCGCGGCGCGTACCTCATCGCCGCCGACCTGACGGGCGCCGACCTGCGGGGCGCGGAGCTGATCGGCGCCGACCTGCGCGACGCCGATCTCACGGACGCCGACCTGACCGGCGCCCTCTTCCTCACCCAGCCGCAGCTCGACGCCGCCCGGGGCAGCGCGGGCACCCGGCTCCCGGAGTCGTTCACCCGCCCCGCCCACTGGACGGCGTGAACCGGGAACGGCAGAGGTGCCGTGACCGGCGCCGCCCGGTTGGCGTACACCCCGAACTTCGGTAGGTTAGGCAAGGCTTACCTAAGGGAGGTTCGGGATGGGTGACCGTCACAGCTGGACGGCCGCACCGGCCACGGCGCAACGTGCCAGGTCGGTACTTGCCGCGGCATGGTCCTGCGCGGTGACCGCGGAAGGCGGCCGGGAGGAGTTCATCGGCGTACACACCGTCGCGGGGGACGGCCGGGTGCTGCTGCACCTGCCGGACGACAGCACGCTCACCACGGCCGCGATCTGCGCGCCGCGCGGAGAGCCGTCCGCCGTCCTGGAGTTCGCCGACGTCTCGCCCGTCCCCGTGCGTCAGCGCATCCGCGCCCGCCTCTGGATGGCGGGCTGGTTCACGCCCGAGGACGAACACCTGACGTTCCGTCCGACCCGTGCCGTGCTGCGCGAGCCCGGCGGGGCGGTCGTCGTCGACCTCGACGAGTACGCCGCCGCCGAGCCCGACCCGCTGGTCCTCGCCGAGGCGCAGCTGCTGACCCATCTCGCGGACGCCCACCCGGACGCCGTCGAGCGGCTGACCCGCCTCGTCGAACCGGACAGCCTGCACGGCGCCGTACGGGTGCAGCCGCTCGCCGTGGACCGCCACGGGCTGACGCTGCGCATCGAGCGCGTCCGCGGCCACGGTGACGTACGCCTGCCCTTCCACCGCCCGGCGGACGACGTCGGACAGCTCACCGAGCGCATGCACGTCCTGCTCACCCAGGCCGGCCTGGCCGCCTGCCCGCGGACGTCGCGGCGCCAGCGCACGGAGAGCGAGGGCTGACGGGGCGGCGGAGCGTCACCTGCCGCGCCCCGCGGTGGCCCGCTTGTCACCCCGGGCGGAGCGCAGACGCCGGTTCAGGCGGTCCAGCCGGGGCATGCGCTCGCGCTGTTCGCGCGTGCAGCGGTCCAGTTCCTCCAGCAGCCGACGGGAGCGGTGCTCCATGTCGAGTTCGTCGAGGATCCGGGTGACCTCGGTGACCATGGCGCCGTACAACTGCCACTGGCGTGCGTCCCGCTGCACCTCCGCCAGCAGCAGCTGGGCCAGCTTCTCGCGGGTGGCCGTCGCGGCGGCCAGCTCCGAGGCGAGCCGCGACTCGGCCGACTCGGCGCTGCGGCTGACGTCGGTGGTGACCAGGACCGCGAAGCTGACCACGGCATCGCCGACCTCGGACAGCAGCTGCTCGAACGTCGCTCCGACGTGCGGCTCGAACAGCGGCTCGGGCTCGCGCTCCTTGGCGAGATCGGTCAGGGTGCGCGTGAGCACCCGCAGGACCACCGTGCAGATCTCCAGCGTGTCGAGGCCGGTACGCAGGACGACCCGGTGCAGCAGCCCTTCCCGTACACGCGGATTGAGCCGCAGGCTGTCCTCGGCCTGTTTGAGGGCCGCGTCCACGTCGACGATGTCGTGGTCGAGCCGGCGCGCCTCGTGCAGCCGTTCGGCGGCGACGGCCACCGGTGTGCGGCCGGCCGCCTCCTCGCCGACGCGCCGCATCAGCCGCCGCATCCGGCGGGCCAGGTCCTCGATGGACTCACCGGCGGCGCCGACCCACACCGGGGGAGCGAAGAGCAGATTGCAGCCGAGTCCGACCACGGCGCCGATCACCGTCTCCAGGATGCGGGCCCAGGCCGTGTCGCCGTGGCGGGTGACGCCGAGGACCAGCATGGCGCTGATCGCCACCTCGGGCACGAACTCGCTGACCCGCACCAGATGGCCGACGGCCAGCGAGGCCAGGATGAGCAGTCCGAGGCTCCACCAGGTCAGCCCCACCAGGGCGCTGAAACCGATGGCGACGAGGACCCCGGCGACCACGGAGTTCACCCGCCGTACCCCGGTGGTGAGGGTGGAGTAGAGGGTGACCTGGACGACGAGGAGCGCGGTCAGCGGAGCGGTGAGCGGCGCGGCTTCCGGGCTGAGGTGCAGGGCGACCACGTACGCCAGCGTGGCGGCCGCCGCCGATCGGACGGACTGGACGATCACGGGCTCCTGGCGCCACTTCGCCACCTGGGCGGCGCCGGCGGCCCACATCTCACGTACATCTTGCATCTTTGGCCACTTCCCGTTCGAGGGCTGCGCCGAACACATCCGGAGGATGCAGCTCCGCAGATGACCCGCCCGGTCGGTGGCTACCGGGCAGCGGTCACGCGTCGCCGTCCGGGCGGGGGTCCGTCTCCGGACCCGCGTTCGAGTCCGTGTCGGACAGGCGCAGGGCGAGGGCGCGCAGGAGTTCGGTGCTCTTGATCTCGGAGCGGCCCGTGTCGTGGATGTCGGCGAGTTCCGAGAACAGGAAGGCGAACGCGCCCACGAGGGAGATGGCCGCGGGCATCAGGGCGTCGACGACCGCTTGGCCGGCCTCGGCGGGAGTGGCGTCGCCGGGGACCTCGACCGACGGGAAGACCTCGGTGACGAGCCTGCCCAGCTGGGCCTCGCCGGCGTCTATGTCGACCGTGGTCTCCTCGTTGAGCCGGCGCACCATTTCCTGGGTCTCGGTCAGGACGCCGATCGCTCGGAGGATGATCTCGCTCTGTTCCATGCGTGGAGCTTAGGCGCTCGGCCCTTTCCCGGGCTCTGGGGCGGGGTCCGTGGGGGCCGGTCGCGCAGTTCCCCGCGCCCCCCGGGGGCGGAATCCGTGGCCTGGGCCCTCATGACGAGAGGCGGGATCGCGTCGGAGGAAAGGGCCGGGCGGGTTCTGGAGGCGGCCGGGGTCCCGGCAAGGCCCGTCCCCTGCCGGGCGCCCGGCGAGGGGCGTACAACAGCGGCGAGGAGCTCGTCCTCGACGACGGCAGCCGGTGCGTGGCTCCGGGACACGGTGGCCCCGGAGCTCCTCGCCGCCCTCGACGAGCTGGACCGGTCGGTCCGGTGAGGGTCAGGCGGCCTGCCGTCCGCTCCCGCCGTGTTCGCGGATGATCTCCGCGTAACGGCGCCCGCTGCCCTTCACCGTGCGCCGCTGCGTCCGGTAGTCGACGTGGACGAGGCCGAACCGCTTGTCGTAGCCGTACGCCCACTCGAAGTTGTCCAGCAGCGACCACGCGAAGTAGCCCGCGAGCGGCGCTCCCTTGCGGACCGCCGAGGCGCACGCCGCCAGGTGCTGTTCGAGGTACCGGGCGCGCTCGGGGTCGTCGACCGTGCCGTCCGGGCGTACGACGTCCGGATAGGCGGAGCCGTTCTCGGTGACGTACAGCCTGCGGGCGCCGTACTCGTCCGTCAGGCGCAGCAGCAGGCTCTCGATGCCGGCCGCGTCGACCTCCCAGTCCATGGCCGTGCGCGGTACGCCGTGACGGCGGACGTCGGCCGCGTACGGGGCCGGGCCCGTCGGGTCGTCCGCGACGGCCGACGGGAAGTAGTAGTTCAGTCCCAGCCAGTCCAGCGGCTGGGCCATGGTCGCCAGGTCCCCTGCCCGCTCCGGGAGTTCGACGCCGTACACCTCGCGCATGTCCGCCGGGAAGCCGCGGCCGTGGACCGGGTCGAGCCACCAGCGGTTGGTGTGCCCGTCCATGCGCCGGGCCGCCGCGATGTCCTCGGGGCGGTCGGTGGCGGCCACGACGGAGGACAGGTTGTTGACGATGCCGACCTGGGCGCCGGGGGCCGCGGCGCGGATCGCCTGGGTGGCGAGGCCGTGGCCGAGGAGCAGGTGGTAGGAGGCGCGGACCGCCGTCGGGAGGTCGGTCAGGCCCGGCGCCATCCGGCCCTCCAGATGGCCGATCCAGGCCGAGCACAGCGGCTCGTTGAGGGTCGTCCAGTGCTGGACGCGGTCGCCGAGGCGTTCGGCCACGACCGCCGCGTACGCCGCCAGGTGGTACGCGGTGTCGCGCTCGGACCAGCCGCCCCGGTCCTGGAGCACCTGCGGCAGGTCCCAGTGGTAGAGGGTGACCGACGGGGTGATGCCCGCCTCCAGCAGGCCGTCGACCAGCGCGTCGTAGAAGTCCAGCCCCTTGCCGTTGACCGGGCCGTCGCCGCCCGGCACGACCCGCGGCCAGGCGACCGACAGCCGGTAGGCGTTGGTGCCCAGCTCCTTCATCAGGCCGATGTCCTCGCGCCACCGGTGGTAGTGGTCGCAGGCCGTGTCCCCGTGGTCGTCGCCGTCGACCTTCCCCGGAGTGTGCGAGAACGTGTCCCAGATGGAGGGCGAACGGCCGTCCTCGGCCACCGCGCCCTCGATCTGGTACGCCGAGGTGGCCGTGCCCCACAGGAAGTCCTGGGGGAGAGCGGCGAGATCGATGGTCACAGAGGTCCTCTCGGAACGGGGGGAGTCGGGCGGTAGGCGGAGTGTGGTCACTTGACGGCCCCGGCGGTCAGTCCGGCGACCAGATAGCGCTGGAGCAGCAGGAACCCGGCGACCACGGGCACGCTCACCACGAGTGAGGCGGCCATGACCTGGTTCCAGTACACGTCGTTCTGGGTGGCGTAGCCCTGCAGGCCGACGGCGAGCGTACGGGTGGTGTCGTTGGTCATCACGGACGCGAACAGCACCTCGCCCCACGCCGTCATGAACGCGTACACCGCGACGGCGACGATCCCGGGGACCGCGGCGGGCACCACGACCCGGAAGAGCGCGCCGAGCGGCCCGCAGCCGTCCACCATCGCGGCCTCGTCGAGGTCGCGCGGCACCGACTCGAAGTACCCGATCAGCATCCAGATCGAGAACGGCAGCGAGAACGTCAGGTACGTGAGGATCAGGCCGAGCCGCGAGCCGAAGAGCGCGATGCCGGTGGCGTCGCCGATGTTCACGTAGATCAGGAACAGCGGGAGCAGGAAGAGGATCCCGGGGAACATCTGGGTGGACAGCACGGTCACGGTGAACAGGCGCTTGCCGCGGAAGCGGTAGCGGCTCACCCCGTACGCCGCGAAGATCGCGATCGCCACCGAGAGGACCGTCGCCGCGCCCGCCACGATCAGCGAGTTGACGAAGTACTTCGCCAGCGGGACCGTCGACCAGATGTCGATGTAGGGGCGGATCGTGAGCCCGCTGGGGATCCAGCGGAACTCGCCCGACACGTCCTCCAGCGGCTTGAGGGAGCTGGACAGCATCACGTACACCGGCAGCAGGACGAAACCGGTGAGCAGGGTGAGGAAGATCCGGCGCGACCAGACGAAGGAGCGCGGCGCGGCCATCGGCGAGCGCGGCGCCGTCATCGGGGTCCTGGGCATCGTGGTCCTAGGCATCGGCGGCCCTCCGTCCGCGTGAGGTCAGGACGAGGTAGACGCCCGTCACGACCAGCAGGAACAGCAGGAGCAGCACGGACATCGCCGAACCCGCCCCGAAGTTCCACGTCACGAACGACGACTGGTAGATGTGGATCGAGATCAGGTCGGCGGCTTCCGGCGCCGCCCTGCCGAACAGCACGTAGGGCGTGTTGAAGTCGTTGAACGTCCACAGGAAGAGCACCAGGACCAGCACCTGGTTGACCGGGCGCAGCGACGGCAGCGTGATGCGGCGCAGCTGCTGGAGCATCCCGGCGCCGTCGATGGACGCCGCCTCGTACAGCTCCCTGGGGATGTTCTGCAGGCCGGCCATCACGATGAGGAAGGCGAACGGCCAGCCCTTCCACACCGACACGACGAGCAGCGCGACGAAGCTGTTGTCGCCGATCAGCCAGAAGGACGGGCTGTCGGTGAGACCCAGCTGGTCGTGCAGCACGTGGTTCACCAGGCCGTTGTCCCGCTGGAACATGAAGGCCCAGGTGATGACGGCCGCGTACACCGGAAGCGCGTACGGGACGAGGAACACCGCCCGCAGGAAGCCCCGGCCGCGGAAGTTCTCCTGCATGTACACCGCGGCCGTCGTGCCGAGCAGCCAGCACAGGCCGACGGACAGCACGGTGAACGCGCAGGTGACGAAGAACGAGTGGAGCAGCGCCTTGCCGATGGGCGCGTCGAAATCCACGGACACGGTGTAGTTGTCGAACGCGGCCCAGGGCGCGGCGCCCCAGTCACGGATGTAGAACTGCGTGAGCTCCTTGAAGCTCATGACGATGCCGATGACCATCGGCACCAGGTGGACGAGGAGTTCGAGGAGCAGGGCGGGCAGCAGGAGCAGATACGGCAGGACGTTCCGGCGTACCCGCCCGGTGCGGCGGCGCGGGGTGGGCGCCGGCGCACCGGGCGGTGCTTCCTTACCGACCGCGGGCTGTGCGGTCACGGTCATCGAGCGCTCACTTCTTCGGCATCTGCTGCTGGGCCTCGTCGAGCTTCTCCTTGACGGAGGCCGTGGTCGCCGGCCGGCCGGCCGCCGCGTCCGCGAGGAGCTCCTTCACCGCCGTGCCGACCGCCGTCTCGAACTGCGACTCGTTCGGCACCTGGGGCAGCGGGGCCGCGCTCTTGGCGAGGGTGTCCCGGATGACCTTCAGGGCAGGTGTGTCGAACGCGGGGTCCTCCTGGGCCGCCTTGACCGGGGGGATGGACCCGTAGGTCTTGTTGAGCAGTTTCTGCTCGGCGTCGCTCGTCATGAACTTCACGAACTTCTGGGCGCCGCCGATGTTGTCGGTGTTCTTGAAGACGGCCATGTTGATGCCCGCCACCATGGAGTTGACGGCCGTGTCGGCGCCCGGCGTGCCGGACTGGACCGGCACCGGCGCGACGCCCCACTCGTCGTCGCTCATGCCGTGGGCCTTGAGCGTGGTGGCGGCGGTCTGCCACATCACCATCGCCGTCTTGTCCTTGGCGAAGTCCTGGAGGGACTGGTTCTGCGCGTACTCGGCGTTGCCGGGCGCGACGACCTTGTCCTTGCCCATCAGGTCGACGTACTGCTTGACCGCCGCCACCGCCCCGTCGGAGGTGAAGTCGGGCTTGCCGTCGGCGTCGAAGAAGTCGGCGCCGTGCTGCTTGGCGAGGACGAAGACGTGGTGGATGTTCTCCGACAGGTTCGAACCCTCGGCGCCCAGCGCCCACTTGCCGTCCTTGGAGATCTTCTTCCCGTCGGCGACCAGGTCATCCCAGGTCGCGGGCGGCCCGGAGATCCCCGCGTCCTCGAACATCTTCTTGTTGTAGTAGAGCGCGTACGCCATCGAGTACAGCGGCACCGCCGCCGGGTCGGAGCCGGTCGCGCCCGCCGAGCCGAGCGCCGACTCGACGAACCGGTCCTTGCCGCCGATCGTGGCGAAGTTCTTGGCGTCCCACGGCAGCAGGGCGCCCGTCGCCTGCAGCGAGGCGGACCAGGTGTTGCCGATGTTGAGGACGTCCGGGCCCTGGCCCGAGGTCGTCGCGGCGAGGATGCGGTTGAGGAGGTCCGACCAGGGGACCACCTCCAGCTTGACCTTGATGCCGGTCTGCTTCTCGAACTTCTTCAGCTCGGGCGTGAGGATCTTCTTGTCGGCCTCGATGCTCGCGCCCTGGTTGGAGGCCCAGTAGGTGAGCGTCTTCGGCGAGTCGTTGGACCCGCCGTCCGTCGACGAGCCACCACCGCAAGCGGTCGCGGCGGCCAGCAGTGAGACAGTGACCGCGCTCGCGGCAGCGGCTCGGGTTCTGCGCATGACGTCAGGCGTCCCTTCCTGAGGGAAAGCGGGAGGCATCGTGCGTTCACTTCCCGAACGACCCTCACGACTTAATTTAGAACGTGAGTTAAGACCCGTAAGAAAGTCGCGTCAAGGGTTGGCGCAGCGGTATCTTGCAGGTCGGGGGTCCGGCGGGAAGGAACCACATGGCGGGGCGGAACGGGCGCACAGTGCGTGACCTGCGACGGGGCAATCGCACAGCGGTGCTCAGGCGGCTCTACTTCGACGGGCCGATGAGCCGGTTCGAACTCGGTCCGGCCACCGGACTGAGTTCCGGCTCCATCAGCAACGTCGTCGCGGAGCTCGTCGCGGAGGGCCTGGTGGAGGAGGCGGGCAGCGTCGACTCCGACGGCGGCCGCCCCCGCACCCTGCTCCGGGTCGCGCCCGCCAGCGGTCACATGATCGGTGTGGACGTCGGCGAGACCCGCGTCCGCGTCGAGCTCTTCGACCTGGCCCTGACCGAACTCGCCCGCACCGACAGGGCGCTGGAGCACCAGGACTACGACGTCGGTGTCATCGTGGGCCACATCCGGGACGGCGTCGCGGAGGTCCTGGCCACGGCCGGCATCGCCGCCGAACAACTGCTCGGTGTCGGCATCGGCGTCCCCGGCATCGTGGAACGCACCGCGGCCGAGGGCGCCGTGGTGCACGGCCAGACCATCGGCTGGCCGTCCGTCCCGCTGGAGTCCCTGCTCCGCGCCGCCTGCGGACTGCCGGACTCCGTCCCGTACTTCACCGACAACGGCGCCAAGACCCTCGGCCAGGCCGAGATGTGGTTCGGCGCCGGACGCGGCGCGCGCAACGCGGTCGTGGTCCTCTTCGGCTCGGGCGTCGGCGCCAGCCTCGTCTCGGACGACGTGGAACTGGGCCGGGCCGTGGAGTGGGGCCATCTGACGGTACGGGTCAGGGGGCGCCGCTGCCGCTGCGGTGCGCTCGGCTGCCTGGAGGCGTACGCCGGGGCCGAGGCGCTGCTCGAACGCTGGGAGGAGGCGGGAGGACGGCCGCCCAAGGGCGTCGACGAGGAGACGGCGCTCACCGCCATGCTGGCGGCCGCCTATCCGGCGGGGGGCGCCGTCCCCGACGACGCACCCGCCGCGGTGCCGGGCGGTACGCCGACCGGTGCTCCCGGCGGCGGAACGGCCGCCGACCCGGTGGCGCTGGCCGTGCTGGAGGAGACGGCCGAGTACCTGGGCGCGGGCCTGTCCGACCTGATCAACCTCTTCCAGCCGGAACGCATCCTGATCGGCGGCTGGGCCGGGCTCCAGCTGGGCTCCCGCTTCCTGCCCGCCGTCCGCGCCCACGCCGTCTCGTACGCGCTGCGTCACCCCGCCGAGCGGGTCACCATCGAACTCGGAGCCCTCGGCCCCGACGCGGTCACGGTCGGCGCGGCGATCCTGCCGCTGGCCGACTTCTTCGCACGCGGCGGCCGGCGCGCGGGCACGGGGCCGGGGCCGGGGGACACCCCGCCGCCGGCCTGGCGCACGGCACTGGAGGAGCGGGCCCCGCACTGAGGAGCGCGGGGCGGGCGGAGGGGTTTGACGGGGCCTTCCGGCAGGTACCCGCACCCTTGCCGACGAGGCATTTCCGCCCGACGAGGAGGGGAGCGCACCGTGAGTGAGTACGGGACCAGGACGACGCCCGAGGAGAACGACGGACCCGTCCCCCGGGACCTGCCGGACCAGCAGGTCCAGGAGGGCGAGGACCCCTGGGACGTCGTCACACCGCCCGGCTTCGAGCAGGACGAGGGCTCGGGACAGGGCGAGGAGTCCGGCGGGAACGGGAAGGGGCCGGAGCCGGGTGCGCGGGCCCGCCCGGACAGTGGCGCGTCCGGCGCCCGCGTACCCGACACGGACGAGGCGGGCACGGGGCGGCAGGGCGACCCGGGCACGAGCACCGTCCACCCCGAGGACCCGGAACCGCAGGAGTCCCCCGCCTGAGCCGCCGGTCCGCCCGCCCGCCTCCGCGTCCGCCCGCCCGGCCGTCCGGGCGGGCGGACGCGGAGGGTCTAGGCGAAGGCGTCGACGCCGGTGAGTTCCGCGGACAGGGCCCACAGCCGGGCCGCCGACGCCGGGTCGACCGCGTACGCGCGCACGCCCACCCGCTCGCCGTCGGGCACGGCGACCTCGGCGATGTCGCAGTCCTCGCAGTAGACGCCGCCCATGCCGGACAGCCGCGGCGAGGTCGCCGCCCACACCTGGGTGGCCGCGCCCTGCTCCGGGGTCTTGAAGGCCTCGGGGACGAGCAGGGCGCCGTTCTCGTCGATCCAGCCGCGCTCCATCATCTCCTCCCGGGGCAGGTGCCGCTGGAGGGGTGTGAGGATGCCGCCGGGATGCACCGAGAAGGCCCGTACGCCGGAGTCCCTGCCCAGGACGTCGAGCTGGACGGCGAACAGCGCGTTGGCCGTCTTCGCCTGTCCGTAGGCCGCCCACTTGTCGTAGGCGTCGCGCTTCCAGTGCGGGTCGTCCCAGCGGATGTCCGAGGCGTGGTGGCCGGTCGAGGAGACGGAGACGACCCGCGCGCCGCCCGCGGCGAGCGCCGGCCAGAGCCGGTTGGCCAGCGCGAAGTGGCCCAGGTGGTTGATCGCGAACTGGGCCTCCCAGCCGGGGCCGACCCGGGTCTCGGGGCAGGCCATGACCGCGGCGCTGTCAATGAGGAGGTCGATGGTGCGGCCCGAGGCGAGGAACCGGTCGGCGAACGCCCGGACGCTGTCCAGGTCGCCGAGGTCCAGCTCGTCCACCTCGACGCCCTCGGCACCGGCGACCGCCTCCTCGGCGGCCGCGCGGCGCCGCGCGGGTACGACGACCCGGGCGCCCGCCCTGACGAGGGCGCGTGTCGTCTCCAGACCGAGCCCCGAGTAGCCGCCGGTGACGACGGCCAGCCGTCCCGTGAGGTCGATGCCGGCGAGTACGTCGTCCGCGGTGCTCCGGCGGCCGAAGCCCGAACCGATCTTGTGCTGTGCAGTGGTCATACGGCCGACGTTACGGATGGGAGCGCACTCGAAGTCAAGGCGGGCCGGTGCCGCGCCGAGGGAACGGGAAAGGCCCCGACCGGACGGGGGAATCGCGGTCGGGGCCGTCTGTGGGTGGCCACGGATGGCGGTCGCCTCTCGGCGGTGTGCTCCACAGGGCTTCAGCCGAACGATCTTCCCTGTGGGCGGAAGGTGAGGCCCGGGGACACTGTCCCATCCGCACCCACAGCTGATTTAACGGGAAACTACTGGCGAGTGTTCCCAGGTCGGGGAGGTGTGGACCGTGACGTACGTCACGGTCCGTCCGCGGCGGGGACGCCGGCCCGGCCCCCGGCCGCCAGCGGGCTGCCGGACAGGGACGCCAGGAGATGGGCCGGATCCCGGTAGACGGCGCTCGCCCCGGCCTCCTCCAGGTCTCCCCGCGGGATGCCGCCGCACAGCACCCCCACACAGCGGACCCCCGCCCGGGAGCCCGCGCGCATGTCCCAGACCGTGTCACCGACGAAGACCGAGTGCTCGGCGGCGGCCCCGACGAGCTCCAGGGCGTGCCGCACCGGTTCCGGCGCGGGCTTCCCCTCCTCGACGTCGTCGGAGCTCGCCGTCGCCCTGATGACGTCGTCGGCGTCGATGGCCCGGCGCAGCGCCGCCAGCTCCGGTCCGCCGGCGGAGGTGGCGAGCACGACGGCCCAGCCGTCGCGGTCCAGGCGCCGCAGCAGGTCTGCCGCCTCCGGCAGCGCGGGCAGCCGTTCGTAGTACGTGCCGTAGAGGGCCTTGTGGGCGGCGCTGATCGTGTCGTCCTGCGCCGGGTCCCGGTCCTCGCCCAGCAGGTGGGCGATCAGGTCGTCGGAGCCGAGGCCCACCGCCCGGTGGACGGCGTGCATCGACACCCTGTGCCCGGCCTGCCGGAACGCCTCCCACCAGGCCGTCACATGGAGGTGGTTGGTGTCGACGAGAGTGCCGTCCACGTCGAACACGGCCGCCCGCTCCATACGCTGTCCCTTCGTCGTGCTGTGTCGTGCTGTCCTTGATCCCCGGGTACCGCGCCGGCGGGCCGGTACGCGCGGGAGGGCCGCCCGATTCCGGATCTGTGCCTCCAGCGTGGTCCAGCCCGGCCCACTCCGCACGGCGGCCGGCGGGGCGCGTACGGGAGGAGCCCGGCCGGGTGGCCCCGGCCGGGCTCCTCGCAGCCGGCCCTCCGCGCCGACCGGCTGATCCTTGGTGCTGTGCTGTGCTGCTCAGGAGCGCTGTCCTGTCGGCCTTGCCGGCTCCGTCAGCCGACCGTCCACTTCTGGTTGGCCGCGCCCGTGCAGGTCCACAGCTGCAGCCGGGTGCCGTTGGCGGAGTTGTTGCCCGTCACGTCCAGGCACTTGTTCGCCTGGGGGTTCACGATGTCGCGGGCCCCGGTCACCGTCCACCGCTGGGCGGGCACGCCCGCACAGTCCCAGAGCTGGACGGGCGTGCCGTCCGCCGTGCCACCGCCGGCGGCGTCCAGGCACTTGCCCAGCGCCCGGATCGTGCCGTCCGCGCCCACGCTCCACTGCTGGGCCGCCGTGCCGTTGCAGTCGTAGAGCTGGACGGGCGTGCCGTTGGCGGGATTCGCCCCCGCCACGTCGACGCACTTGCCCGCGAGCCCCCTGAGGGCCGAGCCGCCTCCGGAGCTGTCGCCCGTCGTCACCTTCACCTCGTCCACGACGAGCTGCGAGGGGAAGGGGGTCGAGCCGTCCGGGTCGCCCGGCCAGTAACCGCCCACCGCGAGGTTGAGGATCAGGAAGAACGGCTTGTTGAACACCCACTGTTTGCCGCCCAGGTCGGCGGGGGTGCGCCGCTGGTAGACCGTGCCGTCCACGGACCAGGTGACCGCCTCGGGCGACCAGTCGACGGCGAAGGTGTGGAAGGCGTCGGCGAAGGCCTGGCCGCCGGGCAGCGAGTAGCCGGCGCCGATGCCGCCGGAGCCGGAGTACCCCGGGCCGTGCAGGGTGCCGTGCACGGTCCCGGGCTCGAAGCCGACGTTCTCCATGACGTCGATCTCGCCCGAGTTGGGCCAGCCGACCTGTCCGATGTCGTTGCCCAGCATCCAGAAGGCGGGCCACATGCCCTGCCCGCGCGGCACCTTGAGCCGGGCCTCGACCCGGCCGTAGGTGGTGGTGAACTTGCCGGAGGTGTTGAGCCGGGCCGAGGTGTACTCGCAACGCCCGTACCAGCACTGGTAGTTGTTTGGGTTCTCGCGGCGGGCCTCGATGACCAGGTGGCCCTGGCCGTCGAGCTTCGCGTTGTTGTTGCCGGCCGTGTAGTACTGCCGCTCGTGGTTGCTGACGTTGTCGCCGGTCTCGACCTGCCACTTCGAGGAGTTGACGGCCGAACCGGCGGGACCGTCGAAGGTGTCCTGGAACGTCACCGCCGCGGCGGCACCGGGTGCGGGGGCCGCTCGCGTGACGTCCGTCCGGACGGAATCCGCTCGGACGGAATCCGCCTGCGCGGGTCCGACCGCGGCGGATCCGACGAGTACGGCGGACAGGGCGGCGACGAGGCATCTGCGGAGCAGGCGTGGTGTGTCCACGACTCTCCCTTCCGTACGGCGGTCCCGTGGGGGAGGAGCCGACTGAGGTGGGGGGGTGCGCGCTTCGACTCTTGATTTAAGAAGTGAAGTAAGGGCGCGTCAAGACTCTGGTACAGACCAGCCGTTCACACCCCGGCGAACCCGTCGCCACCCCCCCCGGGCGGACTCAGGCCTCGGCCTTGCGGTCCCGTCGCCGTGGGTGCACCGCGCGGCTCATCCGCCGGCCGAGGAGCAGGTATCCGATCAGCGCGCCGGAGGTGTTGAGGATGACGTCGTCGATGTCGAAGGCGCGTCCGGTGATGAACATCCCCTGCACCACCTCGACCAGGAGCATCGCCGTGGCGGTCAGCAGGGTCACCCGCAGGATGCCGCGCGTCCCGGGCACCAGAAGGGGCAGCAGCACGCCGAAGGGGATGCCGAGGAGGATGTTGCCGCCGACCTGCTTGACCGCGTCCCGCAGCTCCGGCTGGTCCAGGTAGGCGCGCAGTGAGCGGCCCGGGTGGGTGTTGTTGTGCGTCAGTGCCTCGGAGGCCGGTGAGGGCTGGAGCGTGAGCTTGGCCAGGACGGCGGCGAAGGCCACCATGGCTGCGAGGGCGAGGAGCATGACGAGCAGGCGCACGACGAGGGGCGGCCGGCGCCGCTCGCGGGCCGCCTTCGAGGACGGCTCGCGGCGTGGCTTCGGGCCGGGTCCACGCGGCGCCTTCGAGGACGGGCGATCGGTCTTCCTGTCGCGGCGGAAGCGCGCCATGACGGCACGGGGGGACGCCTTCGTGGTGTTCGGGTCCGCCGCGGAGCGGAGACGAGAGGTGGTGCGGGGGGGTAGCGCTGCGCGGGTCATGGAACCCTCCAGTTTGGAACTGCTGTCCGGTGGAACCCGCTTACCCTTTGAACGCCCGAAGATGCGGCTTGGGAAGGGGACTTGGTGGTCCGGCGGCCTCGCGCCCCTGCGGCGTGCGTGCCCCCTCGACATCAGTGCCCCCTCGACGTGAGTGCGCCCGCGGGCAGCGCAGGGCTGCTCGCGGGCGCGGTCCTGTCCGGCGGCTCAGGTCCCGTAGGTCACGCGTACCTCCTTGAAGCCGAGCGAACCGAGCAGGCCCTTGAGCATGCCGGTGGTGTTCTCCTCCGCGCGGGCGGTCAGCTCGCTGTCCTTCGCGGCGTCGCCGATGTGCTTGGCGGCGAGGCGCTGGACGGCCCGCTCGTCGTTCGGGTTGTCCGAGAAGACGTCGCCGAGCCGGTCCAGGAGACCGCGCTGCTTGGAGACGGCGTACGAGTGGTCGGGGTCGAGCGCGGGCTTGCCCAGGGCGGCGTGGGGCAGCCTGAGCACGGCCGACGTGCGGTCCTTGTCGACCTTCACGTCCTCGTCCCGGATCTTTCCGAGGTCGACGTAGGAGTCGACGGTTCCCGCGCCCACGTACAGGGTGCGTTTGCCGCGGACCGCGTCCGGCAGGTACTTGGTGTCCTTCTCCAGATCCACCACCACCTGGAAGTTGCCCGAGGCGGCGTCGTAACGGCTGATGTCCTGGATGGACTCGAGGAGCGTTGGCCCCGTCCGGTCGTGGGTGTCCTCGCGGAACACGTCGCCCAGTCCGGGCAGCACGCTCCACCGCAGACCGGCGAAGAGCACCACCAGGACCAGGACGACGGCGGTCACGATCTTCGCCCATCCGGGCACGCGTTCAAGGGACGTCGTCATGTGGACCGTCCTCCTTCCTCCTTCCTTGTGCCCGCCAAATGCGGCGGCAGACAGCCGTGTTGGCCGATCGGCCGCAGGCGTGCGGATGCCGCGGCCGGACGGCCGCGGTGCGGGGCCGCGCGCGTGCCGCGGCCGCGGGAGCACGGCTCGAACGCGGCGGGACCGGCGTGGTCACGGGTCCGCGTGACTTCGGACCGTCGCCCGCGAAGACCGCCCCTTCGCGACGGCTTCCCCGCACGACGGCTTCCTCACCACAGCCCCGAGGCGGCTTCGGGGTGTCCCAGGGCCTCGTCCAGGCTCGACCGCGGCGGCATGAGGCCGGCGAGCTCGGTCACGCGCAGGATGCGCAGCGTCAGCGGGTGGGTGCAGATCAGATGGATCTGCCCGTCGTGGTCGAGGACCCGGCGGCGGGCACGGTACAGCAGACGCAGGCCCGAGCAGTCGAAGAACTCGACGGACCGCAGATCCAGGACGACCCGGGCACCCGGGCGGCCCGTCACCGCGTCCAGGACCGGGATGATGTCCAGCGCGGCGAGAATGTCGATCTCGCCGAGGAATTCCAGCACGGCGTGCCCGCGGTCCTGGTGGACGCGCAGATGCGGTGAGTACGGGCCGGAGTTGTCACGCACGACGACATCACCTCCATCAAGGTCACCGGGGACCAGGGTGACGTCGTGCCGCGAGCATAGAGCCGACCTTGGACGGCAGGAGGCCGCTCCACTGTCCCTCACCCTGCAAGTTACCCTCGTTAGAGTGAATTCCAGCATGTTCGGTTGACATATGTCTGCCCTTTAAGGGATGTGCCGTACTCCGGGTGCGTCCCGCACCGGGAACGCCGGATGCCCCGTGACATCACCATGGATGTCACGGGGCACCGAAGGGGTCTACCGCACCTGGAGCACCAGCTTCCCCACGGTCCGCCCGGTGTCCCCGGCCGCATGCGCCTTCGCCGCCTCGGCCAGCGGGAACACCTCCGCGACCGTGGCCCGCAGCCGCCCCGCGGCCACCAGTGCGGCGACCGCGCCCATCCCGGCCTGGTCGGCCTCCACCAGCATCTCCACCGCCCGCACCCCGAGCCCCCGCGCTTCCTTGGCGAGCTCCGGGGACCCGGACACCGAGAGCGACACCAGCAGCCCTCCGGGCCGCAGTGTCCGCAGCGAACGCGAACGGTAGTCGCCCCCGACCGTGTCCAGGACGACGTCGACGTCCCGCACGGCCTCGGCGAAGTCCGTCTCCCGGTAGTCCACCAGCTCGTCCGCCCCGAGGCCCCGCAGGAACTCGTGCTTGCCCGAGCTGGCCGTACCGATCACGTACGCCCCCCGCTCCTTGGCGATCTGCACGGCCAGGTGCCCCACCCCGCCGGCCGCGGCATGGATCAGCACCCGCTGCCCGGGCCGCAGGTCCGCCGTGTCGACCAGTGCCTGCCAGGCGGTCAGCGCGGCGAGCGGCACGGCGGCCGCCTGTGGGTGGTCGACCTCGGCCGGCTTGCGGACGAAGGCCCGCGCCGGCGCGGTGACGTATTCGGCGTGCGCCCCTGCGCCGAACGGGTAGGGCAGCATGCCGAAGACCTCGTCGCCGGGCCGGTGGACGGTGACGCCGAGACCGACGGCCTCGACGACGCCCGAGACGTCCCAGCCGAGGACAAACGGCGGCTTCTTCAGGAAGCCGCCGTTCGCCCGGTGCTTCCAGTCGGTCGGGTTCAGGCCCGCCGCGTGCACCCGGACCAGCACTTCGCTCGGCCCCGGCTTCGGGATCTCCAGCTCCACCTCCTTGAGGACCTCGGGTCCGCCGAGGACGTCCTGACTGATCGCGCGCATCGTGTTCGCAGTGCTCATGCGCACCAGCCTGCTCCGCTTCGGCGGCCGATGAAATGGCATGATTGCCATTGTCCGATAGGATCGTGCCATGCTGCAGACGTCCTGCGGGGAGAGCCCCGCCCGGACCGGGGCTCCCGGTCGCCGTGAGCGCCCTGCGTACGACGGGCCCGTGGAGCGGGTCGTCGTCCTCGCCCTCGACGGGGTCTACCCCTTCGAACTCGGCATCCCCAGCCGGGTGTTCGGCTCCGCCGAGGGCCGGTACGAGGTGCTGACCTGCTCGGTCGACGGGCGGCCGGTCCGCAGCAACTCCGACTTCTCGATCACCGTCGAGCACGGCCCCGAGGCACTGCGTACGGCCGACACCGTGGTCATCCCGCCCTTCGCGCTGACGAGCGTCGTCGACGACCTCCCCGGCCCGGTGGCCGACGCCCTGCGGGCCATCGGCCCGGACACCCGGATCGTCTCCATCTGTACGGGCGCCTTCGTGCTGGCGGCGGCCGGGATGCTGGCCGGCCGCCGGGCGACGACGCACTGGCAGCTGGCCGGGCTGTTCCGGCGGCTGTTCCCTGATGTGGAGCTCGACGCCGACGTGCTGTTCGTCGACGAGGGCTCGCTCCTCACCTCGGCCGGCGCCGCGTCCGGCGTGGACGTCTGCCTGCACCTCGTGCGCAAGGACCACGGCAGCGAACTGGCCAACCGGGTGGCACGGTCCTGCGTGGTGCCGCCCTGGCGGGACGGCGGCCAGGCGCAGTACATCGAGCAGCCCGTTCCCGAGCCCACGGCGGCGAGCACCGCGGCGACCAGGCAGTGGGCGCTGGAACGCCTCGGCGAACCGCTGACCCTGACCGCCCTGGCGGACCACGCGAGGATGAGCCCGCGCACCTTCGCCCGCCGCTTCAACGGCGAGGTCGGCATGAGTCCCGGCCGCTGGCTCATCCAGCAACGCGTGCTCAGGGCACGGCAGTTGCTCGAATCCAGCGACCTGTCGGTGGACCAGGTCGCCGGTGAGGTCGGCTTCGCCACGGGCACCTCCCTGCGGCAGCACCTGCACGCGGCGATCGGGGTGTCCCCGCAGGCGTACCGGCGTACGTTCCGGGCGGACGCGAAGACGCGTACCGGCGGGGGCCGGTCGCGGGCGGAGCGTACGGCGGGCGCCGTCGGCTGACCGGTGTGCCGGCACCCCGCGGCCGCCGTGACCGCCGCGGGGTGCCGGGCCCGCTACCGGGGTGCGTCCCAGGGCACCGCGTGCAGGGCGACGAGCAGGCGCCACACCTTGTGGGCGGTCTCCTCCGGTGTGCCCTCGACGAGCCCGTGCAGCCAGTCGGCGAGGACCCCGGCGAAGGCCGCGGCGACGGCGGAGGCGACGAGCGGGGCCTCGGGCGCGCCGACCAGCTCGCGTTCCGCGAGGCTGCGGGCGCGCAGGTCCCGGTGCAGGACGCGGCCGAGCGGACCGCCGCCGCCCGGGCTCAACAGGGCGCGGTACAGGGCGGCGTGCGGGGACAGGTCGGTGAAGAAGCCGAGCAGGGCGGCCGGCGCCGACCTGGGGTCGGGCCGGCCCCGCCACGCGTGCAGGGCGTCCACCGCGTCGCGTACGACATCGGCGCAGGCGTCGACCGCCAGCGCCTCCAGGTCGGCGTAGTGCAGGTAGAACGTGGCCCGGCCGACGCCGGCCGCGCGCGCCAGCGCCGCGACGCCGACCTCCGCGAGCGGCCGCCGGGCGCACGCGTCGAGGAGCGCCCGGCGCAGTGCGGCGCGGGTCCGCTCGGCCCGGGGGTCGGACGTCACCGGGCGACGAGGACGGCGGCGAGGGCGAGCGCGCCGGGCAGGGCCTGGGCGAGGAGAATGCGGCGGTTCGCGGTGAGCCCTCCGTACACACCGGCGACGACCACGCACACGAGGAAGAAGACCTGGGCCTGGAACCGCGTCGGGTCGTCGGCGGCCAGGCCCCAGACGAGGCCCGCCGCGAGGAAACCGTTGTAGAGCCCCTGGTTGGCCGCGAGCGGGGCGGTGGCCCGCGCCATCTCGGGGTCGAACCCGTGCAGTCCGTGCCCCGGCCTGCGCTGCCACAGGAACATCTCCAGGACCAGGATGTACACGTGCAGGGCGGCGACCAGACCGACCAGCACATCGGCGAACGTCTGCATGGGATGACTCCTTGAGGGGTGTGTGAGCACGACTATTTCCTGAACAGGTGTCCATCATACATGGACGCGCGTCCAGAAAGTGCGGCCCGAGCGCACCCGTCGCGACAGGGCGCGTGATCCGTGGTGCATGCATCTGCTTTGTCCGGTCCGTGTGCGGACAGGGTGCCGCATGAAAGGATTTGTCGACTTGTGAGCCTTGGCCGGAGCGTGCCGAGAGGTCCATGGGAACGGGTCGAGCGGGTTGATCCTTTGGAGATCAAACCCGATAAGGTTCCCCGGGGTGCGGCGAGTTGACGCGAGCGTAAACAGTCGTCGCTCGTTGCCCGCCCATGCCCGTCGCGGGGACGATCCCCACGTGACGGAGGCACCCTCCGAGCTCTTCCCCCGGAGCTCTCCCCCCCCGTTCGATCGTGTTGCTCCGAAGGATGCAGATGGAACTCGCCACTCCGCCGCCGGCGGCGCGGGCGCCGGTCCCCTGGTACGGCTGGTGGCTGCTGCCACTGGCCTTAGGGGCCGGCACCGTCGTCGCCGCGGTCGTCGGCTCCGACCAGGTCCGAATACCCGCGATCGTCTCCGGTGTCGTGGTCACGGCCGCGAGTGCCGTCACCGTACGACTCCTGATCCGCTCCCAGCACCAACTGCGCGGCAGCGCCGCCGAGTTCAGAAACGCCCAGGCCGAGCACTCCCAGCAGTGGCAGCAGCACGTCGCGGCCCTCGAGCGCAAGCACGCCGCCGAACGCTCGGCCTGTGACGCCCTGCTCGCCGAACAGGCCGGGGCCCACGAGACACGGACCGCCGAGCAGAACCGGGCCTGGCAGGAACGGCTGGACCGGCAGCTCGCCGCCGTCATCGAACTCGCCGACCGGCTGCTGCCCCGGGCGCTGGAGCGGCTGCGCGCCGGTGACTCCATCGACGACCTCCTGCCCGTCGTCGACAAGGACGCCGAGGCCGGAGCCGAACTGCAGACGGCGCTGCGCAAGGTGCTCAGGACCACGCTCCTGGGTGTGGAGCGGGAGTTCGACCGTTCCACCTCCGCCGAGCAGGCCGTCATCAGTATCGGCAGCCGTATCCACGTACTGACCAGCAAGCTGCGCGGCCGGCTGCACGAGATGCAGGGCGAGCACGGCAGACTGCCCTCCGTCGCCCGGGGCCTGATGGAGCTGGACCAGGAACTCGGCCCCGCCGACTCCCTCGCGGCGAGCATCGGCGTGCTCGGCGGGACCGACCGCCCGGGCCGCCAGTGGCAGGAGCCGCAGCGGCTGCTCAGCGTGGTGCGCGGCGGCATCGGCCGCATCAGGGACTTCGACCGCGTCCAGGTGCAGTACCTGCCCGAACTCGGCGTCGACGGCGGTCTGGTGGACCACCTCACGCTGATCTTCGCCCACCTGCTGGACAACGCGGCGCGCTACTCGCCGCCCACCGAGCCCGTGATCGTCTCGGGCAAGGAGGTTCCGAACGGCGTCGGCATCGAGATCCAGGACTCCGGCAAGGGCCTGAGCGAGGAGAAGAAGCAGGAGGCCCTGCAGTCGCTGGAGGGCGCTGCCCCCGGCCCCGGCCTCGGCGGGGTGTCCGAGGACGCCCACCTCGGCCTGCGGGTGGTGGGAGCGCTGGCCCGCCGGTACGGCATCAGGGTCACCTTCGCGGATTCGCCCTGGCTCGGCACGTCGGTGGTCGTCGTGGTGCCCCACAAGTACTTCAACCAGCTGCCCGCCGTCCAGGCCCAGGCCCCGGCCGTCCAGGCCCCGGCCGCGCCGGACACCGCGGTGGCCGGCCTCGAGGAGGGGACCGGGGACAGCACGCCCGGCGGTCTGCCCAGGCGCCGCAGACGAGCCGGGTCCGAGCGGACCAGGCCTTCGGTACGCGAGGACGAGTCCGTCGCCACCGCGTCGCACACGGTGCCGTCGGACGAGTCCTTCGCGGGCCTGGCCGCCTTCGCCACGGCCGGACGTGAGCCGTCCGCCGCCCGTGAGCCGTCCGCCGGCCGCGAGCCGAACCCCGGCGCCCAGTCCACAGAGCACCGCACTGAAGAGAGCGACCAGTCCTCATGACGCAACAGGGAACCGACGTGAGCTGGGCGCTCCGCGATCTCGTCGAGAGCATCCAGGAGATCCGCTTCGCCCTGGTGGCCTCCAGCGACGGCAAGGCCATCACGTCCTACGGCGCCGAGGATCCCGACGACGTGGACCGGTTCGCCGCCGTGGTGGCCGGACTGCAGGCACTGGCCCAGCCGGTGGCCGAGCAGTTCCCCAAGTACGCCGGGCAGCTGCGCCTCGCGATGATCGAGGTCGACGGCGGTCACCTCTTCGTGGTGCGCGCCGGCGTGGAGACGTACCTCGGCGTCCTGGCCAGGGAAGGGCTCGACCAGGGCCTCCTCGGCCACCAGATGAGGGACCTCGCCCGCAGGATGGGTGAACTCCTCGGCACCACTGCGCGTGTGGAGGAGCACTCTGGATGAGTGGTCCCAGTCGACCCACGGACCCGTCCGGTCTCGAGCGCTACTACGTCCTCACGGGCGGCCGCAGCGGACCGGGCGGTTCGTCGTCGAGCCTCGACGTGGCGACCCTCATCACCTCCCGTGCGGCGGCCGGCCCCGGCATGCAGCACGAACACGAGGAGATCCTCCGGCGCTGCCGTGAACCGTTGTCGGTCGCCGAACTCGGCGCCCACCTCGGACTGCCCTTCAACATTCTCGCGGTGCTCCTGGCCGATCTGCTGGACGCAGGCCGCGTTGAAGCCCGTGATCCCATCCCGGCGTCAGGCGCCGGTCGCGGGCCCGACCTCGCGCTCCTTGAGGAGGTACTCAGTGGACTTCAAAGGCTTTGACCATCCCGACCGCCCCCCGGCCGACGGCACGGCCGGTGCCCGCTCGGTGAAGGTGATGATCGCCGGCGGGTTCGGTACCGGGAAGACCACCATGGTCCGCTCGGTCAGCGACATCAAGCCGCTCACCACCGAGGAGACCCTGACGCAGGCCGGCGCAGACGTCGACAACCTGATCGGTGTGGCGGACAAGCAGGAGACCACCGTCTCCCTGGACTTCGGCAAGATCGGCATCAACGACCAGCTGATGCTCTACCTGTTCGGCACCCCCGGGCAGGAACGATTCTGGTTCCTGTGGAACGGCCTGTTCAAAGGCGCCCTGGGGGCCGTGGTCCTGGTCGACACCCGCCGGCTGGCGTCCAGTTTCCGGGCCATCGAGGAGATGGAGCGGCAGGACGTGCCGTTCGTGATCGCCCTGAACGTGTTCCCGGACTCCAAGGACCACCCGGTCGAGGAGATCCGGGACGCCCTGGACATCCCCCCGGACGTTCCGATCGTGGCCTGCGACGCCCGCGACCGGGCCTCCAGCCGTGATGTGCTCATCGCACTGATACGGCACCTCAAGGAACGTTCCGCAGTGGCACTGGAGTCCCGATGACCGACCAGCCCTCAAACGGTCCCGACGCCCCGCGCGGCTGCCCGGTGGCGCACGGCGGCGGGGGTGACATCACCCGTCTCTACGGACCCGAGGCGGCCGTCGACCCGATCGGCATCTACGGGCGGCTGCGCAAGGAGCACGGGCCCGTCGCCCCCGTCCTGCTGGAGGGCGACGTGCCCGCCTGGCTGGTGCTCGGCTACCGGGAGAACCGGCGGGTGCTCGACAACCCCCGCCAGTTCAGCCGGGACTCGAGGATCTGGCGGGACTGGAACGAGGGGCGCGTCGAGAGCACCTCCCCGCTGATCCAGATGGTGGGCTGGCGGCCCGACTGCGTCTCCCAGGACGGCGAGCCGCACCGCAGACTGCGCAGCGCGGTCACCGACAACCTGCACGCCGTCTCGGGCCGCGGCATCCGCCGGCACGTCATGCACTTCGCCAACAAGCAGATCGACGCGTTCGCCGGCACGGGCAGCGCCGACCTGGTGTCCGAGTACGCCGAGTACCTGCCGATGCTCGTCCTCACCAGGGTGTTCGGGCTCGCGGAGAGCGAGGGGCGGCGGCTGGCCGAGTCGTCCGCGCAGGTGATCAAGGGCGGCGCGGAGGCCCTCGCCCACAACGAGCGCATCATGCGGATCCTCGGCGAACTCACCGAGCGCAAGCGGGCGGAGCCGGGTTCGGACTTCACCACCGGTCTGCTGGAGCACCACGCCGACCTCGACGAGGACGAGATCGTCAACCACCTGCGGCTGGTGCTGATCACCGCGCACACCACCACCAGCAACCTGCTGGCGCGGGTGCTGCAACTGGTGCTGACCGACGCCGCCCGGCTCTCCGGTCTGGTCGGCGGGCAGCTGAACATCTCCTCCGTCGTGGAGGAGGTCATGTGGAACACACCGCCGCTGGCCGTCCTGCCGGGGCGGTTCGCGACCGCCGACATGGAACTGGGCGGGCACCGGCTCCAGGAGGGCGACCTGCTGGTGCTCGGGCTGACCGCGGGCAACATCGATCCGGAGATCCGGCCCGACGTCGGGGTCTCCGTGCACGGCAACCAGTCGCACCTCGCGTTCAGCGGGGGACCGCACGAGTGCCCCGGGCAGAGCATCGGGCAGGCGATCATCGAGACGGCCGTGGACGTGCTGCTGCACCGGCTTCCCGGGCTGCGGCTCGGGGTGACCGCGCAGGAGCTCACCTCCACCGCCTCCACGTGGGAGGCGCGGCTGGACCGGCTTCCGGTCCTGTTCGCCGCGTAGGCCCCGCCCGCCGGGGAGGGACCGGCCGGCGTCCGTCGGACGCCGGCCGGTCGTGGCCGGCCGCGCGGTTCCCCGCGTCCCTTCCGGGGCGCGGGGAACCCGCTCTCAGACTGCCAGCAGGTCGTCCAGGGAGCCCCGGCCCGCCAGTTCGGCCGTGGCCGCCGGGGACTCCTTGTCGGCGGCGTAGCGGCCCGAGGTCAGGGCCCACTCGTAGTTGCCGTTGATCCAGTGCTGGATGGCCTCGACGCCCAGCCGGACCCGGGCGCGCTCCCCCTCGTCCAGTCCGAGCTCGTCGCACATCCGCGGTACCTGCGACTCCAGTTCGAGGTACTCGGCGAGGCGGTCCGAGGTCATCCGGTACGCCTCGTCGGCGGCCTCCTGCCAGCTGCACCGACGCTCGCGGTGCAGCACGGCTATCAGGTTGTGGCCGTCCCCCCGGCGCTTCTCGCGCTCGAAGGAGTGGATGTCGTTCATGAACCCGATGGTGTCGGCGGCCCGGTCCCGCATCCGCTCCATCAGCGGGTGCGCCTGCACCTCGGCGGGCACCTCGAAGCCCCGGCTGCGCTCCCCGGCGTCGATGCTGTGGTGGATGCCGACCGTACGGCGGCGGAAGGCGGCGTACTCCTCGAGGTCGAGCGTGCCGGCCAGACCGCGGGCGGCCAGGTCGACCTCCTCGGTGTGGGCCACGAGGAAACGGCCCCAGGAAGCCGCGAACCGCGTCCGCCATGTCAGAGACATGCCATCCGAAAGATGGGTCCAGACCTCCGCCCACGCCACCGTGACGGGGCAGACCACCCGGGGGGTGATGCCCGCGGGCCGCAGCGGCGTGACGATGAGCTCCCGCGCCACCTCCGCTATCCGGTCGGCGCGGTCGGGCCTGCCCGAGTCGAACTGGTCGTCGAAGAGGAAGGCCAGCGAGAACCAGTTCATCAGGACGACCATGTCGGCGGCCGAGGCGTGGGGGTAGGTGCGGGCGGCCGCCTGGGGGAGGTCCCAGGAGCGGTACTCCTCGAAGCCGGCCTGGCTGCGCACCAGGCCCCTGTCCCACACCCAGCGCAGATGGCGGGCCCGGGCGTGTTCGAGGTGCTCGCTGACGGGGGTGGCGAAGGGGAGATCGAACCTGACGTCCTGCGGCATTCGCGTCCTCTCTTGCGGCGGTTCGCAGGGCCCCCACCCCCGCGCGCGGGCATGCGAAAGTGCCGCCCACTGACTCGAACTGCGTTTCCCGAGGCGAAAGTTGACCCGAATTACGCTACGAGGCTGCCCTGATCGTAAATGATCTGTGCGACGACCCCGGTGACGCTGCCGTGACCTGCGTTACACTCCCGCGGGTCCCCGGCGATTTGTCGGCCTCCGTGGCCGAATGCGCGTGGTCGTCCCCCGCGGCCCCCTCGCCGGCCGCTCGCGCGGGCTGTTCCGCGCACGACGGGGTACCCGGACCACGGAGCAGCGGACGGACGGCCGTTCGCGCTCGGTCGGTCTTCGGAGGAGATATGGCACTGGTAGTGGCAGGCTTCGTGGTGTTGGACTGCTCCGAGCCCGAGAAACTCGCCGCGTTCTACACGGAGTTCCTCGAGGGCGAGGAGAGTGACGCGACGGCGAACCGCGTGGAGATCCGGGGCGCCGACGGGATGCGGATGGCGTTCCGCCGGGACGTGAACGCCACCCCGCCCAGCTGGCCGCGCCCGGAGAACTCCCTCCAGGCCCACCTGGACTTCTACGTCGAGGACCTGGACGAGGCCGAGCGCAAGGTCATCGCGCTCGGCGGGCGGCCGCTGGAGACCAAGGACGCGGGCGGCCCGTACGAGGAGCGGGGCTACTCCGACCCGTCCGGGCACTCGTTCACCCTGCGCTGCACGCGCGTCACCGCGCCCAAGCAGGGCTGAGCAAGCAGGGCCGAACCACGCACGGACGCCGGGCTCGTTCAGCCGCGGCGCGCACGCAGGGCCGCCAGGGCGCGGTCCGCGTGCGCGCTCATGCGCAGCTCGCTGCGCACGACCTCCAGCACCGTCCGGTCCTCGGCGATCACGAAGGTGACCCGCTTGGTCGGCGCGAGCGAGAAGCCGCGCTTCACCCCGAAGCGCTCGCGGACCGCGCCGTCCGGATCGGACAGCAGCGGGAACCCGAGCGTGTGCTGCCGCGTGAACTCCTGCTGGCGCTCGACCGTGTCACCGCTGATCCCCACCGGCCGTGCCCCGGCGGCCTCGAACTCGGCGGCCAGGTCGCGGAAGTGGCATGCCTCGGCGGTGCAGCCCGCGGTGAGCGCCGCCGGATAGAAGAACAGTACGACGGGGCCCCCGCCCAGCAGCTCGGAGAGCTGCCGGGGCGTGCCCGTCTCGTCGGGGAGGGTGAAGTCCTCGACGGTGTCACCCACCGCTGTCCGGTCCGTCACGACGGGCTCCCTCGACTGTCGGCCACCTGGACGAGGACCAACCGTACTGGACGGTAGGGCGCGTCAGTCGCGGCCCCCCTTGTCGTCGCCGGGCCACACTCCGGTGGACCGCTCGATGGCCGTCGCACCCGTGCGGTCCACCGCGCTGCGCACGACCGCGAAGATCGCGCCCTGCACGGCCGCGGCGAGCAGCACCTCGCCCCAGCCGCGGTCCTTGTCCAGCGCGTCGGGCGCGTCGTCCTCGTGGCGGATCATCTTCCAGGTCTTCTGGAACGCCATGCCGGCGAGCGTTCCGCTCGTCCAGCCGAGCAGGAACCCGATGGGCTTGTAGACGACGGGCAGACTCTTCTTCTTCGGCACCTGACTCTCCTTCGGATCGTGTTCCCGGTCCGTGTTCTCCGGGACAACTGGCGAGTGTCCAGTTCAGCGGCGAATACGCGGCCCCGCCCCTCAGGGGCGGCCGGCCGCCGGTACCTCTTCCCCTTCGGGGACGGGTCCCGGCGGGCTCCCGTCCCCGAAGGGGCGCCCGCCCAGCTCCTCCCGGCCGTGCGGCGTCAGCCAGCCGGACAGGTCGGGACCGAGCGGCACGATGCGGGTCGGGTTGATGCCCTCGTGGACCTGGTAGTAGTGCCGCTTGATGTGGTCGAAGTCGACGGTGTCCCCGAATCCGGGCGTCTGGTAGAGGTCACGGGCGTACGCCCACAGGACCCGGTCCTCCGTCAGTTTGCGCCGGTTGCACTTGAAGTGGCCGTGGTAGACGGCGTCGAAGCGCACCAGTGTGGTGAACAGCCGGACATCCGCCTCCGTGATGGTGTCCCCGACCAGGTACCGCCGGTCCGCCAGCCGCTGCGACAGCAGCTCCAGACGGCGGAACACGCCCTCGCAGGCGGCCGCGTACTCCTCCTGGCCGGTGGCGAACCCGGCGCGGTACACCCCGTTGTTGACGTCTTCGTAGACCTCCTCCATGACCTCGTCGATCTCCTCGCGGGACCCTTCCGGATAGAGGTCGGGCGCCCCTTCGCGGTGCAGGTCCCGCCACTCGGTGGCGAGGTCCGGGGTGAGCTGCTGGTAGTCGTTGGTCACCAGGCGCCCGCTGGGCACGTCCACCAGCGCGGGCACGCTGACGCCGCCCGGATGGCCCGGCTCGCGCGCCTCGTACGCCTCGGCGAGGTACCGGATGCCGAGCACGGGGTCACGGTCGCCGGGATCCAGGGTGAACCGCCAGCTCCGGTCGTCCTGGACCGGGTCGGTGACCGCCATCGGCAGGGCGTCCTCGAGCCCCAGCAGCCGCCGCGAGATCACCGCCCGGCTCGCCCACGGGCAGGCCCGGCTGACGACCAGCCGGTAGCGTCCCGCCTCGACCGGCCAGCCGTCGCGGCCGTCGGCCGTCACCCGGTCCGCGAAGTGGCTCCTGGACCGCTTGAAGGACTTCTTGCCGTACGCGCTGTTGCCCTCGGTGGCGCTCATCCCACGTCTCCTTCCACAGGTGTGCTCGGTGAGGGTTCCCCCAAATCGCCCGGCACCTCGTGTGAGGCCCGGGGAGCGGGGCATTCGGCGGAGGTGAATCGTGAGTCTTCCTCCCAGTCGGACCGCCGGACCCGTGTCACCGTGCTGGTGGCGCTGGCCGCCAACCTCGTCATCGCCGCGGCCAAGGCGGTGGGCGGGCTGTTCGCCGGATCGCCCGCGCTGCTCTCGGAGGCGGCGCACTCGGTGGCGGACAGCCTGAACGAGGTCTTCCTGCTGGCAGCCCTGCGCCGCAGCCGGCGTCCCGCGGACAGCCGTCACCCGTTCGGTTACGGGAAAGAACGCTTCTTCTGGTCCCTGCTGGCCGCGGTCGGCATCTTCCTGATGGGCGGCTGCTTCTCCTTCTTCCAGGGTTTCGAGGCCCTGGGCAGTGAGAGCTCGGAGTCCCGCAGCGGATACGTGGCGGGGCTCGCCGTCCTGGTGGTCGCGCTGCTCGCGGAGGGCGGGTCCCTGCTGCGCGCGCTCCACCAGGTGCGCCGGCAGGGGGGCTTCTCCGCCGAGATCCGGGACCCGGCGCTGCGGACCGTCATAGCCGAGGACGGCACCGCCGTGCTCGGCGTGCTGTTCGCCATCGCCGGCATGGCCCTGCACATGGCGACCGGCCAGGTCGTCTACGAGGCCTCGGCCTCGATCGCCATCGGGGCGCTCCTCGTCTACGTGGCGTACCGGCTGGGCCGTGACGCGCGCGACCAGCTGATCGGCCAGGCCACCGACGAGGAGTCGGCCGGCCGTATCCGCGCCCTGCTGGAGGCCCAGCCCGAGATCGACTCGGTGGAGTCCCTGCTGACCATGCAGCTCGGCCCCGACTCGACCCTGGTGGCCGCCCGCGTCGACCTGACGCCCGGCCTGGACAGCGAGGAGGTCGAGCTCGTCGCCGTGCGCATCAAGCGGTCCGTCGCCAACCTGGTCCCGGAGGCCGACCAGATCTTCCTCGACGTGACGGACGCCCGTACCGCACGGCACGCGGCCGCCGCACACGAGAATGGCCCCGCCGCGACGGGGGAGCGCGGCGGGACCTGACCTCCGGGTGCCCGGCGGTCCACGGTTCATGCGGACCTTTCCGGGACCGGACCGCGTCATTCAGCGGTGATGGGCTCCAGGACGAACAGCGGGATCTCCCGGTCGGTCTTCTTCTGGTAGTCGGCGTAGTCCGGGAACGCGGCAACCGCCCGCTCCCACCACAGGGCCTTCTCCTCGCCGGTCACCTCACGCGCCGTCATGTCCTGGCGGGTCGCGCCGTCCTGCAGCTCCACGTGCGGGTCACTGATGACGTTGTGGTACCAGACGGGGTGCCGGGGCGCGCCGCCCAGCGAGGCGACGGCGGCGTACCGGCCCTCGTGCTCGACCCGCATGAGCGGTGTCTTGCGGATCTTCCCGCTCCTCGCCCCACGGGTGGTCAGCACGATCACGGGAAGTCCCGTGTCCCGCAGCGTCGTTCCCTCGGTACCGCCGGAGCGCTCGTACAACTCCACCTGCTCGCGCACCCACTGGGTCGGGCTCGGCTCGTATGCGCCCTCAAGAGGCATGACATCCATCCCATCGATCGTCGTCGTGCACGGCACGTGCCGTTTCGCGATTCAACACGCCCGCCCAGGACATTTCATCCCGCACGGACCGTTTCACTCCGACGCCCGCCCCGGGTGCGGCCGGACGAGTCGGAGAGCCCTACCCGGCAGGTAATTGTCGTACGTTCCGAAGATCGGCAGTGTGGGGCGTCCGAGAGCGAGCCGGTTCCGGAGAGGAAGCAGATGACCGTCCCCAGCGCGACCCCCAGCACCATTCCCGGCGCCACCACCGGCGCCACCACCGGCGCCGCCACCCGCACCGTCGTCGAGGAGCTGCTGCGCCGCATCGGCCGGGGCGACCCCGCGTGGATCGCCGAGCTGTACGCCGAGGACGTCGACTGGAAGCTCGACTGGCCGCAGAGCGAGCACGGGCGGGCACGGACGCCCTGGATCCGGCGGCGCTCCACCCGGGCAGGCGTGGCCGACCACTACCGCCTGCTGGCCGGGTTCCACGTGCCCGGACAGGCGGCCACCGAGATCGAGCGCATCCTCGTCGACGGCGCCGACGCGGTCGTCCTGGGCGAGATCCGCCAGACCGCGGCGCCGACCGGACGCGCCTACCGCGCCCGGTTCGCCCTGCACCTCACCGTCGGGAACGGCCTGGTCGTACGCCACCACGTGTACGAGGACAGCCTGGCCGTGGCGCAGGCGTTCGGCACCGACCGGGCACCGGCCGCCGGACCCAGGGCCCGGGCCCGGCACGGCACTAGAACGGGAAGTGCGCCTGCTGGGTGGCCAGCGTCACCCAGCGGGTGTTGCTGAACGCCTCGATGCCCCAGCGGCCGCCGAAGCGCCCGTAGCCGCTGCCCTTGAACCCGCCGAAGGGGGCGTTCGGCTCGTCGGCGACGGACTGGTCGTTGACGTGCACGATGCCGGTCCGGATCCGGCGGGCGACCCTGAGTCCGTGCGTGCCGTTCTCGGTGATGATCCCGCAGGTCAGCCCGTGCTCGGTGGCGTTGGCGAAGGAGACCGCCTCGTCGTCCGTGGCGAACGTGCCGAGCACGGCGAGCGGGCCGAAGGCCTCACCCCGGTACAGCTCGGCCTCCTCCGGCAGGCCGGTCAGGACGGTCGCCGGGTGCACGGCCCCCTCGGGGGCGCCGCCGCCGGTCAGGACGGTGGCTCCCTTGGCGACGGCGTCCTCCACGAGCGCCGCGACCCGGCGGGCCGCGTCCCGGGTGACGAGTGGGCCGACCACCGTGTGCGGGTCGGACGGGTCGCCGGACGCGAGCGCCTCGGTCCTCGCGGTGAACTTGGCGGTGAACTCCTCGGCCAGGCTCTCGTGCACGAGGATGCGGTCGGCGGACATGCAGATCTGGCCGGAGTTCATGAACACGGAGAAGACGGCCGCGTCGACCGCGTAGTCGACGTCGGCGTCGTCCAGCACGATCACCGAGTTCTTGCCGCCGAGTTCGAGGACCGCGGGCTTCAGGTGCCGGGCCGCGTGCACGCCGATGATCCGGCCGACCCCCGTGGAGCCGGTGAAGTTGACGGCCCGTACGCGCTCGTCGGCGATCAGGGCCTCGGCGACGGCGGCCGCGTCCTCGGGAGCGTTCGTGATCACGTTCAGGACGCCGTCGGGCAGGCCCGCCTCGCGCAGGACGTCCGCGATGAACAGACCGCACGCGATCGGCGCGTCCTCGCTCGGCTTCAGCACCACGGTGTTGCCCGCGGCGAGCGGCGCGGCGACCGCCCGCACCCCCAGGATGACCGGGGCGTTCCACGGTGAGAAGGCCGCCACGACGCCGACCGGCTCGCGGACCGCGAGGCCCAGCACGCCCTCCTCCTGCGCGCTCAGCACCTCACCGCGCGGAGCGGTCACCGCGGCGCCGGCCTCGCGCAGGATGTTCGCGGCGAGGCCCACGTTGAACATGGCCCAGGGCCGGGTGCCGCCGACCTCGCCCGCCATGATCCGTACGGCGTCCTCGGTGCGGGCCTCCAGCAGGTCGGCCGCGGCGAGGAAGATCCCGCGCCGCTGCGCCGGACCGAGCGCGGCCCAGCCCTCGAACGCGGCGTCCGCCGCGTCCACGGCCCGGGTGACGTCCCGGGCGTCCGCCGCGGCGACCGTGGCGTACACCTCCGCGCCGTAGGGGCTCACGTCCTCGGCGGTGCGGCCGGAGGCCGCGGGCAGCTCCTTGCCGCCGATCAGCAGGTCACGATGGAGGGTCATGTGCGGCTCTTCCCGTCGGGCGACGCGACGCGCCGCGCTCCGCGACGGAAACGCCCGCGTTCGTCTGGTGAACAATTGTCCATTTGAATCTTCAATCGGAGTCTGCAACCCGCCGCGTCATCAGTCAATGCCGGCGGACCCGCCGCGCGGAGCGTCGTGGGCGGTGCCGTAGGGGCCGGCCAGCACCCGGGCCGCCCGCCCGGCCCGGGCCGCGGGCTCCGGGCTCCGTCCGATCGCGGCGGTGACCATGGCGCCCTCCGCCAGCAGCTGCAGCTGACCGGCGAGGTCCGGCGGCAGGCCGGCGTCGCGCACCAGCCCGGCCAGGTACTCCCCGAAAGCCCGCTTGTGACGTCGGACCTGCTCGGCGACCGGCTCCGAGACGGCCCCCAGCTCCCCGTACGAGTTGATCCAGGCGCAGCCCCGGAAGTCCGGCTCCCCGAACCACCGCTCCAGCCATGCGAAGACCGCCGGGATCCGCTCCCGCGCGTCCTCGTGCCGCTCCACGTACTCGGCGAGCCGCCGCCGCCACCGGACGTCGCGCCGCTCCAGGTACGCCACCACGAGGTGTTCCTTGGCGGGGAACAGCTGGTAGAGCCGCTTGAGCGAGACCCCCGAGGCGCCCCGGACGTCGTCCATGCCGACGGACTGTATGCCGCGCCCGTAGAACAGGGCCTCCGCCGCGTCCAGGACCCGCTCCCTGGCGACCGTGCTGTCCATGTACCCGCCCACTCCCTGCCGTCTTGACGCGAGAACCACCGTTCTCTAGGTTAGCGGCGACACCGGAGAACGCCCGTTCTCCATCCTGCCGCTCCCGAGGGACCCCGCCATGGCCGACCGTCCGCCCCTGCCGCCCTTCACCCGTGAGACCGCCGCGCAGAAGGTCCAGGCGGCCGAGGACGCCTGGAACACCCGCGATCCGGAGAAGGTCTCGCTCGCCTACTCGCCGGACTCGGTCTGGCGCAACCGCGACACCTTCGTCACCGGCCGTGCGCAGATCGTGGAACTGCTCACCCGCAAATGGCGGCGCGAGGAGGAGTACGCCCTGCGCAAGGACCTCTGGGCCTTCGACGGCAACCGCATCGCCGTCCGGTTCCAGTACGAGTGCCGCGACACCGACGGCCGGTGGTGGCGCTCGTACGGCAACGAGCTCTGGGAGTTCGACGAGCGCGGCCTGATGACCCGCCGCGAGGCCAGCATCGACGACGTGCCGATCGAGGAGGGGGAGCGCCGGATCCACGGCCCGCGGGCGGACTCCGAGCGGGGGCGGCCGCTCCCGGTGCGGTAGGGACGTTCAGTAGGGTTCCCGGGTGACCGAACAGGCCCGTGAACCCTTCCTCTACGTCGTCGTCTGCGCGGCCGCGGTCGCCGACGGCATCGGCGAACTGATCACCCTGGCGCAGGAACGGGGCTGGGAGGTCGGCGTCATCGCCACCCCGCTCGCGACGGGCTTCTTCGACACCGCGGCGGTCGAGGCGCGGACCGGCCGGCCGATCAGGTCCGCCTGGCGCGCGCCGGGCGACCCGCGGCCGTTCCCCGACCCGGACGCCGTCGCCGTGGCGCCCGCGACCTTCAACACCGTCAACAAGTGGGCGGCCGGTATCTCCGACACGCTCGCCCTCGGCACGCTCTGCGAGGCGTCCGGGACGGGCGTGCCGATCTCCGTACTGCCGTGCGTGAGCCGGGCGCTGACGGCCCACCCCGCCTACCGGGACAGCCTGGCACGGCTGCGCGGGATGGGCGTCCGGTTCGGCGAGCACGCCTTCGGCGGCCCCGAGGAGGGCGGATTCCGCTGGGAACAGGCCCTGGACCTGCTGGCCCGCTGACCCGTCGCCGGCCGACGACGGGCCGGCGCCTTGCTCAGCGGGTCCTGCGGACGTAGTCGTCGCTGTCCGGCGTCGACACCTGCACGTCCCGGCGCACGATGCTCAGCCGGTCGCCGAACCCCGCACGGGCCTTGCGCATTCCCTTATCGGTGTACTCCACGACGACCACCCGGTCGTCGAAGGCGTCGGCGTACTCACCGCACTCGTCGTACGCCCCGCACTCCTCCACCACCGCGAAGTCGAGCCCGGCGCGCACACGCTGCCCGGCCAGCTCCACGGTGTTCTTCTGCGCGATCGCCAGCCCACGCGCGTGCGCGTGCGTGGAGAGCAGCTTGATGAACGCCATGGCGTCGTTCGCGTCCAGCAGCTGGTGGGAGCGCGTGTAGCTGTCGTAGTTGTCCGGCTCGACGGCGTCGTAGCCCTTGTCCGCGCAGCCGTCGATCCACTGGTCGACCCGGGCCGCGACCCGCTTCCGCTTGGCGGGGGTACCGATGTCGAGCAGCGGCTCGTCCCAGTCGGCGTCGATGACGACCTCGCCCTTCCCGTCCCGCAGCAGCAGGTCGTCGGGCCAGTCGTCCTTTTCGTCGGGCTGGGCCTGGAAGGCGTTGACGTAACAGATGTTGTAGAGGCCGCGCGCGGGTTCGGCGCCGCGGTCACGGGCGACGATGCGGACGCCGGACGGCGGCGGGTAGGCGCCGCCGATCTGGTAGTCGAAACCGGCGGGCACGGGGGGCAGCCGCACGGCCCCGGAGCCCGGCCCCGTGGGGGAGGCGGACCCCCCGGCGTCCCCGTCGGACGACGAACAGGAGGCCAGGGCGGCGAGGGTGAGCAGGGCGGCGGCCGCCCGGATGAATCCCGCGCGGGGGCCACGCTTGGCGGGCATGTCCGCTCCATCGTTCGCGAGTACGACCCCGCCTCGGACCGTGTGAGGGTCCTGGCGACTTCGGCCGGACTGGGAATCGTTCCGCCACCGGCTGGGCGCACCTCTGGTGCCGGGCTGCGCGCCTCGGCACGTCGCGATCAAATCGCGCGGAAACCCGCACGTCAAATCCGCGCGACCGGGGCGCGCGGCCCCCGGTCCCGGGGGACACACGCCGGATACGGACGCGTACGCCGGGTACGGATGGCGGGGAGAACCGTGACGGATGCAAGGAGAGCCGTGAGCACCCCGCACAAGCCGCTCGTGATCCTGCGCCCCGACCCGCACCCCAGGGAACGCATCTTCCGCCCGGACACGCTGGCCCGGCTCCACGACCGCTTCACCGTCGTCGAGCCGGACACCGAGGAGGCCCTGGACCGCGCACTGCCGGAGGCCTTCGCCGTCGTCGGTCAGCCCGGCCTGCCCGCCGCCCGCCTGGCCCGGGCGGGCCGGTTGCGGGCCCTGCTCAACGTCGAGGGCAACTTCTTCCCGAACGTCGACTACGACGTGTGCTTCCGCCGCGGCATCCACGTCCTGGGCTGCGGGCCCGCCTACGCCCAGGCCGTCGCCGAGTACGCCCTTGGTCTCGCCCTGGACCTGGCGCGCGGCATCAGCCGCGAGGACCGCGCGTTCCGCGCCGGACGGGAGCGGTACGTGTCCGACGGCAACGCCGACGCCGTACTGCTGCGCGGCGCGGACGTCGGCCTGATCGGATTCGGGAACCTCGGCCGCGCCCTGCACCCGCTCCTCGCGCCCTTCCGCCCGACCACGCGGGTGTACGACCCCTGGCTGCCGCCCGCCGTCCTGCGCGAGCAGGGACTCGTGCCGGCCACGCTCGACGAGACCCTGACCCGCAGCACGTTCGTCTTCGTCCTCGCCACCGTCACCGACGACAGCCGCCACCTGCTCGGCGAACGCGAACTGGGACTGCTGCCCGACGGCGCCCGGCTGGTCCTCGTGAGCCGGGCGCCCGTGGTGGACTTCCCCGCGCTGCTGGCCCGGGTCGCCGGAGGCCGCCTGCTCGCCGGGATCGACGTCTGGCCCGACGAACCCGTCGCCGCCGACGACCCCGTCCGGTCCCTGGAGGGCCTGGTGCTCTCCGCCCACCGTGCGGGCGGCGTCCCGGACGCCTTCCTGAGCATCGGCGACATGGTCGTCGACGACCTGACCCTGCTGGCCCGGGGGCTGCCGCCCGCCCGTATGCAGGCCGCCGCCCGCGAACTGGTCGGCCGCTACCGCAACCGTCCCGTCACGTGAAAGGTCCGTCCATGAAGATCCCCTGCGAGGGTCTGCTCCTCGACAACGATGGCGTCCTGGTCGACTCCGACCTCGGCGTCGACCAGGCGT
This sequence comes from Streptomyces sp. V3I8, assembly GCF_030817535.1. Lineage (NCBI taxonomy): Bacteria > Bacillati > Actinomycetota > Actinomycetes > Kitasatosporales > Streptomycetaceae > Streptomyces > Streptomyces sp. V3I8. Next base: position 835,824 of record NZ_JAUSZL010000002.1, on the reverse strand, counting down.
GGAGCCGGTGGGCCCGGGCGCGCGGACTGGACGCCGAACGGGTCACGGCGGCGGTCCACGGGCGGCGCTCCGCCGACACCGTCGCCCTTCTCGTGACCGACCCCGCCGAACGGCCCGCCGCCCTCGCCGAGATCGACCGCCTGGAGATCGAGGCGGCCGCCACCACGACCGCCCTGCCCGGCGCCCTCGACCTCCTGACGGGCCTGCCGCCGGGCAGCTGGGCCGTCGTCACCTCCGGGGTCACCGGGCTGGCCCGGGCCCGTCTCGCCGCCGCGGGCCTTCCGCTGCCGCCCGTGCTCGTCACCGCGGACGACGTCGGCCACGGCAAACCCGCCCCCGACGGCTATCTGGCGGCGGCGGGGAAGCTCGGCGTCGACCCCGCGCGGAGCGTCGTCCTCGAGGACAGCGCCGCGGGCGCCACGGCGGGGAAGGCGGCCGGCGCGTACGTCATCGGTGTCGGACCGCGCGGTCTGCACACCGACGCCCCGGTCGTCGTACGCGATCTGCGCGGGCTCACCTGGCACGAGGGCGTGCTCGACCTGGGCGCGGCCTGCCTGCTGCGCTCCTGACCGCGCGGACCCGCCCGGCTCAGTGCGGCCCCGCCGGCGCGAACTCCGTGCCGCACGGCCCCGCGCCCGCGCTCTGCGGCAGCGGGACGGGATCGCCGCCCATGGTCAGGGTGGGGTAGTGGCGGCCGATGCGTCGCGTGGAACGGCCCACGTAGTGGCCGATGAACGAGCGGCGGAAGCGGTCGGCGCTGCGGTTGGGAGGGGAGCCGTGCACCAGGCTGCCGTTGAAGAAGAGGACGTCCCCCGGCTCCATGCCGACCGGGACGGCGGCCAGACCGGGCGGCGGCGGCACGTACTCGCGCGCGAACGACAGCCCCTCGTCGGCCTCCTCGGGACAGAACACGTCCATGCGGTGGGTGCCGGGGACGACCTCCAGACCGCCGTTGCCCCGGTCGATCACGTCGCAGGCGACCCAGGCCGCCACGCACGTGCCCGGCTCGGTCCGCAGATAGAAGTTGTCCTGGTGCAGCGCCTGCCCGCGGGCCCCGGGCGGCTTGAAGTAGAACATGCTCTGCGCGGCCAGCACCTCCTCGCCCAGCAGGATCTCGAGAACGCCGCGCAGCCGGGGATCGAGGAGGAAACGCCTGGCCAGGGCGTTGATGCGGTGCGGCTGCATGACCCTGGGGCGGACGTGCAGCGGGTCGACGGGCCCGGCGGCCCCGGTCGCGCGGGGCTCGAAGTGCCCGGGCACCGGTCCGGCCGCGTGCAGCGCGGTGAATTCGTCGCACAGCGCGTCGATCTCGGCCGCGGCGAACAGGCCGCGCACCACGACGAAGCCGTCCTCCGCGAAGCGCCGCCCGAGGTCCCGGCCCCGGTCCCGCCGCGCACCTCCCGGCCCGTCCTCGTCCGTCCCGTCCGTACGCCGGTCCGCGCGCCCGCCGGAGTCCGTGTCCGTGCTCGTGCTTGCGCTCCTGTCCGTGACTGCCATGCGACCGCCCTTCGCGCCGGTGTCCTCGGTGCCCTCCGTACGTCACGCTAGGCATGAGCACTTTCCGGGAGGATGCCTGTGCGTGCTGACGCGTTGCCCGAGACCGCCGCGCCGTCCCCTCCGCCGGGCCTGGTGACCGTCGGCCGCTTCGACGAGCGCCCGGGGTACGGCGTCCACCGGCCGCGCGGCGCCGACAGCTGGCTCTTCACCTGGACCACGGGCGGTACGGGGCAGTTGACGCAGGGCGCCACCGGGACCCCGGCCGGCGCGGGCGACCTCGTCGTCCTCGGCCCCGGGGTGCCCCACCGCTACACGGTCGCGCCCGGCGCCCGGCGGTGGACCTTCTGGTGGGTCCACTGCCAGTCCCGTCCGGCCTGGACGGACCGGCTGCGGCCGTACCTCCTCGGCGACCGGTTGCACGCCGTCACGCCGGTGCCGGCCGCCGTCCGGGACCGGCTGGAGCGCTCCTTCCGGCGGATGCTCGCCGACGCGCGGTGGACCGGCGAGGGCGCGCCGCCCGCCGGGGAACCGGGGGAGCCCGGGGCCGGCCGGGTCGCCGTGGCCCACGGCACCGCGGCCCGCGAACTCGCCCTGTGCTCCCTGGAGTCGGTCGTCGTGCTCACCACCGCCACGGCACGCGGGGCGGCGGACCGGTCCGGTGTCGACCCGCGCGTCCGCCGGGCCGAAGCACGCATCGCCGCGGACCCGGGCGCCCCGCACACGGTGGCGACACTGGCCGCGGAGGTGTCGTTGTCGGCCTCCCGGTTCGCCCACCTCTTCACCGGGCAGCTGGGCCAGTCGCCGATGCGGGCGCTGCTCGCCGCCCGGCTGCTGCACGCGGCGCGGCTGCTGGAGGCCACCGACCTGCCGGTGGAACGGGTCGCGGCGGCGGCCGGTTTCGCCAGCCCGTTCCACTTCAGCCGGGTCTTCCGGCAGCGCTACGGAACCCCGCCCGGCGCGTACCGCGCGGGGCTCCGGCGCCGAACGGGAATGTGACCACAGGGCCTAGGAGCGCGGACGGCGCTCGGCGGCGAAGGCCGCCAGCCAGGCCAGCGGGGCGTTCCAGTTGACGGTCACCTCGTTGGTGGAGTACGAACCGATGTCGTCGATGTAGCAGGCCGCGGGCGCGCACCCGGCCAGGTGCTCCTGCGCCACCGGATCCTGCAGACCGCTGTTGGGACCGCCCGCGAGGGAGCCCGTCGGCGGGTTCGGCAGCGAGGCGTCGTACTGGTGCGCCCAGAACCGGTGGTGCTGGTTGCGGGCGTACGCGTCGCCGTAGCCGGTGACGTACGACAGGTCCAGGGTGTTGCGGCCCAGCAGGTAGTCCATCGACTCCAGCACGCCCGCCCGGTACCGCTGTCGTCCGGTCAGCGCGTAGGCGGTCGCCACGACGATCGCGTTGTTGGTGACCTGGCTGTTGGAACCCCACACGTATCCGGTCGCGGGGATGGGTACCGCGTAGCCCTGCCCGGCCATCGTGGCGAGATGCCCGTCGGCGGCGGCCGTCACCGAGGCCCGTACCCGCCGGATGTCGGAGGCGGGCAGCCCGTTCGGCGCGGTGGCCAGGGTCAGCCGGCCCAGGGCGGCGGTGTCGGCCCAGTTGAAGCCGCCCGGCGTGAGCGCGTCGGCCGAGGTGTGCCAGGGGGAGGAGGTGACGGCGTCCCGGTAGGCGCGCTCCCCGGTGGCCGCGTACAGCTCGCTCGCCGCCCAGTAGAAGTCGTCCGTCACCCGGGTGTCGTTGTAGGGGCCGCCGCCCGTGCTGTCCGTGTCCGGCGCGTACAGCGCGGGCTCGGCCTTCGCCGCGGTCCACGCGGTACGGGCCACGCCCAGGCACCGCTTCGCGTACGCGGGGTCGTACGGACGGAAGACCCGCGCGCACTGGGCCGCCGTGGCGGCGAGGTTGAGCGTGGCGGCGGTCGACGGGCGGTGCAGCTCGCGTGCCTGGCCGTCCAGTTCGGGCCGGGTCGGGATGCCCGTCCAGGCCGCGTCATGGATCTTGTGAAAGGCCATGCCCGCGTAGGGCTTCCCCGCCGGGACCTGCATCCGCATCAGGAAGTCGAGCTCCCAGCGGGCCTCGTCCAGGACGTCCGGCACGCCGTTGCCGCGCTCCGGGACCCGCAGGGTCGAGTCGCCGAGCGCGGACGCGGTGCCGGCCCGCTCGGCCCGTGCGAAGGAGTCGACCAGGAGCCAGACGGAGATGCCGCCGTTGACGACGTACTTGCCGTGGTCGCCGGCGTCGTACCAGCCGCCCCGCACGTCCTGGGAGTAGTCGCACACGCCGGCCTGGCACGGCACGTCCGTGTCGCCCTGGTTGGGGGCCATCCCGACGTGTCCGGCGGGCCGCGCGTAGGCGGGACCCACCAGCGAGGCCTCGATCGGGGTGCCGCTGCGCTGGTGGTAGAAGAAGGCCATCGCGTCGTACCGCAGGGTGTCGTACAGGTCCGCGCGGATGTCGAAGGGCGCGCTGCTCCACCCGTCGACCACCAGGACGAAGCCGGAACCGGACTTCCGGTAGGCCGAGAAGTCCGCCAGGTGGGTCGCCTCGCCCGAGGCCGCGTCGGCGCCGCGCACGACGGTCCTGCCGGAGGCGGCCACGGCGCCCGACGCACCGCGCAGTTGCCAGGCCAGCGGCTCGGCGGCCGTCGTGACGACCGTGGCGCGCTTGGGGCCGTCGGGCAGGTAGCCCGCCTGGTTGACGCGTACCGGTGTGGTGGCGGCGGTGCCCGGATCGGCTACGGCGTCGGTGGCGGCGGACGGCGCTCCGGCGGCGCCGGGGGCGAGGGCCAGTGCGCCCGACAGCAGGGTGGCTGTCAGCAGGGCGGCCGTCACGCGTCTGGTGGTGCGCCGCCCCGTAAGGCGGCTGTGCACGTGCGGGAACGTGAGCATGGAGCGCCTCCCGGTGTCTGGATCGGGGTCCATGGATGCCGTCCGGTGGGCCGGTGGGCTGATGGACCGGCGGGGACGACAGAGTAGTGGGAGCGCTCCCAGGACGGGAGCATTGCATGGTCATGTCACAGCGTCAATGCTCTGCGCGCGACACCCCTCGTACGGGTGATTCAGCTGCCGAACACGGTCAGTGAGACCCAGAGCGCGGCCACCGCCGGGACCAGGGTGGCGGGCACGGTGACCAGGCCGAGCCGGGTGAACTCGCCGAGTTCGACCTCGTGGTCGTGCTGGTGGACGATCCGCCGCCACAGCAGGGTCGCCAGTGAACCGGCGTACGTGAGGTTCGGGCCGATGTTCACCCCCAGGAGGACGGCGAGGATCGGCCCCGGTCCGCCGGCCGCGGCCAGGGGCAGCAGGACGAGGACCGCCGGCAGGTTGTTGATGAGGTTCGCCAGCAGGGCGGCGAGGACGGCGATGCCGAGCAGCGCGGGCAGGCCCGCCGAGTCGGGGACCAGGTGCCCGATCGCGTCCGACAGGCCGTTGTCGACCACCGCCCGCACCACGATGCCCAGCGCCAGGACGAAGGCGAGGAAGGGCAGCGAGACGGCCCGCACGACGGCGAGCGGGGTGGTGCGTCCGTGGGCCAGGGCCCGCACGGCCAGCACGAGGGCGCCCGCGAGCGCCGCCCAGGCCGGCTCGATGCCGAGCGCCGACGTCACGACGAAGCCCGCGAGGGTGCACGCGACGGTGGCGAGCGCGAACACGGGCACCTCGACGGACTCGGCTCCGGACTCGGCTCCGGGTTCGGCTCCGGACCCGGCCGCTCGCGCGGAGTCCGCCTTCAGGTCGTCGGCGAAGAACCGCCGGAAGACCAGGTACTCGGCACCGACGGCGACCACCCACGCGGGCCCCATCAGCAGGGCGAACCGCGTGAAGCTCAGACCGCTGGCCGTGAACGCGAGGAGGTTCGTCAGGTTGGACACGGGCAGCAGCAGCGACGCCGTGTTCGACAGGTGCGCGCACGCGTACACATGGGGTTTGGGGCGGGCGCCGAGGCGGGCCACGGTCACGAACACCACCGGCGTGAGCAGGACGACCGTGGCGTCCAGGCTGAGCACGGCCGTGATGACCGAGGCGAGCAGGAAGTTCGCGGCCAGCAGCCGTTGCGGCCGCCCTCCGGACGTACGGGCCAGCCAGGCGCCGCAGGCCTGGAAGAGCCCTTCGTCGTCGCAGAGTCTGGCGAGCACGAGCACCGCCGCCAGGAAGCCCACGACCGGGCCGAGCAGTTCCGCCTCGGCCCGCGCGTGGTCGAGCGGGATGGCGCCGGTGACCATCACCAGAGCGGCCGCCGGGACGGCCACGGTGGCCTCCGGCAGACCGAAGGGGCGGATCACGGCACCGGCCAGGACCGCCACGAGCAGAACGGCGGAGAGGATGGTCGCGAGTGCGGGGCTCAGGGTGCGTCCTTCGGAGGTGCATGTCGGATTCGTCCGGCCCCACTGAAGCAGACGGGGGGCCGGTGGCGTGAACGGGGGCGCGGGTGTCGCCGCCCACTCCTTCTGCTCGCTCCCGTGTTCCGTATTCCGGCGGAACGGCGAGTGCGTCCGGTATTCCGAACCGGCACCGGGTTCCTGTTCTCCGCAGGTCCGGTTCCGCACGAATGGCACGCCTCGGATCAGCGGTCCGGAGGTCCCGCCCGGCCGGCCCGGCGCCCGTCGGCGGACTCGACGGCGAAAGGCGCGGTCTCCGACACGGGTTGACCCGGGTGAACACTGACTTTCCTTCAATACGCGGATGTTGCCGAAGTGGCCCCGAATACCTTGTTGGGCGAGAGCGGGATGTGCAAGGGTGAACGTCCTCGCACATGGCCCATGGCCAGGTCTGATTCACCGCCCGGGATTCCCTCGTGCCGCCGGGCCCCAAAAGGCTCGCGGCCGACGGCCGACTCCTCTGTGCCATTTTGTGCCTTGGAAGGAAACCGCTCAGTGCACACCCCCCACCCTCCCCGCCCGCCCTCTTCGCCCGGCCCGGGTGACGTTCCCGGAGAATCCGACGAGAGCCTCGTGGCCGCCCTGCGGGCGCGGCCGGAGGGCGAACCCGCCCACTCCGTCGCGCTGCTGCTCGCGCGGCACTGGCAGCCGGCCCACGACTACGCGGTCATCTGCCTCGCCTCCTCCGCGAACGTCGCCTCGATGGTCACCGCGGCCGCTTTCCAGCAGGTTCTGGAGCGGCTCGGGAACGCCGGGTCGGCCGTCGCCCTGCGTCCGCAACTCCTCCTGGCCGTACGGGACATCGTCAGGGTCTGGTCCGCGGACGACCGGATCTCCGAGGTGCTGCCCGAACTCGGGAAACCGGCCGGCGGCCGCGGCATGCGCGTCACGAAGTCCATGACACCGGAAAACCGGAAGCTCGCGGAACGTTCTTTCCAGGCCCTTCCCGGACTCGCCCAGTGCGTGCTCTGGCACACCGAGGTCGAGGCCGAGCACATATCCGTACCGGCCGGTCTGCTGGGTATGGACGCCGACACCGCGTCGATGGTGCTGGAGCAGGCCCGCGAGAAATTCCGTGAGGGCTGTGTACGGGCCCATCACGAACTCGCGCCGAACAGGGAATGCCGCCACTACAACCGTCTCCTCGACATTCCGATTCGACGCGGCGGTGCCCTGCTCCCCGATGTGCGGCAGCATCTGCTGTCATGCCGTTTCTGCCGCCACGCGGCCGAACAGCTGAGCCATTTCGAAGGCGGGCTCGGCGGCCTGCTCGCCGAGGGCGTGCTCGGCCGGGGCGCCCGGCGGTACCTCGAGTCGCGGCCGAGCCGCGGCCACCCGGGCTTCCGGACGGCCCGCCACGACGGCAGCCGTCCCGGCCGACGGGGCCGCCTCCGTCCGCCGTCCCCGTTCTCCGCCCGGCCGGGGCGCCACTCCTCACCCGGCCCGCGGCACTCGAAGGCCCTGCTCGCCGGGGCGGGCCTGGTCTCCGTGGCGCTGCTGACGACCGTCCTGGTCGCCACCCTGTGGTCGCCGGACGACGGCGGCGCGGACCCCTCGGCCAGCACCGGGGTGTCCGGCAGCCTCACCCCGGGCGGGCCGGTGCCGCCCGCCAGGTCCTCGTCCCCGCCCGACTCGGCGGGCCTTCCCACCGGTCCGGTCCGGACCCGGCTGCGCAACCTCGCCGCCGACCTCTGCCTCGACATCAAGGGCGGCACGGCGAGGGCGGGCGCCGGCACGGAGCTGGACACGTGCTCGGCGGCCGGCACCCAGAAGTGGACGTACGAGAAGGACGGGCTCCTGCGCAGCGCCGCCGAACCCGGGCTGTGCCTGGACTCCCGGGTGGACGCCGGAGTGGTGGTCCTCGGCCGGTGCGTCGCCGCGTCCGCGGCGCGGGGCGACGACGTGCGCTACGACCTCACCGTGCAGGGGGAGCTGCTGCCCCGCTGGCAGGCGGGGCTCGCCGTCGCGCCCGCCTCCGACGACGTCCGGGCGGACGTCGTGGTGAAGATCCGGGACCGCGGTGACGACCAGCGCTGGCGCACCGACACCACCGCGGCCGGCCCCGGGTCGCTGTCGATAGCGGGCACCGGGTCGCCGTCCGACGGCTCGGCCGCCGAGCCCCCGGCCGCCGGCACCCGGGTCGGCTCGGACTCCGCGTGCGCCGACGCGACGTGCGTGGCGCGGCCGCGGTCCCGCGCAGCGGACGAACGGACGGAACCGGACGCGGACGCGGTCACCGAGCCGGCCCCCGCCGCGTCGAGTCCCTACGCGCCGCGCCGCGCCACCACGGTCGACGACTCCGACCCGCCGCCCGCCGGACCGCTCCCCGCGGGCCCGCTGCCCTCGCTGCTGGTGGGGGCGCTCACCGGCCTCGGTCTGTGACGGAACGGCCGGGAGGCGCGGGCCGTACGGGACCGGGTGCGCGACCTCCTGGCGACGGGGCCCGGACCGCCGTCACGCGGTCCCCTCCTCCAAGTCGTCGGCGCCGAGGTCCGCAGGGCCCGCGTGCCCCGACAGGGCGAGGGTGAGGTCGAGTTCGGCGAGCAGGCAGCGGATGACGTGCTCGACGCCCGCCTGCCCGTCGAGGCCGAGCCCGTAGGCGTACGGGCGTCCGACGAGGACCGCCTCGGCGCCCAGGGCCAGCGCCTTGAAGATGTCGTCGCCCGTGCGGATCCCGCTGTCGAAGAGGACCGCCAGCCGGTCCCCGGCGGCCTCGACCACCCGGGGCAGGGCGTCGGCCGCGGCGACGGCGCCGGCCACCTGACGGCCGCCGTGGTTGGAGACGACCACGCCGTCCATCCCGGCGTTGACGGCCCGCCGGGCGTCGTCCGGGTGCAGGACGCCCTTCAGGACGATCGGGCCGTCCCAGTTCTCCCGCAGGAACTCCAGGTCGGGCCACGTCTTGGCGGGATCCGCGAACATCCCCACGAAGTGCATGACCGCCGCGTTCGGGTCCTCGTGCACGGGCTTGGCGAGACCCGCCCGGAACGCCGGGTCGGAGAAGTAGTTGGCGGTGCCCACACCGTGCAGGAACGGCAGGTACGCCTGGTCCAGGTCGCGTGGCCGCCAGGCCAGCAGGGGCGTGTCCAGCGTGACGAACAGCGCGCTGAACCCGGCGGCCTTCGCCCGGTCCAGGAAACTCCGCGTGACCTCGCGGTCCTTGGCCCAGTACAGCTGGAACCACCGCTCCCCGTCGCCCATCGCCTCCGCGACCTGCTCCATCGGCGTACTGGACGCCGACGACAGGATGAACGGAACTCCCTGCGCGGCGGCGGCCCGGGCCGCCGCCGACTCGGCGTCCGGGTGCATGATCGACAGGACTCCGACCGGTGCGAGCGCGAGGGGCGCGGGCAGCGGGCGGCCGAACACCTCGACGGACAGGTCGCGTTCGTGCACGTCGCGCAGCATCCGGGGCACGATCCGGCGGCGGTCGAGCGCGGTCCGGTTCGCCCGCGCCGTGCTGCCGCTGCCCGCGCTGCCCGCCACGTAGCCCACCGGGCCGGGGCCCAGCCGCTGCTCGGTCAGCTCTTCCAGCCGGGTCAGGTCGGTGGGCAGCCGCGGCACCGCGCCGGTCATCCCGTTCAGATAGATCTCGTACTGGAAGTCGGCCCAGTGCTTCGTCATCCGTACGCTCCGCCTCTCGCCCTGGATCCCGTCGCCGGGACCGCGCCGTTCGCGTTCCGCCCGGGACCGCGCGTCCCGCGACGATCCTGACGAGCGGGACAAGATCCGTCCAGCACGGGGGCGTGCCCGGCGCGGAGACGGAGGCGAAGAAGGAGGGGAGGAGCGAGAGGAAGAACGGGGGAAGAGCGAGGGCGGGGCGGCGTCTACTCCGGGAAGGACACGCGTACGGTGACCGGTCGGCCCGTCGGGTCGAGGTCCGCGGAGACCGGGAACCAGCCGTCGCCCTGGCGGGGCATCGCGCACAGCACACGCGCGCCGCCGACCTCGACGGTGCCGGCCTGCAGCGGGGAGGCGCGGACCGCCCGCATGATCTGCCAGTGGTGGGAGTGCGGGCGGAAGTCCACCATCAGCCGCCGCGCCGGGTCCGCGTCCTTCCAGTCGAAGAGCGCCCCGGCCAGCCGCATCGCCTGCGCCACCGGCAGCCCCGTCCAGCCCCGCACCCCGTCCTCACCCGGTTCGCCCAGGCAGGGGGCCTCGAACTCGACGGCGGCGGCTTCCTCGGACGCGCCCCAGAACGCCACGTCGGCCTGGTCGTCGACGGGTTCGTCGTGCCGCCAGGCGCTCAGCGCGTCGGCGTCCCCGAAGAGCAGACGGGCCCAGTCGACGCGGATCTCCCCGAGCTCCACGGACTTGACGACGGGACAGTCGGCAGGGGAGGGAGCGAGGGGGATCACGATGCCGGTGTCCGTCCCCAGCACCGGCAGCGGCCGGTCCCGGGGCATGCCGCCGACGGCCACCACCGGCACGCCGTGCATCAGGAAGCGGCCCCCTCCCGCTTCCGTACAGCGCCGTACCCGTTCCCGGTGCGGCACCCGCCCGGCGGAGGCGTCGAGCCCGGCGTCGAAGCCGTGCTCCCGGCAGTGCGCCTCGAAGAGGTCGGCCAGCCGGGCCGCTCCGGACGCCGGGATGTCATGGAGTGTCAGGCCGGGCTGGCGGCCGAAGGAGTGGGCCGCGGTGGCCGCGTCCGGACCGGTGACGACGAAGTCCGCCGCCGCGGTCACATCGGCCGCGACCGCGGGGTCGCGGACACCGAACGCCGCCGGGTCCACCAGCGCCGGTGAACCCTCCCCGCTCCACATGCCCAGATGGCCGCCGTCGACGATCACCAGTTCACCGGACGGACAGGTGATCTCGCCCAGCCCGTAGATCTGTCCCATGGCGGGGCAGTCTACGAAGGCCGAGATCCCGGACAGCACCCCTGCCGCAGGAGCTGTCCGGTTTTCGCCCTGCGCCCTCACGCCGCTCGCAGAACCGGCCCGGGACATCGGTGAGGAGGATGCGAGGCGGGCTCAGGCACCGCGGACGGTCGCACCGGGCAGGGGGCCGACCCGGCCCCGGACCGAAGCGGAATGTTTCAGGCCTATTGCTGACCAGGGGAGATCCGGCCAGCGGGCCTCCGGTGTGACCTTGGAACCGCTCAGTTCCAAGGGCGACCTGTTCGCATTCCGTCACTTCGCGCCACTGATTCAATACGCAATGTTACCGAAACGCATGGGGTCGACGTGTGTTTCCGGCGCCGACTCGGCAGACTCGCGCTCGCCGCACCGGCACCACCGAGTCGGTACGGCGACCGAACGAGCGGAAGGATGCACACGATGCCGAACACCGCGCGCTGGGCAGCGACGATCACCCTGACGGCCACCGCCGTCTGCGGTCCCCTCACCGGGACCGCCTTCGCCACCCCTTCGCCGACCTCGCTCTACGCCCCCTCGTCCCTGGTGCTCACCACGGGGCACGGCGAGATCGCGGCCGAAGCCGCACCTGAACGCGCGGTCACCCTGAGCTGTGCGCCGACGGCCTCGGGCACCCACCCGGCCGCGGTCCAGGCCTGCCGCGAACTGCGGGCCTCGGGCGGGGACCTCGACGCCCTGACGGCCGGATCCGACGTCCTGTGCACCCGCGAGTACGACCCCGTCGTCGTCACGGTCGACGGTGTCTGGCAGGGCAGACGGATCTCCTACGAACGTACCTTCGCCAACGAGTGCGTGAAGAACTCCTACGGGACGACCGTCTTCACGTTCTGAGAGCCGGGGTCGCGCGGTCTTCCGGGTGCGTCGACGGAGGCCCGCCGTAGCGGATGGGGAGTGCGAGTCCCGTCGCGGAGTGCCGCGCGACCTCGCCACAGGGGCCGGTGGAGACGGAGTGGGGCCGTCTCCGCCGGCCCTGGCGTCGTCGCGGGGCCGGCGTCACCGGCCGGCGGTGTCCCACGCGGCCGGCGTCACTTCCCGGGTGCCTGCGGCGCCCCGTTCTCCCGCGCGGCCGGGGGCGGGAGTTCCGCCAGGGGAGGGAAGCGGCCGAGCAGGCCGCAGGCGCGCAACAGCCGGTGGATCCGGGGCTGGTCCGAGACCAGGCGCAGGCCGCCGCCGCGCTCCCGGGCCCTGCGCTCGGCCCGGCACAGCTCCCGCAGTCCCGAGCAGTCGAAGAAGTCGACCCGGCGCAGGTCCACCACGACCTGCGGTGCCTCGTCCGAGGCGTCCGAGGTGAGGGCGTCCAACTGCTCGCCGAGGGCACCGGCCGTCGCCATGTCGATCTCGCCCAGCACCTCGACGACCGTGTACCCGGGGCCCGGGCGGCTGCGGGCGTACGGATTCGGCGGCGGGGGATGGGACTTCCGCACGTCACCCTCGGGCGGTCCGGCGGCATGATCGTGGCATTTCGCTGGCATAGGCTCCACCTCGACAAGGGCGGGCACATTAGATCCCGGTAGTTACCCCCATCGCGTCGGAACCATCCATACCGCGCAGTTCGCAAGATCTGGTTCACTCGAGTAAGTGAAATTCGGCTTCAACTATTGACTTTTGGTCTTTGTGTTTGCGCAATACGGCCTGTTCACCCGGATGTTGTGGTCGTACAGTCGCCGTGCTGCCCCGGACCCTGGCCGCATCATGTGCACACGACTGTCTGGCCGAGGGGGTTGGCGGTGGGAACGCCGGTACGCGATTCGACGGACGGGCCCGCGCTGCTCACCGAGCACGGGCTGATGGAACCCGTCCAGGAGATGGAGTTCACGGCCCACTTCGCCCGCGCGGACGGGGAGTTCGCGGCCCAGGCGGCCGCCGTGGCGGTCACGCAGGTGATCGAGGCCCCGTTGTCGTTCGTCTCGCCGGTCCTCGACGCCGGCTGCTCCGCTAGCAGGTGCCTGCTGGCGCGCAGTGCCGCCGACACCTGCCGGATCGTGCTCACCGCGGACTCCTCGGGCATCACCGTCGCCGCCACCGACGACGTCGCCGTCCCGCTGGACGCGGGCGACCGGGCCGGCGCCAGGAACCTGCCGCTGCTCGCCGTCGTCGACGGACTGAACGTGCACCACGGTCCCGACGGCCACGTATGGGTCGTGTGGAAGGGCTCCTGGCGACGGACCGCCTGACCCCCGGCGGACCTGTGCCCCCTTAATGCATATGATGCGCAAGTGCGTGACTACTGCATAAGAACGGCGACCCCCGACGACCTCGACGGCGCCCGGTCCGTGATGCTCGACACCGTGTACCGGGACTTCGGCACCGGGTACGTACCCCGCTGGCACGGGGACGTCATCGACCTCCACGGGGCCTACCTCGCGCCCGCCCGGCACACCCTGCTGGTCGCGGCCGACCCGCGCGACGGCACGGTGGCCGCGACCGCCGCGCTCGACTCCCGCGGCCCCGCCCACCCGCCGAACCCGCGCCACCTCGCCGAGCGCTACCCCTCCGGGGAGACCGCGCAGCTGCGCCGGGTGTACGTCCGCCCCGGGGACCGCAGGCAGGGTCTGGCCCGGCGGCTCGTCGGCGGGCTGCTCGACTTCGCGGCGGCCGACGGCGGCTACCGCTCCGTCTATCTGCACACCGACCCCGCGGTGCCCGGCGCCGAGGCGTTCTGGCGCTCGCTCGGCAAGGCGGTCCACGACGAGCGCGAGGAGCCGGGCGGCGGCCAGGGGATCGTGCACTTCGACGTCCCGCTGCCCTGACGTACCGAGGTCTGACGCCCTGCCGACCTGACGTACCGATGGTCCGGCGTCCCGCTGCCCGTGTCCCGCTGTCCCGACGGCCCGGTCTCCGCCGCCCCGAGCCGGGCCGCCCGCCGGTGTGTCACATCCGCACCCGAACGAAAGTCACCATGCTCCCTCTGCCGCGCCGTCGCCGGTTCGCCGCCGGACTGCTGCTCGCCCCCCTGCTCGCCGCGCTCACCGGCTGCTTCGCCTCCGACGGCGGCGACGCCCCCTCCGGCAGCAGTGAAGGGTCCCGGCTGAAGGTCGCGCTCGCCTTCCCGCCCGCCGAGAACTTCTCCCCGTACGGCGCCGACGCCACCCTCCTCAGCAGGCTCGGCGTCACCGAGGGCCTGACCCGGCTGGACGCCAACGGCGCCGCCGCCCCCGCGCTCGCCGAGTCGTGGAGCCGCGACAACGACCGCAGCTGGCTGTTCAGCCTGCGGGACGCCACCTTCCAGGACGGCGCCGAGGTCACCCCGAAGGCCGTCGCCGCCGCCCTCACCCGCGCCGCGGACGCCGAACCCGTGACCGCCGCCCTGTCCGGCGTCGAGCTCACCGCCGAGCCCGCGGGCGACCATCGTGTACGCGTGAGCACCTCCGACCCCGACCCGGTCCTGCCGCTGCGCCTCTCCAGTCCCGGCCTGGTGATCCTCTCGGCCGGGGCGTACGGCGGGAAGGACGCCGTCAGCCCCGTCGGCACCGCCACCGGGCCCTTCGAACTCACCGAGGTCACCGGCACCACCGCGGCCACCCTCGACCGCTTCGACGACTACTGGGGCGGCCGTGCCCAGGCCGCCGGTATCGACGCGAGGTTCATAGCAGACGGCACCGCCCGGACGAACGCGCTGCGCACCGGAGCGGCCGACATCGCCGAGGCCGTTCCCGTCTCGCAGGCCGCCTCCCTCGACGGGGGGACCCGCCGCGAGACCGCCACCACCCGCACCACCAGCCTGCTGCTCAACACCAGGTCGGGCGCGTTCGAAGACCCGCGGACACGTGCCACCGCCCGTGAGGCGATCGACACCTCCGCCCTCGCCGAGGGGGTCTACGAGGGGTACGCCGACCCCGGTGCCGGTCTCTACGGGCCCGCCCTGACCTGGGCCGCCGACAAGCGCGTGCGGCCGGCCGGCCGGGCCGCGGCGGGCGGCGCCGGCGGGAGGACGCTCACGATGGCCACGTACGACAACCGGCCCGAGCTGCCCGAGGTCGCCCAGGTGCTGGAACAGCAGCTGGAGAAGGCCGGGTTCAGGGTGAAGCTGGAGGTGCGCGAGTACTCACGGCTGGAGAGCGACGCGCTGGCCGGGAAGTTCGACGCGTTCGTCTCCGCCCGCAACACCATGCTCGACACCGGCGACCCCGTCTCCGTCCTCGCCAGCGACTACACCTGCCGGGGCAGCTACAACCTGGCGCTGCTGTGCGACAAGAAGGTCGACAAGGCCGTCTCCGGGGCCGAGTCGACCGCCGACACGGCCGAGCGGCGGGACGCGGCCATGACCGCCGAGGCGGCGCTCCTCGGCACGGACGCCCTCGTGCCGCTGGTCCACCAGCGGATCATCACGGGCGTCGCCGCCGAGGTCAGCGGTGTACTGCTCGACCCGTACGAGCGCAGCCTCGTCGGCGTCGGCACCCGGCGCTGACGGGCGGCCGCACACGTGCTCAAGACCGCCGCGCGAACCCCCGCGCGAACCCCCGCGCGAACCCCCGCACGGGCCGTCGTACGGACCTCCGCGAGGGCCGTCCTGCGGGGCGGGGCGCCGGTGCTGCTCTGGCGCGCCGCCCTCCTCGCGGCCCTGCTGTGCGGCGTGGGGCTGCTGCCCTGGCTCTCGCACACGGATCCGGCGCTCACCGTCCTCCGGGCGCGGTCCGCCGAGCGCGCCCCGACCCCCGAGGTGCTGGACGCGATCCGCGCCGGGCTCGGCCTGGACGCCGGACCCGTGCGGCTGCTGGGCGACTGGCTCGGCGGGCTGCTGCACGGTGACGCCGGCCGGTCGTGGATCTCCGGCGCCGAGGTCACGCCCGCCGTCCTCCAGGCGCTCGGCACCTCGCTGCTGCTGATGGGCGCGGCCCTGGCCGTCGCCGCGGTCACGGCGTCCGCCGTGTGCGCCCGCACCCTGTGGCTCGGAGCCGCGGGGCGGCTCGACGAACGGCGCTCCGCGGGCACCGGCTCGGCGGTCCTGGCCACCCTGCCCGACTTCCTGACCGCCTCGGTGCTCGCCTCCGTCGTCGGTGTGCAGCTCGGCTGGCTGCCCGCCCTCGGTTGGTACGGACCCCGGTGGATGCTGCTGCCCGCGCTCTCGCTCGGCCTGCCCGCGGGCGCGCTGCTCGGCCGGATGCTCGACGACCTGCTGCCGGGAGCCTTCGCCGAACCGTGGGCGCTGGCGGCGGCCGCGCGCGGAACGCACGGCCGGAGCGTCGCCCGCCGGGCACTGCGCCGCTGCGTACCGGGACTGCTGCCGAACGTGGGGCTGTTCGTCGTCGGGCTGACCGGCGGCGCGGTCGCCGTGGAGCAGGTCTTCGACATCCCGGGCCTGGGACGGCTCTCCCTGCAGGCCGCGGTGGCGCAGGACCTGCCCGTCCTGCAGGCCGGCACCCTCGCCCTCGTCGTGCTCGCGGCGGCCGTCGGCGGCCTCGCCCGGCTCACGGCGCGCCTCCTGACCGGTCCGGCCCTGCGCGACGGCGCGCTCCCCTCGCTGCACCGCCCGGCACCGTCCCGCCGCACGACAGCGCCTCTGCTGTACGGGGGACCACTGCTCGCCGTCATCGTGTCGGGCCTCGCCCGCGATCCGCTGGCGCTGGACACCACGGCCCGGCTCCGGTCCCCTTCCCGGGCGCACCCGTTCGGCACGGACGCGCTGGGGCGCGACGTGCTGGCCCGGGTCGGCCACGGGGCGCTGGACACCCTCGCCCCGGCCGCCGCCGTCAGCGCGGCCGCCCTGGTCCTGGGCGTACTGCTGGGACTGCTGCCGCGGCTCTCCGGACCGCTGGTCGACACGGTCAACGCCGTGCCGCCGGTCCTCGCCGCGCTCCTCGTCACCGCGGTCGCGGGCGGTGGCCCCGCCACCCCGGCCCTCGCGGTGACCGCCGTCGCCTGGACGCCGCTCGCGGCCCACACCTCGGCCCTGCTCCGCCAGGAACGGGCCACCGCCCACCTCGCGGCCACCCGGGGCCTGGGCGCGGGCCCGCTGCGACTGCTGCGCGACGAACTCCTCCCGGCCGTCCTGCCCCCGGTCCTGCGCCACGCCCTGCTCCGGCTGCCCGGGGTGGCCCTGTCCCTCGCGGCCCTCGGTTTCCTCGGCCTCGGCGCGCAGCCGCCGTCCCCGGAGTGGGGCCTGCTGCTCGCCGAGAACCAGCCGTACGCGGAACGGGCCCCGTGGGCGTCACTGGCGCCCGCGGCGGCGCTGGCCCTGCTGGGGGCGGTGGCGGTCACGGCCGGCGGCGGGGTCCGGTGGCCCCGGGCCCCGCGGATGCGGAGGCGACGTGCCTGAACAGGCGACACGCCCCCGCGGGAGAGCCCACCCGTCCCACTTCCTGGGAACCTTCACGTCCCTCTCGCCGCTGCTGCGTCTCCTCGTCCTCACCCAGCTCGCCTTCAACATCGGCTTCTTCGCGGTGCTGCCCTTCCTCGCCGGGCACCTGGGCACCGCGATCGGCATGGCGGGCTGGCTGGTCGGGCTGGTGCTGGGGTTGCGGACCTTCAGCCAGCAGGGGCTGTTCGTGGTGGGCGGCGCGCTGGCGGACCGGTACGGGGTGCGCCCGGTGGTGCTCGCCGGCTGCGTCCTGCGGATCGCCGGCTTCGGCTGGCTCGGGTACGCGCGGACCACCTGGCAGGTCGTCCCAGCCGTACTCCTGACCGGGTTCGCCGCCGCGCTCTTCTCACCCGCCGTCGAGTCGGAGGTGGCCCGGCAGGCGGTGCGCCGGGAGGAGGCCGGGGAGGGTCCGCGCACCCATGTGCTGGCCCTGTTCACCGTGGCGGGCCAGGCCGGCGCGTTCATCGGCCCGCTCGTCGGCGCGCTGCTGCTGGCCGTGGACTTCCGCGCGGTCTGCCTCACCGGGGCGGGGGTCTTCGTACTGGTCCTGGCCGGACACGCGTGGCTGCTGCCGCGGCACGTCCCCGGCCGGACCCGCACCCGCCGCCGCGGCGGACTCCGGCGCCTGGTGCGCACCCGCGGCTTCCTCGCCCTGTGCTGCGCGTACGGCGTGTATCTGCTGGCGTACAACCAGCTGTACCAGCTGATGCCCGTCGAGGTGGAGCGGGCGGCGGGCTCGCAGGCACCGCTGGCCTGGCTGTTCGCGCTCTCCTCGCTGCTGGTCGTGACGGCCCAGCTGCCCCTCACCCGCTGGGCGGGCGACCGGCTCGGCCTGCGCCGGTCCATGGTGGCGGGGCTGCTGCTCGTCTCGGCCGGATTCGCCGTCGTGGCCGCGGCCCGGCCCGCCGGGTGGACGGGAACGGTGGGGCTCCTGCCTGTGGCCGGTTACGTCGTGCTGCTCACCCTGGGCCAGATGCTGATCGCGCCCGCGGCCCGCGCCTGGGTGCCCGACCTCGCCGAGGACGGCAGGCTCGGCCTCTACACGGGCGCCCTGTCCTCGGTCTCCGGCCTCGTCGTCCTCGTCGGCAGCGCGGCCACCGGCTCCCTCCTGGACACGGGTCTGCCCCCGGCGGTCCCGTGGCTGGTGCTCGCGGCGATCCCGCCGGCAGCGGCAGCGCTGCTGCCGCGCCCTCCAATGGCACGAGCAGGGGCGAAGCCCCGCTTCTGAGGGGCACGGGGAACTGCGCGACCAGCCCTCACGCCGCCGCACCCGACAGCACCACCTGGGGTCGCGCAGGAAACGAGGGGCCGCCGTCTCCCTGAAGACGGCGGCCCCTCGGCCTTGCGGCGACGCGGATGCGTCACATGTGAACGACCGGCGCGGCGTCAGGATCCTGCTCCGGGACCCCGGGCCGGAACAGCAGGAACGTGACCAGCGCACCCGCCGCGAAGAACCCGGCCGACCACCAGAAGGCGGTGGTGTAGCTCTCGATGGACGCCTGGGCCTGGACCAGCTTGTCGGCCGGGTTCCTGCCGACCAGGTAACTCGTCGCGGCGCTCGCGGCGAGCGTGTTCAGGAGCGCGGTGCCGATGGAACCGCCGACCTGCTGCATGGTGTTGACCGTCGCCGAGGCGACACCCGCGTCCTGTGCCGCCACCCCGCTCGTGGCCAGGGCCATCGCGGGCGGCATCACGATGCCGAGTCCCGCGCCCATCAACAGCAGCGGCGGCAGCACGGCGGTCGAGAAGGCGGAGTCGACGTCGATGGCGGTCAGCCAGACCATCGCGACCGCGGCGAGCACGAAGCCCGCCGGGATGACGGTCTTCGGTCCGATCCGCGGCACCAGGACCGTGGTGGACACCTGGGCCATGACCATCAGGGCGGCCATCATCGGCAGGAAGGCCACACCGGTCTTCGTCGGGCTGAAACCGAGGTTCAGCTGCAGGTAGTAGGTGAGGAAGAGGAAGACACCGAACATGCCGGCGCCGGTCACCAGGACGGCGATGAACGAGGCCGCGCGGGTGCGGTCCAGCAGGACGCGCATCGGCAGCAGCGGGTGCGCGGCACGGGTCTGCCACCAGCCGAACACCGCCAGGAGGATGCCGCCCGCCACCAAGAAGCCCCAGGTCCGGGCGGAGCCCCAGTCGTGCGTCTCCGCGTTGGAGAAGCCGTACACCACGGAGAAGAGACCGGCGGAGACCAGCAGCGCGCCCGGCAGGTCGAGCCTGGAGTTCGCGGCGTCACGGTGGTTGTTCAGCAGGATCCAGCCGCCGACGAAGGCGGCGACGGCGAAGACGACGTTGACGTACAGCGTCCAGCGCCAGTCCAGGGCGTCGGTGAGCACACCGCCGAGCAGCAGCCCGAGCGCGCCGCCGGCTCCGGCGATCGCGCCGTACACGCTGAACGCCTTGGCCCGCTCCTTGGCGTCGGTGAACGTCGTGTTCAGCAGCGAGAGCGCGGCGGGCGCGAGGAGCGCGCCGAAGACACCCTGCAGGGCGCGGGCGACGACCAGCATCCCGAAGCTGTTCGCCGCGCCGCCGAGCACGGAGGCCCCGGCGAATCCGGCGACACCGATGAGGAAGGCGGGCTTGCGTCCGAAGAGGTCGGCTATCCGGCCGCCCAGCAGGAGCAGCGAGGCGAAGGCCAGCGCGTACGCCGTGACGATCCACTGCCGGTTGCCGTCGGTGAATCCGAGGTCCGCCTGCGCCGAGGGCAGCGCGATGTTCACGATGGTCGCGTCCAGCACGACCATCAGCTGCGCGATGCCGATGATGGCGAGGATCCACCACCGGTTCGCCGCCGGCGCCGTCGCGCCGGGTGCGTCCGTGGTGCCCTTGCGGGCGCCTTCGGACAGGGTCCGGGTCTTGGACATGAGAGCCACTCCAGGGAAAGTTCACTCGGAACGGGGAGTACGTAAACGAAACTGTTTCGTACCCTTCGAGGCTAGACCACTTTCATCGAAACGACAAAGTTTCGCTAGGAGAGGGACATCACACGCGTGCAGGTCAACCCGTGCGCCCCGGCCCGGGTCCTAGCGCAGCTGTCGCCGGACCAGCTCGTGCAGACGGCCGCCGGTGTCCGCGAGGAGCTGTGCGGGCGTGCCCTGCTGGGCGATCCGGCCGTCCTCCATCACGATGACGCGGTCCGCGTCCATGACGGTGGACAGACGGTGCGCGATCACCACGCGGGTGGCCCGGAGCGCGCGGGTGCTCTCGATGACCGTGCGCTGGGTCTCGTTGTCGAGGGCGCTGGTCGCCTCGTCGAAGAAGAGGATGCGCGGGCGGCGGACCAGGGCCTGGGCGATCATCAGCCGCTGCCGCTGGCCGCCGGAGACCGCGTCGCTGCCCGAGACGACGGTGTGCAGCCCCATCGGCATACGCCTGATGTCCTCGGCGAGCCCCGCCATCTCCGCGGCGGCCATCGCCTCCTCGGGCGTGCAGGGCTCGGTCCCGCGGATGACGTCCAGGATCGAGCCGCTGAACGGCTGCGCGTGCTGGAGCACCACACCGCACTGGCGGCGCACGGCGGGCCGGTCGAGGGCGGCCAGGTCCTGGCCGTCGTACAGCACACTGCCCGAGACCGGCTCGTCGAAGCCGATGAGCAGCCGCAGCAGGGTGGACTTGCCGCAGCCGCTGGGACCGACGACGGCCACGAACTCGCCGGGCCGGATGGCGAAGGACACGTCGTCCAGGACCAGCGGCCCGTCGTCGGTGTACCGGAAGGACAGCTTCTTCGCCTCGACGGCGCCGGACAGCTCGGCGGGACGCGCGCTCGCCACCCGCACCTCCGGCTCCGCGTCGAGAACCGGCTTGATCTCCTCGAACAGCGGCAGCGCGGCGACCACCGACACGAAGGAACCCGTCAGCTGGGTGACCGACGTCAGCAGCATGGTCATCGAGGTGTTGAACGTCAGGAAGGCGGCCGCCGACAGCGATCCGCGCGCCGGCCCCGCCAGCAGCACGAACACGATGAGCGAGCAGAGCGGCAGGTACACCGCGCCCAGCACGGTCGTGAGGTTCTTGATCCGGCCCACCCGCCGCTGGAGCTCGCGGCTGCGCGCGAACCCGCCCGCCCAGGCCGCGTACGCGTAGTTCTCCGCCGCCGCGACCCGCAGTTTGGGCAGCCCGCGCAGGGTCTGGAACGCCTGGTTGTTCAGCTTGTTGCCCAGCACGACCAGCCGGCGCTGCCAACGCACCTGCCACAGCCCGAGTCCGAGGAACACCCCCGCGATCACCACGAGCATCCCGATCGCGGCGAGCGCCATCGGGACGCTGAACCAGAACAGCAGCGCCAGGTTCATCGCGCCGACCGTCACCGACTGGACCACCACCGGGCCGACGCCCGCCATCATGCGGCGGACGGCGCTGACGCCCATGGCGGCACCGGCCAGTTCGCCCGTGGAGCGCGAGGTGAAGAACGCCGTCGGCAGCCGCAGCAGCCTGTCCCACACGGCCGGCTGCAGCGTGGCCTCGATACGGCCCTCCAGACGCAGCACGGTCAGGTTCTGCATCAGCGTGAACGCCGCCGACACCACGCCGGCGACCATGACGGCCAGGCACATCTGGACGATCAGGCTCTGCTGGGCCTTCGGCACGTACTCGCCCAGCACCTTGCCGGTCGCGACCGGCACCAGCGCGCCGAGCGCCACCGTCACCAGACCGCTCAGCGCCAGGTTGCGCAGATCCCCGCCGGTGCCCCGCAGGCAGAACCGCAGAAGCCGCAGCGGGGTGAGCCCGCGGTCGGGCAGCGGCCGGTAGAACATCACCGCACGCGGCTCGAACTCCGCCGCGCCGACCTTCTCGACCGGCGTCTCCCGCCCGCTCGACGGATGCACCGCCACATAGCCGCCGCGCCGCCACAGCAGCGCGACCGGCGCACCCGACGCGGCCCGGTGCCCGACGAGCGGGCCCACGTCGTCGCGCCACCAGCGCCCGTCGAGCCGCACGGCACGCGCCCGGACCCGGGAGGCGAGCGCGATCCGCTCCACCGGGTCGAGCCGGTCGCTCCGCGCACCGCCCTTCGCGGGGTCGGCGAGCGTGATCCCGGCCGCGCGGGCGACGAGCCTGCACGCCGCGTACGTGGCATCGGCGCCGGCCGCACCGGTGTCCCGTCCCGGGCGCCCGGAGACGGAGGCCAGCAGGGTCCGGTCGGCCCGGACGCGGACCGCCTCGCCCGCCTCGATGCCCGCGGCCGTCCGGGTCTCGTGGGCGCGCTCCAGCTGCTCGATCCAGCGGTCGAGCGTGGTCAGCAGGCGGTACTGCCGGTCGGCCATCGCCCGCCACAGCGCCGGGTCCACCAGCAGGTCGGCCGCGGCCTCGGCGCCGTACAGGGAGCCGTACCGCACACTGCCGGGCGGCACCTGCGTCCACAGGACGTCGTCGTCCGTCGGCGCCGCGCCGTGCCCGGTGGCGAGGGGCGCCTCGAACAGGACGGCCAGGCCCCGGCCGGTTCCGAGGGAGAGGGCGTACTCCAGCGGGCTGGTGGCGGGGGGCACGTACTGGGGGTTGCCGTACGCGTCGTACGTCCACGTCTCGGTCTGCGGCGGCCGGTACAGCTCGCGCAGCCCGACGCGGCGCAGGACGCACGCGCGCAGCGGCCTGCCGACGAGCGTGTGCCGGGGCCCCGCGACCGGGCCGAGCAGCAGCGTGCCCGCCTCCAGCCGGCCGAGGTGGTGCCAGGGGCCCTGCCGGTCGGCGTCGACGGCGAACAGGTCCATGGCGCCGGCCGCGACGAGCCACAGGACGTGCGGTCCTTCGAGGTCGAGGCGGGTCGGGCCCGAGCCGTCGACGGGGGTGCCCAGGCCGCCGAGAGCGGCCAGCACGTAGTCGCCCGCACCGGCGGCGGGCTGTTCCTGTTCCTGCTGCTGATACGGGTGGTTCGGCGGGTACGCGGACGTCATCTCAGTGCTCCCCGACCAGCTCGGCGTACGCGCCGCCGGCCGCCACCAGGGCGTCGTGACGCCCGCGTTCCACGACCGTGCCGTGCCGGAGCACCACGATCTCGTCGCTGTCGCGCACGGTGCTGAGCCGGTGCGCGATCACCACACAGGCACAGCCGCGCCTGCGCAGGTTGTCCATCACGAGCTGCTCGGTCTCGGCGTCCAGCGCGCTCGTCACCTCGTCGAGCACCAGGATGCTGGGCCCGCGCACCAGCGCCCGCGCGATCTCCAGGCGCTGGCGCTGGCCGCCGGAAAAGTTGCGGCCGTCCTGCTCGACCCGGCCCCGGATGCCGCCCGGGCGGCGCATCACCACGTCGTACAGCGCCGCGTCCCGCAGCGCGGCGACCACCGCCTCGTCCGGGACCGACGGGTCCCACAGGGCGATGTTGTCGCGGACCGTGCCCTCGAAGAGGAACACGTCCTGGTCGACGAAGGAGACCGAGGAGGCGAGCGCGCCACGCGGGATGTCCTCCAGCCGCTGGCCGTCGATCCGGATCACGCCCTCCCAGGGCGCGTACAGACCCGAGATCAGCCGGGACACCGTCGACTTGCCGCTGCCGGACCCACCGACGAGAGCGACCTGCTGCCCGGGCCCGACCGTCAGCGAGAACCCGGACAGCAGCGGCTCGTCGAGCGGGCTGTAGCCGAAGGTGATGTTCTCCAGCTCGACATGGCCGCGCAGCCTGCGGGTGCTGTCGCCCGCGCCGCGCCGCGAGTGGAGCGGGTCGGCGGCGAAGTTCTCGACGTCCTCGAGCCGGGCCACGTCGGCCGCGAAGTCCTGGATCCGGCCCGCGACGCCGTTGAGTCTCGTGATCGGGGCGGTGAAGCGGGTCACCAGCGCCTGGAACGCGACGAGCAGACCGACGGAGACGTGCCCCTCCACGGCCCGCATCCCGCCGATCCACAGGATCAGGGCGCTGTTGAGCGTGGCCAGCGTCGGCGCGACGACACCCAGCCAGGCGCCCGGCACCCCGAGGCGCTGCTGCTCCTCCAGCGTGGTGGCGTGCTGCCCCGCCCAGGTGCGGAAGTAGCCGTCCTCCCCGCCGGTCGCCTTCATCGTCTCGATCAACTGCAGTCCGGTGTACGCCGTGTTGGTCAACCGTGCGCTGTCGGCCCGCAGCTTCGCCGTACGCGTCGCGCGCAGCCGGATCACGATCCTCATCGCCACCACGTTGAGCAGGGCGACCCCGATGCCCACGGCCGTGAGCTGCGGGTCGTAGGTGTAGAGCAGCACGGCGTAGAGGACCACGACGACCGCGTCCACGCCCGCCGCCGCGAGGTCCCGGGCCAGTGTCTCGGCGACCGCGTCGTTGGACTGGAGGCGCTGCACCAGGTCGGCCGGGCTGCGCTGCGAGAAGAAGGTGACCGGCAGGCGCAGCAGGTGCCGCAGGAACCTCGCGCTGCTGAGCGTGGAGGAGATGAGCCGGCCGCGCAGCAGGTTGGCCTGCTGCAGCCAGGTCAGCACCGCCGTCAGCAGCACGCTCGCGCCCATCGACGCGAACAGCACCCCGAGCAGCGAGGTCTGCCCGCCGATCAGGAACATGTCGATGTAGGTACGGCTGAGCGCGGGCACGGCCGCGCCGACCGCCACCAGGAGCAGGCTGGCGAGCACGGCCGCGGGCATGGTGCCCGAGGTGCCGCGCAGCCGGGCCGGCACGGCGCCCATGACCCCGGGCCTGCGACCGCCCTTCTCGAAGTCCGGTCCCGGCTCCAGGACCAGTACGACGCCCGTGAAGCTGGTGTCGAAGTCCTCCATGGGGACGAAACGGCGGCCCTTGCCGGGGTCGTTAACGTGCACCCCGCGCCGGCCGAAGCGGCGGCCCGTCCCGTCGTAGACGACGTAGTGGTTGAACTCCCAGAACAGGATCGCCGGCGCGCGCACCTCGGCGAGCGCCGCCGTGTCCATCTGCATGCCCTTGGCGGTCAGACCGTAACCGCGCGCCGCCTTCAGCAGGTTGCTCGCCCGAGAGCCGTCGCGCGAGACGCCGCAGGCGATGCGCAGCTCCTCCAGCGGGATGTGCCGCCCGTGGTGGCCGAGCACCATCGCCAGGGAGGCGGCGCCGCACTCCACGGCCTCCATCTGCAGGACGGTCGGCGTGCGGACGCTCCTGCCCCGGCCCCGGGGGACCTTGCGCTTCGGCGGCGCGGCGCGGCGGCGGCCCCGTACGGGAGGCGGCGGTCCGGTGTCGGCGGTGCGCGGGGCTGCCGAGGTGTCCTGGGGCGCGCTCACGGCAGCAGCCAGTCGATCGGGCGCTGGTCGTCCAGGCGGATCGAACCGGAACCCATGGTCATGGAGTCGAGCCGGAACGGCGGTCCTTTGACGGACGACCACGTGTAGCCGGACTCCGTGCCGGAGGACCGGTCGAGCCGGACGAGGACGGCCACCGGTCTGCCCTTGCGCGTGAACTGCTCGCCCAGCTGGCTGTCGCCGAGGAAGGCGGCGATCTGCTGCGGGGACTGGGCGGCCCGGTCCACCGACTTCACATGGCCGCGCAGCACCCCGTACTCCTGGGCCGGCACGGACTGGACGGTCAGGTCGACGGCGGCGCCCGGGGGAACGGCGGCGGCGTTCTCGGCGGGCACGTACACCGTCGCGTACAAGGGGTCGTCGGCGTCGGCGACCTTCTCCACCGCGGCGACGTCCGTGCCGGTGTCGACGATGGCGCCGATCGTCGCGGCGAGTGCGGTGACCCGGCCCGCGGCCACGCCGCGTACGACCGCCTCGCCCTTCGCCGTACGCACCTTGAGGACGGGGGCGTTCGCCGGGATCCGCCGGCCCTGTTCGGTGAGGACGGCGGTGACCTGGCCGGAGACGGGGCTCTGCAGGAGGTAACTGCCCTGCCCGTGGGTGAGGATCGCGGGCGCGTTCACCGTGGACGCCACGGAACCCGTCACGGCCCAGACCGACGCGGCGGCCATCACGACGACCGTCACGGCCAGGACGAGCCGGCCCTGCGGGCGGGCGAAACGTACCGGCAGGTCCAGCTCCTGCGGTGACTGCAGCTTGGCGAGGGCCTGCTGACGGAACTGCAACGGACCTTCCTCACCTGCGGGAGCGCATACGGGACCTGGGTACGGGGAGGCCCGGCACGAACCCGTGAGTCCCGGAACCGGGGGGTGGTTCCGGGACGCACGGCATGTCAGGCGACCAGGGGAGTGGTCAGAGACCGGCGACCAGGCCGGTGACCGGAGCGGTGTTCAGGCCGGTCGTGCCCTCGACGGTGCCGACGACCGTGTCGACCAGGCCGGAGACCGGGGCGATGCCACCGACGACACCGGTGACGGTGCCGACGGCGTTCACCGAGAGACCACCCGAGACGTTGTCGAGGTCGGCGTCGGAGATCTCGGCGGTCTGGAACTGGGGGGTGGAGTTCATGATGAACTTCCCTTCCTCAATCGGTATTACATGGGGGGAGACCGTAAACCGGAACCGGAATTCCGAACGGCCCCCGCGGTGCAACGGATCAAAGCACGGTGTCGCTCCGGGCCTCCAGTCAAAGGACTCGGTGATCGGGGTATGTGCGGTCCTGACGGGGCCGTCCGTGCAGGACCGCGCACCGCCCGGTGGCGAATTCTTCACACGTGCCGGGGAGTCGTCCACAGGTCGGCGGCGCGCGCCGGGACGCTGAATCGGGCACACCTCTCCAATGGCGTGGCACACGACATTCCTTTGTGCGGATCCTTCGCACGGCGTGACCCGGCTGCGTATTCGCTGTGCAGATTTCCTGCAGCCGGCATTCGACGGCGACGGGTGAACGACATGTCACAGGATGATCGCGGAGTGTGAGCGGCGTGTCCGGCCCGGTCGGTTCCCGCTGTTTCCTGCGGGTTCCCGCTTTCGCAAAGGAAGTTGGGGGGCGGCGTTGAACGCCCCGCGCGCCGCGTGCGTATCAACAGCCATCCAGGCACCCGCAGTCAGCTGCCACCCGGCGGCTCGGACCCCCCAGTCCCCAGGAGGTCAAGAAGTTGAGTCACAAGCGGATACCGAAGCGCAAGGCCGTCATCGCCGCAGGAAGTGTGGTCGCGCTCGGCGCGGCGGCTCTGATCCTGCCCAACGCCATGGCGTCCCAGAACGGTGCGACGGAAGGTGCCGCCCCCAGAACGCTGAAGGCCGCGGACGCGTCGGACCTCGCCTCGCAGCTGGCGGAACAGCTCGGCGAAGCCTTTGCCGGTGCGTATTACGACACGGGCAAGCAGCAGCTCATCATCAACGTCGTGGGCGACGACAACAACATCATCCTGGCGGAGAAGGCGGGTGCGGTCGCCCGGCAGGTCGACAACAGCACGGCCGAACTCAAGGCGGCCTCGCAGACGCTCAAGGCCAAGGCGACCGTCCCCGGCACCGCCTGGTCCGTCGACCCCCGGACCAACAAGATCCAGGTCACCGCCGACAGCACCGTCACGGGTGCCAGGTGGGACCGGGTGGAGTCGACCGTCGAGACGCTCGGCTCGGGCGTCGCGACCGTCAAGAGGTCCGCCGGTGAGTTCAAGACGTTCGTCGAGGGCGGTGACGCCATCTTCGGTGGCGGTGCCCGCTGTTCGCTCGGCTTCAACGTCGTCGCCGACGACGGGGCGCCGGCCTTCCTGACCGCCGGGCACTGCGGTGTCGCCGCCGCCGAGTGGTCGGACGCGCAGGGCGGGGCGCCGATCGGCACGGTCGAGACCGCCACGTTCCCCGGGGACGGCGACTTCGCGCTCGTCAAGTACGACGACGCGGCGACCGAGGCGCCCAGCACGGTGAACACCGGCGAACAGAGCGTGGAGATCCTGCAGGCCGCGGAGGCCGCGGTCGGCGAGGCGGTCATCCGCATGGGCAGCACCACCGGGCTCAACGACGGTGAGGTCACGGGGCTGGACGCCACCGTGAACTACCCGGAGGGCACGGTCACGGGGCTCATCCAGACCAACGTCTGCGCGGAGCCCGGTGACAGCGGCGGGTCCCTGTTCACCGCGGACGGCAGCGCGATCGGGCTGACCTCGGGCGGCAGCGGCGACTGCACCATCGGCGGCGAGACGTTCTTCCAGCCGGTGACCACGGCGCTGGCCGCCGTGGGCGCGACGCTCGGAGCGGGGGATGCCGGCGCGGGCGCCGGTGAGGAAGCCGGGGCCGGTGAAGAGGCCGGGGCCGGTGGCGACGCGGTCGGCGGTGAGGAAGCCGGTGCTGGTGAAGAGGCCGGGGCCGGTGAGGAAGCCGGGGCCGGTGGTGACGCGGTCGGCGGCGACCAGGCCGGCGAGGTCGGTGACGGGCACGGGCAGTGACCTGACCGTACGCGGTCGTCGGTAGCTGTGCTGTTCGGAGCGGGTCCGGTCCCTCGGCGGGGGGATCGGACCCGCTCCGTGCTGTGTCGGGTGCGGGTCCGGTGGGGGCCGGTCGCGCAGTTCCCCGCGCCCCTGAGGGGCCCCGTCCCTCAGGAGCGGGCGGTGGTTCTCAGGAGGAGCAGGGCCACGTCGTCCACCCGTTCCTCCGCCGTGCCGCTGTGCCGGACGAGGGCGTCCGCCACCTCGTCCAGGGGGGCGTCGCCCGTCTCGGCCAGGCGCCTCGCGCAGCCCGCCAGGGCGTCCTCGATGTCGACCCCGGGGGATTCGACCAGCCCGTCGGTGTAGAGGGTCAGCAGCGAGCCGGGCGGCAGGGCGACCTCGGTCGTCGGATACGTGGCGTCCGGGTCGATGCCGAGCAGCGGGCCGCCGGCCAGGTCGAGCACCCGCACCCTGCCGTCCGGCCTGCGCAGCAGCGGCGGCGGATGGCCCGCGCGGGCCATCACGGCCTGTCCCCTCACCGGGTCCAGCCGCAGGTAGACACAGCTCGCGAAGAGCTCGGCGCCCAGGTCGAACAGCAGCCGGTTGGTGCTGCGCATGACCTCCCCCGGTGACTGCCCGACGGTCGTGTACGCGCGCACCGCGGTGCGGATCTGGCCCATCAGGCCCGCCGCCGTGACGTTGTGCCCCTGCACGTCCCCGATCACCGCCACCGCCTGCCCGCAGCCCAGCGGGACCAGATCGTAGAAGTCCCCGCCGATCTCCATGTCCCGGGTGGCGGGCAGATAGCGGGCGGCCGCCTCCACACCCGGCAGGGACGGCAGCGAGGGCGGCAGCAGCGCGGCCTGCAGACCGTGCGCCAGCCGGTGCTTGACGTCGTAGAGGCGCGCCCGGTCCAGCGCCTGCGCGACGAGGCCGCTGAGACTGGTCAGTACGGCCCGCTCGTCGGCGGGGAAGGGATGCGGCGCGGTGTACGCCAGGACCCAGGTACCGACCGGCCGCCCGGACACGATGAGCGGCAGGTACGCCCAGGCCGCCATGTCTCCGGCCGGCCGCTGGTCGGGATAGCGGCGCGCCAGCTCCCGCCGGGACGCGAAGAAGGCCGGCACCCCGGTCCGCAGGGCGTGCGTGCCGGGTGTGTGCTCGGCCAGCGACATCCCGTCGAACCGGTCCAGGTCCCGCGGGTCCGGATAGCCGCGCTGTCCGAGCACGTGCAGCCGTCCGCCTCCGGAGCCGAGCATCACCAGCCCCTGACCGCCGACGGCCGGCACGATCTCGTCGGCGACCAGTTGCACCACGTCCTGCACGCCGACCGCCTCGGTGAGCGCCCCGGCCAGGCTCAGCACCTGGGAGATGGTGACGAGCCGGGTGCCGGTGTCCCCGTGCTGGAAGGCCGCGCCCCCCTCCCGCGCCACGGCCCGCGCCCGGGTGATGCGCAGGGTCAGCCCGTTCGTACTGGGGTGGAGCCGGAACGACAGCCAGTCCGAGGGCGGCCGCAGCGCCACGAACGCCGTCGTGTGCTGGCCGACCAGCGCGGCCCGGTAGCGGTCCTCGTAGACGGGGTCGTTGAGCCAGGACACCGACGTCCACAGCTGGGTGCCCAGCAGGGCACTGACCGGCAGCCCCAGCAGGTCGGCCGCCGCCGCGTTGGCGAAGGTGATCCGCCCCCGCAGGTCCAGCGCGCACAGCCCGTACGGCAGCCGGGCCACCATCCGTGTGGCCTCGGCCGTGCCCAGGGTGCCCGCCGGGCTCGTCATCGGCGCCGGGGCCAGCAGATCGGGTTCCGGCCGGACCGCGTGGCCCCTGTCGTGGGCGCGCTCCAGCCGCATCGCGAGCCGGCCGCAGGCCGCCGTGAGATGGTCCCGTTCCCTGTCGGACAGGTCGGGAGGGTGCGCGCCCGG
Organism: Streptomyces sp. V3I8; assembly: GCF_030817535.1. Taxonomy (NCBI): domain Bacteria; kingdom Bacillati; phylum Actinomycetota; class Actinomycetes; order Kitasatosporales; family Streptomycetaceae; genus Streptomyces; species Streptomyces sp. V3I8. The sequence continues at coordinate 805,680 of NZ_JAUSZL010000002.1, read as the reverse complement.
CCAGGTCACGAAGACCGCCCCGTACACGGCACGGTCGGTCGCCACCGGCAGCGCGGCCAGCGCGAACGGGTACGGCAGGACCATCGAGATCCGCGGATAGCGGCGGGCCATGTCCTCCTCGCCGCTCACCCACACGAGCCGCCGGTGCCTCGCCGCCTCCGCCACCGGGATCGGCGCGGTCAGTCCCAGCCGCTCCCAGGGGGCCGCGAACGCCCGGGGCAGCCCGGCCATCACCGCCATCTCCAGCACCGGCTCGCCGGGGATCAGCAGGTACACCGCTCCCGAGTGCGCGCCCACCTCGTCCATGAGCGCGGCGAGGGTCAGCGAGAGCAGGGGCCGGCCGACCGGCGCCCCGGCGGCCCGGGGCACGGGCCCGGACGCCTGCCCGTCGGACACGCCGACCACCTCCTCCTTCGGACACGCGAAGGCGTCCGAAGGACAAGGCTCCCCCGTGCGGACGGTTCCCGCACGGCGGGCGTGCCCGCGCCCCCGGTACACGCAGCGTGACCCCCTGTCGGCGGAACGCGCGAAGACCGCCGAGAACTCCCTGTGACACCTCCGCGCGCCCGCCCGCACGGCCCCGCGCGCACCCGTCCGGCACGCCGCGCGACTTCGGAACGGTCACAGGGGCTGCGCCACGGCCGCATAAGCGCTGTAATGACGGACGTGGTCAGTGAGGGCGGTGCGGGACGCGGCACGAGAACGCCGCGTGCCGAGCTTGCCCTCAAAGCGCTCCGCGCGGACCTCCGTTCCCCGGAGCGACTGCGGAGCGTACTCGAACAGGCACTCGTCTACGGCGGTGCGACCCTCGCCGCCGTGTACGCCCCGGGGGAGCACGGTGACCAGCTGTGTCTGATCGAGTCCGCCGGCGTACCCCGGTCCCTGTACGGCGTACGCGACAGCTATCCGCTCTCGGGCGCCTCGCCCGTGGCCGACGTCCACCGTGCCGGACGGTCCGTGTGGCTCGGCCCGGCGGAACTGGCCCTGGTGCCCGGCGGCGCCCGGCACACCCCGGCGGGCGACTTCTGGCTGGCCGTCCTGCCCCTGCCGCCCGACCCGCGCGGCGGCGGCTGCCTGCTGGCCGTGAGCGAGAGCCCGGGCGGCTTCGGCACCGAGGACCGCGCGTGCCTGGAACTGTTCGCGGAGGCGGTCTCCTTCCCGCCCCCGGCCGAGCCGGGTGACACCGAGGTGCTGCCCAGTTCGTTCAGCCTGGCCATGGACTCGGGGCGGGTCGAGATCGACGACGAGATGCTGGAGCTGTTCGGACTGGTGCCGGACGACTTCGACGGCAAGGTCGAGACCCTGCTGAGCATGACGGTGCCGGAGGACCTGCCCACGCTGATGTCCGTGGTGGAGGCCGACCACATGTCCATCGGCGAGCGCGAGCTGGAGTTCCGCATCCTGCAGCCCTCCGGTGAGCAGCGCTGGCTCAGGCTGCGGGCCCGGCTGCTGCCCGCCGCGGCCGGCCGCCCGTCCCGGCTGGTGGGCACCGTCACCGACGCCTCCAAGCTGCGCTCCGGCGGCAACGAGGTGGCCCGCGTCCAGCGCCTGGCCGCCGCCCTCGCCACCGCGGGCACCGTCCGCGACGTCGGCCAGGCCGTCGTCACCGCGCTGCGCCGGCCCCTGATGGCGGACCGCATCGCGCTGGCCGAGCTGGAGGGCGACCGGCTCGTCGTCACCGTCCTCGACCCGCCGCAGCCGGAGGCCTGGCCGGAGGTGTGGCGCACCGAGTGGCGCTCGGAGTGGCCCGACGCTCCCGTGCGCACCATGCCCACCCTCCAGGCGGCCCTGCGGGAGGGCCGCGCCGCGATCTGGCCCGCCGGCACCCCGCTGGAACCCGCCCTCGCCGACGTCGGCCCCGGCGGCCTCGCGGTCCTGCCGCTGCCGGCCGGCGGCCGCATGGCCGGCGCCTGCCTCATCGGCTGGGACACCCCGCACGACTTCGGCCCCGACGAGCGCGCCCTGCTCACCGCCTCCGCGGGCCTCGCGGGACAGGCCCTGATGCGCGCCCACGCCTTCGACGCCGAACACGAACTCGTCGGCATGCTCCAGCGCACCCTCCTGCCGCGCAGGCTGCCGCCGCTGCCCGGCGCCGAGGCCGTCGCCCGCTACCTGCCCACCACGGCCGGTCTGGAGGTCGGCGGCGACTGGTACGACGTGATCCCGCTGCCCGACAACCACGTCGCCCTCGTCATCGGCGACGTCCAGGGACACAACGCGCAGGCCGCCACCCTGATGGGCCAGATGCGCACCGCACTGCGCGCCTACGCCGTCGAGGGTCACCCCCCGGACGTGGTCGTCTCACGCGCCAACCGGCTGCTCATGGGCATGGAGACCGACCTCTTCGCCACCTGCTGCTACGTCGACGTCGACATGGCGGAGGGCACCGCCTGGTGCGTGCGCGCCGGGCACCTGCCGCCGGTGCTGCGGCACCCGGACGGCACCACCGCCGTCGTCGTCACCGAGGGCGGACCGCCCCTCGGCGTCATCACGCAGGCCGACTTCCCGATGAGCCCGCTGCCGCTCCAGCCCGGCACCCTGGTCGCCCTCACCACGGACGGCCTGGTCGAGTCCGCCGAGCTCGACATGGAGGACGGCCTGAACCGGCTGGCCGGCCGACTGGCCGCCGCCGACCCCGCCCACCTCGGACTCGTCGCGGACGCCCTGCTCACCGGCGCCAACCGCAGCGACGACGTGGCCCTGCTCCTCATGCGCTACGACGGCCTCGCGCTGCGGCCGCTGCGCGAGAGCTGGACGGTGTGGCGCGTCCCGGAGGCCGTCCGCCACGCCCGCCGCTTCACCCGCCGCGCCCTGCGCGCCTGGCGCGTCACGGACGAACCCGACGCCGTCCTGCTGGTCGTCTCCGAACTCGTCACCAACGCCCTCGTGCACACCGACGGCCAGGTCCGCCTCGACCTCACCCTCATCGGCAACCGCCTGCGCGTCGCCGTCGCCGACGTCTCACCCCGTACCCCCATCAAGCCCACCAGCATCGGCTGGGAGGCCACCGGCGGCCGGGGCATCCTCCTCGTCGAGGCCCTCTCCGCCACCTGGGGGACCGTGCCGGTCAGCGGCGGCAAACAGGTGTGGGCCGAACTCCCGCTGACCGAACTCCCGCCGACCGGGCCCGTCGGGGGCTGAGCGGGCAGACTGATCCGTATGCGCCTTCTGCTGATGTCCGACACCCACCTCCCCAGGCGCGCCAGGGAACTCCCCGCGCAGCTCCTCGCCGAACTCCCGCGTGCCGACGTGGTGGTCCACGCCGGGGACTGGGTGGACACCGGGACCCTGGACCTCCTGGAGAGCCGCTCGCACCGGCTCGTCGGCGTGTACGGCAACAACGACGGTCCAGGCCTGCGGGCCCGCCTCCCCGAGGTCGCCCACGTCGTGCTCGACGGCCTGCGCCTGGGGGTGATCCACGAGACCGGCGACGCGCGGGGCCGCGAACAGCGGTGCGCCGAGCGCTTCCCCGACCTCGACGTACTGGTCTTCGGCCACAGCCACATCCCCTGGGACACCACGGCCGCCACCGGACTGCGCCTCCTCAACCCCGGCTCGCCCACCGACCGCAGGCGCCAGCCGCACTGCACGTACATGACCGCGACCGTGCGGGGCGGCGTCCTCGACGACGTCCGGCTGCACCGCCTGCCGCCGCGCGTCCCGCGCGAGCGTGCCTGACCCGCCCCCTACCGCTGCGGCCGCGGGTGGATCTCCCCGTCCGTCGCCGCCAGCGGGGCGCCGCTGCCGCCCCAGCGCAGCGCGACGATCTCGGCGGCCACGGACACGGCCACCTCCTCCGGCGTACGCGCCCCGAGGTCGAGCCCGACCGGTGAGCGCAGCCTGGCCAGCTCGGCCCGCGTCAGCCCGCCGTCCCGCAGCCGCTTCATCCGGTCGTCGTGCGTACGGCGGCTGCCCATCGCCCCGATGTACGCGGCCGGGCGGCGCAGCGCCTCCTCCAGGAGCGGCACGTCGAACTTGGGATCGTGGGTGAGGACGCAGACCACCGTGCGTTCGTCGGTGTCCGTCCCCCGCAGGAAGCGGTGCGGCCACTCGACGACGACCTCCACGCCCGCCGGGAAGCGTTCCGGGGTCGCGAAGACGGGCCGCGCGTCGCACACGGTGACCCGGTAGCCGAGGAAATCCCCGATGCGGGCCACGGCCGCCGCGTAGTCGATCGCCCCGAAGACCAGCATGCGCGGCGGGGGAGCGAAGGAGTGCAGGAACACCGTCACCGCGTCCTCGCGCCGTTCGCCGCGCGGCCCGTAGTGCCGCAGACCGGTCGCCCCCAGTGCCAGTTCGCCGCGCGCGTCGGCCGTCACGGCCACGTCCAGACCGGTGGTGCCGAGGGTTCCGGACACCTCGTCCGCCCACACGGCCAGGGTCGCGCCGCGCTCCGCCGGGCCGTCGGCCACCGTCGCCACCGTGACCGGGCGGCCCGCGGCCACCGACTGCGCGACCGCCCCGAAGGACGGATCGAGGGCGGCCGTCACCGGCCGCACGAGGAGGGTGATCTCGCCGCCGCAGGTCAGCCCGACGGCGAACGCGTCCTCGTCGCCGTACCCGAAGGTCTCCAGCCGGGTCCCGCCGGACTCCACGGCCTCCCGGGCCAGTTCGAGGACCGCGCCCTCGACGCAGCCGCCCGACACACTGCCCACCACCTCGTCGCCGGGCCCGACGGCCATGGCGGCGCCGGGGTCCCGGGGCGCGCTCCGGCTGACGGCGACGACGGTGGCGAGACCGAAGGGCGTGCCCTTCGCGTACCACCGGCCGAGCGCCGGGAGGATCTCACGCATCGTCCGCTCCTCTCACCACCGCCGCCAGACGTTCCAGCGCGGCCAGACTGTGGCCCTCGACGAACGCGTCCACGCTCGGCAGCGCCGCCGCCATCCCGGCGGCCAGGGGTGCGTAGCCGGGGCGGGCCTTGCGCGGATTGGCCCACACCACCCGGTGCGCCAGCCGGTGCAAGCGTCGCATCTGGGCGGCGAGCAGGGCCGGATCGCCACGCTCCCAGCCGTCCGACAGGACGACGACCACCGCGCCGCGTGCCATGCCGCGCTGCCCCCACCGGTCGAGGAAGGCCCGCAGCAGTTCACCGAGCCGGGTGCCGCCGCGCCAATCGGGCACGGCCGCCGCCACCGCGGCGAGTGCGGCGCCCGGGTCGCGGTGGGTGAGTTCACGGGTCACCCGGGTCAGCCGCGTACCGATCGTGAACACCTCCGTGCGCACCCGGCCGCCGTGCGCGGCGGCGTGCGCGAACCGCAGCAGCGCGTCCGCGTACGCCGCCATCGAACCGCTCACGTCCACCAGCAGCACCACCCGCCGCGGCCGTGTCGTCCGTGCCCGCCGGCGGGGCGGCGTGAGCTCGCCGCCGTGCCGCAGCACCTCCCGCACGGTGCGCCGCGGGTCGGCCGCCCCGCGCCGGGCCGGACGCAACCGGGCGGTGCGCCGGGGCTCGCCCGGTAGCGCGAACACGGCGAGCAGACGGTGCAGTTGGGCCCGCTCGGCCGCGGTGAGCTCGGCGAAGTCGCGGTGCCGCAGCACCTCGGCCGAACTCGCGAGCACCGCCGCGGGCACGGCGTCCTGCCTGCCCTCGGCGCCGGTCCGGGGTGCGGGCCCGGCGTCCCGGACGGTCGCCCGCAGCCGGACCGCGGGCGCGCCGCGCACCACCCCGCCGGCCCCCGCGCCCCCGAAGTACGCGGCGAACACCCGGTCGTACCGCTCCAGATCGTCCCGGCTCCCGCACAGGGTGAGCCGCCCCGACCAGTACACGTCGGACCGCACCCCCGGCCGCAGTACGCCGAGCGCGCCGATCAGCGCCTGTACGCGGTCGGGGCCGGCGTCGACCCCGGCGGCGCGCAGAGCACGGGCGAAGCCGACCAGCACGGCGGGGCCGTCGGCCTCCGGCCCGGTGTGCGCCACCTCATGCCCCGCGTACCGAGAGCAGGGCCGTCAGGTCCAGTGCGCGGGCCCGCTCCAGGTCCTCCCGGTACTTCAGCACCGAGCCCAGCGTGGCCACCGCCAGCTCCGCGTCCACCTCCGTGGCACCCAGCGCGGCCATCGCCTCCGCCCAGTCGACGGTCTCCGCGACCCCCGGCGGCTTGACCAGGTCCTGCGCCCGCAGCGCCTGCGCCAAGGCGGTTACCTGCTCGGTCAGACGTGCCGACGCACCCGGCACCCGCCTGCGCACGATGGCGAGTTCGCGGGCGAAACCGGGGTGGTCGAACCAGTGGTAGAGGCAGCGCCGCTTCAGCGCGTCGTGCACCTCCCGGGTCCGGTTGGAGGTGAGCACCACGACCGGCGGCGACTGCGCGCGCAGCGTGCCGAGTTCGGGGACCGTCACCGTGTACTCGGACAGCAGCTCGAGCAGGAACGCCTCGAACTCGTCGTCGGCGCGGTCGATCTCGTCGACGAGCAGCACACAGGACGCGGTCTCCAGCGCCTGCAGCAGCGGGCGCGCGATCAGGAACCGCCGCCCGTACAGCTCGCCCTCCAGCCGGTCCGCGTCGGTGGCCCCGGCCACCTCGGCCGCCCGCAGATGCAGCAACTGGCGCGGGAAGTCCCAGTCGTACAGTGCCTGCGAGGCGTCGATGCCCTCGTAGCACTGGAGACGGATCAGCGGGGCGTCCAGCGCGGTGGCGAGAGCCGCCGCCAGCGCGGTCTTGCCCACGCCCGCGTCGCCCTCGCAGAAGATCGGCCGCCGCAGCCGCAGGGCCAGGAAACAGGCGACCGCCAGCCCGTCGTCGACGAGGTACCCGCCCTCTTCGAGCCGGGCCCGCACGTCGCCGGGTCCCGCCGGCCACGCCTCGTGTCCGTCGTCGCGTCCGATCGGCCTCATCCCATCCTCGCGGCGGCCAGCACCGCACGCCGTGTGAGTATCCGGGCGAGATGTGCCCGGTATGCGGCGGAGACCGCGGGCTCGGCGGTCGGCCGGGTCCCCTCCGCCGCCGACTGCGCGGCCCGGGCCACCCCGTCCGCGCCCACGCCCGCCAGCGCCTCCTCGGTCGCGGTGGCCCGCAGGGGGGTCGCCCCCATGTTGGTCAGGCCGATCCGCGCCTCCGCGATGCGGCCGTCGTCGCGCCGCACGAGCGCGGCCACGCCGACCATGGCCCAGGCCTGCGCCACCCGGCTGAACTTCTCGTAGCGGAAGCCCCATCCGTCGGACCCGTCGGTCTTCGGGATGCGGACCTCCACCAGCAACTCGTCCGGCCGCAGAGCGGTCTGCAGGTAGTCGACGAAGAACTCCCGGGCCGGGACGACCCGTCGGCCGTCCGGGCCCACTGCGACCAGTTCCGCGTCCAGCGCGAGTGCCACCGCCGGCAGGTCACCGCCCGGATCGGCGTGCGCGAGCGAACCGCCGAGGGTGCCCCGGTGGCGTACGGCCGGGTCGGCGACCGTCGCCGTGGCGGCGGCCAGGAGGCCCGCGTACCGGCGTACCAACGGGTCGGTGACGACGGCGTGGTGGGTGGTCAGCGCGCCGACGACCAGCGTGCCGCCCTCCTCGCGGACCCCGCGCAGCCCGGGTATCCGGCCCACGTCGACGACCAGTTCGGGGAAGGCGAGCCGCAGCCGCAGCAACGGCAGCAGGCTCTGCCCGCCCGCCAGGACCTTCGCGTCCTCGCCCGCGCCGGCGAGGGTGCGTACCGCCTCGTCCACGCTCGCGGGCCGCGCGTACTCGAATGCCGGAGGAATCATGACCGCCCCTCCCTCTGAGCGGACTGAGCGGACTGAGCGGACTGAGCGGGCTGAGCCGCCCGGGTGTCCTGGGCGGACTGCAGGGCCTCCCAGATCCGCCCCGGTGAGCAGGGCATCCGCACGTCGCGGACGCCCAGCGGCCGCAGCGCGTCCACGACCGCGTTGACGACGGCGGGTGTCGAGGCGATCGTCCCCGCCTCCCCGACCCCCTTGACCCCCAGGGGGTTCGACGTGGCGGGTGTCTCCGTACGGCTCGTCGTGAACTCGGGCAGGTCCGGCGCGCCCGGCACCAGGTAGTCGGCCATGGTGCCGGACACCAGGTTGCCCTCGTCGTCGTACACCGCCTCCTCGTACAGCGCCTGCGCGATGCCCTGCGCCAGCCCGCCGTGCACCTGGCCCTCCACGATCACCGGGTTGACGACCCGGCCGACGTCGTCCACGCAGACGTACGAACGGATCGAGGTCCGCCCGGTCTCCGTGTCGATCTCGACCGCGCACAGGTGGGTGCCGTGCGGGTAGGAGAAGTTCTCCGGGTCGACCAGGTGCTCGGCGTTGATGGTCGGTTCCATGCCGTCGGGCAGATCGTGCGAGGAGAACGTCTCGAAGGCGACCTCCTGGATCGTCCTGCGCGCCTCGGGCGACCCCTTCACGGAGAACACGCCGTCCGCGAAGTCCAGGTCGCGCTCGTCGGCCTCCAGCAGGTGCGCGGCCACCCTGCGCGCCTTCCCGACCACCTTCTGCGCCGCGTGGTGGACCGCGGCGCCACCGACGACCAGCGACCGCGACCCGTACGTGTCCATGCCCTGCGGCGCCGACCTGGTGTCGCCGTGCACGACCTCCACGTCCTCGAAGGGCACCCCGAGCACGTCGGCGGCGATCTGGCTCCAGCAGGTCTCGTGGCCCTGCCCGTGCGGGCTGGTCCCGGTGACCACCTCGACCTTGCCGGTGGGCAGCATCCGGATGCTCGCCGCCTCCCAGCCGCCCGCCGTGTACCGCAGATCGCGCAGCACCCGGCTCGGCGCGAGCCCGCACATCTCGGTGTAGGTGGACACACCGATGCCGAGCCGCACCAGGTCGCCGCTCTCGTTGCGCTTGGCCTGCTCGGCCCGCAGCTCGTCGTACCCGAAGAGGGCGAGCGCCTTGTCGGTGGCGGCCTCGTAGTTGCCGCTGTCGTAGGTCAGCCCCGAGATCGACGTGTACGGGAACTCCTCGTGCCCGATCCAGTTGCGGCGCCGCAGCTCCACCGGGTCCAGGCCCACTTCGACGGCCAGCTCGTCCATGATCCGCTCGATGGCGTAGGTGGCCTCCGGGCGCCCGGCACCCCGGTACGCGTCCGTCGGCGTCCGGGTCGTGAACACCCCCGTGCAGCTGAACTCGTACGCGTCCATCTTGTAGATCGCCGGGAACATGAAGGCGCCCAGGATCGGGATGCCCGGCGTGACGAGCATCAGGTACGCGCCCATGTCGGCCAGCAGGTCGACCTTCAGGCCGAGCAGCCTGCCCTCGCGGGTCGCGGCGACCTCGATGTCCTGGATCTGGCCGCGTCCGTGGTGGGTGGCGAGGTAGCCCTCGGAGCGGGACTCGGTCCACTTCACCGGTCGGCCCAGGCGCCGTGCGAGGTCGAGGGCGATGACCTCCTCGCCGTACACCTGGAGTTTGGAGCCGAAGCCGCCGCCGACGTCGGGGGCGACCACGCGCAGTTTGTGCTCGGGGACGCCGGTGACCATGGAGAGCATCACCCGCAGGACGTGCGGGACCTGGGTCGCCGAGTACACGGTGTACTCGCCGGACGCGGCGAGCGGGGTGACGACGACCGCCCGCGGCTCCATGGCGTTCGCGATGAGCCGCTGCTGCAGGTAGCGGCGGCGCAGGACGACGTCGGCGCGCTGCCTGACGGCCCGGTAGTTCTCGCCCGTGGCCAGCGGCCAGACGTAGCTGCGGTTGGTGCCCTTGTCCGCGTGCACCAGCGGGGAGCCGTCGGCGAGCGCGGCCTCCAGGTCCAGTACCGGCGGCAGCGGCTCGTAGTCGACCTCGACCGCCTCGAGCGCGTCGGCGGCGGTGTACCGGTCACGGGCCACGACGACCGCCACCGGATCACCCGCGTACCTGACCTCGTCGACCGCGACGGCCGGGTGGTCGGGCAGCACGATGTCCTCGGTCACCGGCCAGGCGCACGGCAGCGACGCCGTGCTCCGCGCGAGGTCGCGGCCGGTGAACGCGGCGACGACACCGGGCCGCGCCAGCGCGGCGGAGACGTCGACGCGGGCGAGGCGGGCGTGCGCCATCGGGCTGCGCAGGATCGCCAGGTGCAGCAGTCCGGAGACGGTGATGTTGTCGGTCCAGTTGGTCTGTCCGGTGACGAGCCGCGCGTCCTCCTTGCGGGGCCGCGACCGCCCCACCTCACGCCCGTCCGTCCGTTCTCCCGTCCGCTCGCTCATGTCGACACCCCCTGGACGGAGGAACCGGCGGTCTCGGATCCGGTGGCCGCGGGCCCGGCGGCCGCGGGCCCGGCGGCCGCGGAGGCCGCGAGGACCGCGCGCACGATGTTCTGGTAGCCGGTGCACCGGCACAGGTTGCCCTCCAGGGCGTGCCGCACGTCGTCGGCGCTCGGCCCGGGGTTCTCACGGAGGAGATCGCGCGCGGCCATGATCATCCCCGGGGTGCAGTAGCCGCACTGCAGGGCGTGCCGCTCGTGGAACGCCTTCTGCAGGGGATGCCACTCCCCGTCCGTGGCGAGCCCCTGGACCGTGGTGACCTCGCTCCCGTCGGCCTGGACCGCGAGCACCGAGCAGCTCTTGGCGGTCGCGCCGTCCAGGTCGACCGTGCAGGACCCGCAGTTGGAGGTGTCGCAGCCGATCGGCGTACCCGTCAGGCCCAGCCGGTCACGCAGGTAGTGGATCAGCAGGAGACGCGGTTCCACCTCGTCCTCGTACGTCGTGCCGTCCACCTTCACCGAGATGCGGGTCATGTGCCCTCCCAGGCAACCGTGCGAGGGAAATCAGCCACCGGACGTGATGGGCGTCACTCTAGGACCGTGTCCCGGGAGGGGCGAGTGCCACGACAGGGGTTTGTCGACGGTTAATCCGTTGCTCCCGGACGCTGCCGCCTGCTGCACTGCGGGGGAGCGGTCCACCGGGGCCGGCCGGGACGAAGGAGCAGTAATGCGAGCACCGTCGATGTCCGCCCAGGAAGGAATCCCCCTCATCGCGAAGGACATGACACACGGTGCACGCACTGAACCTCGGCATCCTGGCGCACGTCGACGCCGGTAAGACGAGTCTGACCGAGCGGCTGCTGCACGCCGCCGGGGTCATCGACGAGATCGGCAGCGTCGACGACGGCAGCACACAGACCGACTCCCTCGCGCTGGAACGCCGGCGCGGCATCACCATCAAGTCCGCCGTGGTCTCCTTCGAGATCGACGACGTCACGGTCAACCTCATCGACACCCCCGGCCACCCGGACTTCATCGCCGAGGTGGAGCGGGTGCTGGACGTGCTCGACGGAGCGGTGCTCGTGATCTCGGCCGTGGAGGGCGTCCAGGCCCGGACCCGCGTCCTGATGCGGACGCTGCGGCGGCTGCGCATCCCGACGCTGGTCTTCGTCAACAAGATCGACCGCCGCGGCGCCGACACCGACCGCGTCCTGCGGAGCATCGCCGACCGGCTCACCCCGGCGATCGTGCCCATGGGCACCACCGGCGGCCTCGGCACGCGCGACGCCCGGGCGATCCCGTGCACGGGGTTCACCCCCGGCACGCTCGACGTCCTCTCGGCGCACGACGACGGCCTCCTCGCCGCGTACGTCCAGGACGGCACGGTCCCCTGCGGCCGCCTCCGTGCCGCGCTCGCCGAGCAGACCGGGCGGTCCCTGGTCCATCCGGTCTTCTTCGGCTCCGCCATGACGGGCGCCGGGGTGGACGCCCTGATCTCCGGCATCGGGGAACTGCTGCCCGCCGCCGCGGGCCGGCCCGAAGGCCCGGTGTCCGGCACCGTGTTCAAGGTCGAGCGAGGACCGGCGGGCGAGAAGATCGCGTACGTGCGGATGTTCTCGGGGACGGTGCACACCCGGGACGTCCTGACCTTCGGCGACGGCGGCAGCGAGGGAGCCGGAGCCGGAGCCGGCACCGGCGGTGACGGCGTCCGCAGGCGGGGCAAGGTCACCGCGGTGGGTGTCTTCGAGCGGGGCGCGGCCCGCCGGGAGACCTCGGTGGCCGCGGGGCGGATCGGCAAGCTGTGGGGCCTCGGCGACATCCGGATCGGCGACACCATCGGCGTACCGCGCGAGCGGGTCGAGGAGTTCGCACGGGCGGCGCCGGCGGGGCGGCAGCACTTCTCCCCGCCCACGCTGGAGACCGTCGTGGTCCCGTGCCGGCCCGCCGACAAGGGGGCGCTGCACGCCGCGCTCACCCAACTCGCCGAGCAGGACCCGCTGATCGGCCTGCGGCAGGACACGGTACGCCAGGAGATCTCCGTGTCCCTCTACGGCGAGGTACAGAAGGAGGTCGTCCAGGCGACGCTCGCCGAGGAGTTCGGTCTCGACGTCGGCTTCCGCGGGACGACGACCCTCTGCGTCGAGCGCCCGCTGGGCAGCGGGGAGGCGGTCGAGTTCAACGGCGGGGACGCCCACCCCTTCCTCGCCACGGTCGGACTGCGCGTCGACCCGGCCCCCGCCGGCGCGGGGGTGCGGTTCCGGCGGGAGGTCGAGCTCGGCTCGATGCCGTACGCCTTCTTCCGGGCCGTCGAGGACACGGTGGAGGAGGTGCTCGGCCAGGGTGTCCACGGCTGGCAGGTCGTCGACTGCACGGTCACGATGACGCACTGCGGCTACTCGCCCCGGCAGAGCCACGCCCACCAGGGCTTCGACAAGAGCATGTCGAGCACGGGCGCGGACTTCCGCGGACTCACCCCGCTCGTCCTGATGGACGCCCTGCGACGGGCGGGTACCCAGGTGTACGAGCCGGTGCACCGTTTCCGCCTCGAAGCCCCGGCGGACACGCTCGGCGCGCTGCTGCCGGTCCTCGCCGCGCTGGGGGCGGTGCCCGGGACCACACGGACGCGCGGTGACTCGTGCGTACTGGAGGGCGCGGTCCCCGCGGCCCGGGTGCACGAACTGCAGCAGCGGCTGCCGGGGCCGACCGGCGGTGAGGGTGAGCTGGAGGCCGTCTTCGACCACTACGCACCCGTCGCCCACGGTGTGGTGCCAAAGCGGCCGCGCACCGATCACAACCCGCTCGACCGGAAGGAGTACCTGCTGAACGTGACCCGGCGGACGGGCGGGTGATCGGCACAACGGCCCGGAGCGAAAGGTGACTTACTCTCAAGTCAGGATGCTTGACGGGGCGGCGGCGCGCACGGGACTGTTGCGGACATGCCAAAGCTGCGTGCGCATCTGCTCGGCGTCCTCGTCCTCCTGACAGGGCTCCTGACGACCACGGGCACCCCGTCCGCCACCGCCCTGCCGGACGACCTGTGGTTCGACCCGGCCGCCGCCGCGACCCTCACGGTCGGGAACGGCCACTTCACCGACGGCCTGGGCCGCGAGGTCGTGCTGCGCGGCTACAACGTCTCCGGCGGGACGAAACTGGCGGAGCACCACGGCCTGCCGTTCGCCTCGGTCGCCGACGCCAGGAAGTCCGCAACCGCGCTGCGCGCCCTCGGCGGCGGCAACTCCGTGCGCTTCCTGCTCTCCTGGGCGTACGCCGAACCCGTGCGCGGCCAGGTGGACACCGCGTACCTGGCCGCGGCCACCGACCAGATGCGCGCCTTCCTGGACGCCGGGATCCGCATCTACCCGGACTTCCACCAGGACCTCTACTCGCGCCACCTCTTCGACCCCGACAGCTGGTACACCGGCGACGGCGCCCCCGAGTGGGCCGTCGACGCCGGTGACTATCCGGACGAGTACTGCGGCATCTGCCCCTTCTGGGGACAGAACATCACCTCGAACGCGGCCGTGACGGAGGCGTCGCACGACTTCTGGCACAACGCGTACGGACTCCAGGACGCCTTCCTCACCACCGCGCAGACCACCATGGCGTACGTCGAACAGCACCTGACCGACGCCCAGTTCGCGGGCGTCGTCGGCTTCGACCCGTACAACGAGCCGCACGCGGGCAGCTACGACCAGGGCCAGACGAGCCGGGCGTGGGAGAAGGACGTGCTGTGGCCGTTCTACGTGAGGTTCCGGGCGCGGATGGACGCGGCGGGCTGGCAGGACAAGCCCGCCTTCGTGGAGCCCAACCTCTTCTGGAACGCCAACATCGACTTCCAGAAGCAGGAGGGCGGCCTCCTCGACGCGGGCACGCTCGGCCCGCGCTACGTCTTCAACACCCACTTCTACGACCAGAAGGCGATCTCGGGCGTCTTCATGTGGGGCAAGGCGGAGAACGGGCAGTACGCGGGCGACTTCGGCACCGTGCGCGACCGCGCCGCCGCCACCGGTACCGCGGCGGTCGTCAGCGAGTTCGGCCATCCCCTCTCCGGTACCGTCTCCGACAAGGCACCGACCGTCCTCAAGGCCATGTACCAGGCTCTCGACTCCCGGGTGAAGGGCGGCAGTTGGTGGACCGGCCCCACCCAGTCGGGTCCCGTCCTGTCCGGCTCGCAGTGGCAGTGGGACATCTACAACGGCCGGCACCACGAGCTGATGAACGGCAACCCCGACAAGGTGCTCACCACGGGCGACGCCTGGAACGACGAGGACCTCTCCGCGGTGCGCCTCGACGACACCGGGACCGCGGTGCTGCGCCAGGACGCCCGGCTCCTGGACCGGGTCTACCCGAGCGCGACGGCGGGCCGTACGGTCGCCTTCACCTACGAGGACCGGTCGCGGGACGGCTCCACCACGCTCACCTGGAACCCGGTCCCCAGCTCCCTGCCGCGGGTGGCCGAACTGGTCGGCACCGGACAGTACGCGCTCCAGGCGTGGCGCTCGGACGGCAGCGCGGAGCCCACCGAACTGCACCTGCCGGCGTCCTTCCCGACCGCCTCCACGACGGTCGTCTCGGACCTCGGCGTGACGGCCGCGCCGCCCGCGTACACCAGGACCGCACCGGTCGCGGTCGCGCGCGAACCGGGTGGCACGGGCAGCCGCCGCCTCCTGCTGACCGCGCCGGACTCGGGCGTCCTGCACTACGCCCTCGTCACCAACGGCGCGACGGCCCCGTCCGCGGCCCTGCTGAGCGCCGCCCGCGCGGAGCTGGCCGCCTGGGCCGCGACGAGACTGGGGTGATGCGGGAGTGGCGACGCAGTGATGCCGAAGCGAGCCGGGGCGGTGGTTCCCCGGGCAACGCGGTGGTGACGCGGGGACATTGACAGCGAAGTCGGCCGAAACCATGAGAGGCGTACGGCCTTCGCGTGGTCTGATTCCATGGATCCTCCGTGTCCGGCAAGGAGGGGTCCGTCCCCTGAAGGGGGTGCCTGATGCGTCACACGCTCAGCCCCGTACGACCTGCCCACCACTGCACCGACGCGTGCCCCGTACCGCTGTCGCCGCAAGCCCTGGCGCAGTTGTACGCCCGCTACCTCGAACTGACCAAGGAACGCCGTCTGCCCAAGGGCATGACCTTCGAGGAGTACTACTCCGTATGGCGCGCGGGCCGTAGGGGGGAGAACCTCGTCGGCCTCGACGACGGGGCGCTCGACACCGGCCCCAGCTCCGACAAGCAGCTGATCACCCGCCCCACGACCCAGCTCCGGGGCACGGTACGGACACTGGTGCTGCTCGTCGACTTCCCCGACCGGCCGCACGACGCCGACCACGGGCCCGGCCACTACGACAGCATGCTCTTCGGCCTGGACGAGTTCCCGACCGGCAGCATGCGCTCCTTCTACCGTCAGGTCAGCGGCTTCGACACCTCGCCCAGCACCGGCATCGACATCCAGGGCGCGGTGCACGGCTGGTTCCGCATGCCGCAGCCGATGTCCTTCTACGCCGACGACAACTCGGGCATGAACGCCAACTTCCCGCGCAACTCCCAGGGGCTGGCGCGGGACGCCGTACAGGCGGCCCGGGACGCGGGGGTCGACTTCACCTCGTTCGACGCGCTCGGCGAAGGGGCCGTTACCGCGCTCTTCGTCATCCACGCCGGACGCGGCGCCGAGCAGACGACCCAGCGCGGCGACCTGTGGAGCCTCAAGTGGACGATCCCCGACGGTGTCGAGGTCGCGCCGGGACTGTCCGTGCGCACCTTCCTGACCGTGCCCGAGGACTGCGCCGTCGGTGTCTGCGCCCATGAGTGGGGCCACCTCGCGGCGCGCTGGGCCGACTACTACGACACCGGGCAGCAGCAGCTGACCCGCTCGGCCGGACTCGGCAGCTACTGCCTCATGGCGGGCGGTTCATGGGGCAACGGCGGTCTCACCCCGGTCTTCCCGACGGCCATGCTGCGGATGTTCCACGGCTGGATCGAACCCCAGGTGGTGAACAAGTCCACCCGGGACATCAGGCTGCGGCCCGCCGCGGAGGACGGCGACGCGGTGTTCGTCCAGAACCCCGAGACGATGTCCGACCACCAGTACATCCTCGTCGAGTACCGCCGCCGGCGCGGCCAGGACGCCTTCCTGCCCGACGAGGGCATCGCCGTGTACGTCGTCGACGAGTCGATCGACAACGTCAACGACGAGGAGAACCTGGCCATCGAACTCCTCCAGGCCGACGGCCAGGGGGACCTCTCGCGGATGTTCGGCCGGGGCAACCGGGGCGACAGCAACGACCTGTACCCCTTCGACGACAGGAACACGGTCGGCGAGACGACGCAGCCGCCCCTGGCCCTGCCCGACGGCACCTGGACGGGCGTCACCATCGAGACCGTGGGCACCCCCGGGGCCGACGAGATGACGGTCCACATCACCGTGGCCTGACACCCCGCGTGTTCCGGCAGACCGTCAGGCCGGCCTGACGGCCTGGCCTCAGGCCCCGGCCAGCCGGTCCACGGCGACGAGGACGGGACGCACCCCGTCCTCGTCGCGGAGCAGCGCGGACAGCGCCTTCGCCCGCCGCGCGTGAGCGGGCTCCGTCACGGCCCGCCGTACGGCGGCGCCGAGCGCACCGGCGCGAAGCCCGCGCAGCGGAACCGCCGACGGGGCCACCCCGAGCGAGACGAGCCGCGCGGCCCAGAACGCCTCGTCGAACTGGACCGGCACGGGCACGGCCGGCACACCGGCGCGCAGCGCGGCCGCGGTCGTCCCCGCGCCCGCGTGATGCACCACCGCGGCCATCCGCGGGAAGAGCGCCGAGTGCGGGACCTCGTCCACGGTGAACATGTCGTCGCCGGTGACGGACAACCCGGCCCAGCCCCGCTGCACGACCCCCCGCACCCCGGCCGCGCGCAGCGCCCGCACGACCTCCCCGCCCAGCCGCTCGGGATCGGGCACGGTGGCGCTGCCCAGCCCGAAGTAGACCGGAGGGGGACCGGCGTCCAGGAACTCCCGCAATCGGTCCGGAAGTTGCGCGTCCCGGTCGTACGGCCACCAGTAACCGGTGACGTCCAGTCCGGGCCGCCAGTCGCCGGGCCGGGGCACCACGAGGCGACTGAATCCGTGGTGGACCTGCCAGTCGCGCCGCTCGCGGGCCCGGCGGGCGGCCCGCGAGCCGAGCGGCGCGAGCCCGAGCCGGGCCCGCAGCGCCCGCGTCGTGTCGGCGAAGACCTGGTCCACGGCCACGTTGACGGCACGCCCGGCGAGCCGGTTCCCCGCCGCGCCCAGTGACCGGGTACCGAGCACAGCCGGTGCGAACTCGCCGGTAGGAGCCAGTGGTTGGAGGTACACACCCATGCTCGGCAGTCCGTGCCCCTCGGCGACGGCATGGCCGACGGGCGCGAGCGAACTCGAAAGCAGCAGCACGTCGGCGGCCCCGGCGGCGGCCACCAGGCTGTCGGTCATCCGCCCCACCAGCGACCGCGTCATCCCGACCATCCGGGCCAGCTTGCCGACCCCCGTGGAACTGCGGTGCAGCGCACGCCCGCGGGCGGACTCCAGCTCCGCCCGCGGATCCACCGGCAGAGGGTGGAACCCCAGCCCGGCGGCCGCCACCAGGGGCTCGAAGCACGAGTGGGTCACCACGGTGACCTCGTGCCCGCCGCGCGCCAGCCCGTGCCCAAGTCCCGTGTACGGCGCGGCGTCGCCCCGCGACCCCGCCGTCATGATCGCTACTCGCACGAGGGCCAGTATGACGCGCACACCCGACGAACCACCCCTGCCGAGCCCTGCCGAGCCCTGCCGCGCCCCCGAAGGGCCGGGCGGGTCCCGGTCAGGAATCGTTGTTCTTCGGTCCTGTCGCCGGTCCTGTTGCCGGTTCCGTGGCCGGTCCCTTCGTCGAGCCCCTCGTCGGGTCCGTGCCGGTCAGGAAAGCCGTTGCCTGGGTTGCCAGGCGGGTCGCCCCCATCGCCTCCGCCCAGCGTGCCACCTCCGTGGCCAGCGCCGTGGCGGCCGGCTCGTCGCCGTCGTCGCGGGCCAGGACGGCCAGCAGCAGCTGCTGCGAGAGCGTGCCGGGGACGTTGCCCGCGCGGGCGCCGAGCGCGGTCGCCCGGCTCCAGCGCTCCAGCGCCCGCGCATGGTCCAGGTTGTCGTGGTCGTGGTCCCCGAGGTGGCGCAGCGCCTCACGGGCCAGCAGGTCGTCGGCCGACTCCCCGGCCCGTAACGCCAGTTCGTAGTGGGAACGCGCGGTCTCCCGCTCGGCGAAGACGTTGTCGACGATCAGTCCGAGGTACATCCGCGCCCAGCCCCGGCGCACTTCGTCGGGCGCCGTGTCGCACAACTCCCGGCTGCGGCGCCGCAGCCCGGCCGTCTCGGCGGGGTCCTTCCCGGCGGGGCCGAACCGGAACCTGCCGTCGCGCATGAGCAGCCGGAAGTACGCGTGCCGCAGCCGTACGAAGTCCAGGTCCCAGCGCCCGGCCGGCTCGGTGAGTCCGGCCAGCGCCACGTCGGCGACGGCGATGCGCGCGCCGACGGTGTCCGTACCGCCGAACCAGTCGTGCTCCAGCGCGATCTCGGCGCCGGCGACGGCGAGGGCCGCCCGGTCGTGCCGCTCGGTGGTGACGGTGCTGTCGAGCAGGCGCAGGGCGCGCTGCCACCGTCCGGCGCGGGCCAGTTCACGTGCCGCGGCGACCACCTCGGCCGACGGGAGAGCGGCGTGATTCGTACTCGTCTTCGTCATGGCCAGGAAGGTAGTAATCAGGAAAACTATCCACAAGAAAACTATTTCGGGCCGTGAGGAGGAGACGGGTGGGCGACTCGGTCGACCGGCACGTCGAACTCTGGGCGCAAGAGCTGAACTGGATGGACCCGGTCAAGGAGGCGATCTTCGCGCGGCTCGCGATCCTGGCGCGCCACGCGGCGCAGGCCCGCCGGGCCACCCTGGACTCGGACGGGCTCAAGCACTGGCAGTTCAAGGTGCTGCTCACCCTGCGCCGCCTCGGCCCGCCGTACGAGGCGAGTCCCTCGGACCTCGCCGACCTGCTCGGCCTGACCCGGGGCGCGCTGTCGGCGCGGCTCGCTCCGCTGGAGGAGGCCGGTCTGATCACCCGCACGCCCGACGCCGAGGACCGGCGCCGGGTGCACGTACGTCTCACCCCCGCGGGGTACGCCGCGTTCGAACAGCACGCGGCGTCCGAGGAAGAGGACGAGAACGCACTGCTCGCAGTGCTGAGCGAAGAAGAGAAGCGGACGCTCGCCGGCCTGCTCCGCAGGCTGGTCGAGGCCGCGGAGACCGGCCCGGGCTCAGCTGAGCCGTGAAACTCCAGGTCAGGCGGGAGGTGATGCGGATCCTCGGCATACCACTCCCTGCTGTTCGACACCCCTCGGTCCGGTGGTGCGGGCGATGGCCCCTTGCGGAGCGGGCCGTCGTGCGCGCCTCTCCTCAGAGCGTCCTCCGTCGTGGGAGCCCCGGCAAACGCAGCCGCGCCGATGCGCCTCCCGGGTGAGGGGCCGGGCGGGGCCGTGTCCGAGAACCGCCCGGCGCCGTTGCTGCAAGCATGATCTCAACACGACGTATCGTCGCCGCCGTCGGCCTCGCCATCAGTGTCACGGGCCTCGCGGTGCCGGCCGCGAGCGCCGCCACGGCCCCCGGGACGGGAAAGCTGGACCCGATCGCGGAGCTCGACTCGCTCGCCGTGAGCGACCTGCCCGTGGCGGACCGGGAGCAGATCCCGACGATCCGCCAAGGCCTCAGGCAGCTGAAGGGTCTGGACCAGCTGGAGCAGCTGCACCAGGTGACCGACCTCGCGGCCCCCGCCTTCGGCCTGGTCCCGGCCATCCAGCACTGAGCCCCGAGCCCCGATCGGACCGCCCGCACACACGTGCGGGCGGTCCGGATGGGCCGGGTCCGGTGCTGCGGCCGGTACACGCGCGGATGGCCGTCAGCAGATGCTCTGCGTGCTGTTCACGAGGGTGTTGTTGCGGAACGTCGTGTTGTCACCGCAGGGGCTCTCCCTGATGACGGAGTTGGTCACCGTCAGGTTCTGGACGGTGATGTCCGCGTTGTTGGGGAACTCCGAGCGGGCGGCCAGCCGGATCTCGCCGCCGCCCGTGACGCTCCCGCTCTGCGCGGCGAGGTTCACGTTGTAGCAGTTCTCGATCAGGACGGCGTTGTTCCCGGTGTTCGAGAGCGTGATGCGGTCGATGGTGGCGCCGCCGCTCTCCGAGACGCAGAAGACGCCCCGGCCGCCCCCGCGCGCGACGACCTCGCCGACCCGCACGTTGGTCGCGTAACTGCTGCCTATCCGCCCGTTGCGGTTGGCCATCCGGAAGGCCGCGTACCCGGTGCCGGTGCCCGCCCCGTCCGCGTCCACCTTCGTGACGGTGGCGTTGACCGTCTGGTTCAGCAGCAGGCCCGACTCGCCCACGTTGCGCGCCGTGACCGTGCCGATGGTGATGCCGTCTACCCCGTACGTCTCCACCGCGTGGCTGCTCGCCCCGGACACGTACACGGTGTCGATACGGACGTTGCGGGTCCACTGGGTGGTGTCGCCGCGGTTGTCGATGCGTACGCCGAGACCGGCCGTCAGGCGCATGTCGATCTGGCCCAGCACCACGTTGGTGACGTTGCGCAGGAAGATGCCGTAGAGCGGGGCGCCGGTGACGTTCAGGTGCTGGACCTCGATGTCCCGTACGCCGCGTGCGTAGACCGGGGCCTGGTCGCCGGAGCCCGAACCGGTGACGTCGACGGTCCCGCACACGTCGAGCACGGTGTAGCTCGGCAGGGAGACCCTGGACCCCGCGCCGATCGAGCCCGAGCCGCGTACGACGACCCGTTCCTTCGACGTGCGGCCTGCCGTGAGGCTGTTGACGGCCGCCTGCATCGCGGCCCGCATGTCGGTTCCGGTGTAGACGACACCGCTTCCGCGCCGGGCGGTCCACGTGCTGCCGCTCAGCGTGGCCTCGGCCTGGTAGGAGCCCTCGCCGCACGCTGCCGCCGCCGACCGCGGGGCCGCGTCCGCCGGGACCGTGTCCGCCGGGACCGCGCTCGCGGGGCTCGCGGGCGTGGTGAGTACGGCCGCCGCCGTGGCCAGGACCGTGGCGCACGCGGCGATGACACCGGGCCGCCGTACGCGGCCCCGGGCGGTCGGGGGACCTGCCGGTGCGGCGCGGCGAATGAGGTGAGGTGCGGCTCTGCGTCCCATCTCGGTTCTCCTGTGTGGGGGTAGGGGTGGGGGTGGGTGGGGAGATGTGGGGTCCGCCGCCTGCCCGGCGCACGGCCGTAGCAAGCGTTTTCTGCGGCGGGCGGTGAGTGTGGCAAGGGCTTTCTGCGGCGTCAAGGGGCCGGAGTGGTAAGGGAGTTGGTCACATCTCCCGGCGTACGAGGAAATCCAGCAGGACGCGCAGGTCGTCGGCGGCGCGGGGTGCCGAGGGCAGGCTGTCGAGGCAGACCTCCACGGCGGTGATGTGGCGGCGGGCCTCCGTCAGGGCGGCCCCGCGTCCGCCGGCCTCCTCGATCAGGACCGCGGCGCGGCGGGCCGCCGGTCCGTCGAGCGCCTCGGCCCGGTCCAGGAGCCGGACGAGCGGCCGGGCGGCCGCGGTGCCGAGGGCCGCCAGGACGGGGAAGGTCTTCTTGCCCCGGAGCAGGTCCGCGTGGACCGGCTTGCCGGTGACGGCGGGGTCGCCCCAGATGCCCAGCAGGTCGTCGACCACCTGGAAGGCCACGCCCAGGTGGCGGCCGGCGCGGTCGAGGGCGGCGACCGTCGTGCGGGGCGCGCCGGCGAGCACGGCGCCCAGGGCGGCCGCGCAGCCCAGCAGCGCGCCGGTCTTGTGCTCGGCCATCGCGCGGTACTCGTCGGGGCGGACCGCCCGCGGGCCCGTCCAGGGGCGGGTCTCGAAGAGCAGGTCGTCGGCCTGACCGCGTACGAGGTCGTTGAGGGCGGTCGACAGGTGACGCACGGCCGACGGGATGTCCGTGCCGGAGGTGGCGGCCAGGGTCTCCACGGCCAGGGCGAACAGGGCGTCGCCCGCGAGGACGGCCGGGCCCGTGCCGTACGCCTTCCATGCCGTGGGGCGCCCCCGGCGGGTCCGGTCGCCGTCCATGACGTCGTCGTGCAGGAGGGAGAAGGTGTGCACGAGTTCCACCGCGACGGCCGCGGTCACCCCCGCGTCCCGCGGCGCCCCGGCGGCCTCCGCGCCCAGGACGGCAAGGGCCTGCCGCAGCCCCTTGCCGCCCGCCGGCGCGGACACGGGTGCGCCGCCCGGCTCGCACCAGCCGAAGGAGTAGGCGGCCATCTCGCCCACCCACGGGTGCAGCCGCCCGACCGCCTCGGCCAGCGCGGGCCGCACCAGCGACCGGCAGCGCTCCAGCAGACGCGCGGCGGCATCGGCGGTGGGCAGGGCGGGGGAGTGGGCGGGGGACGCCGAGGACATGATGGTCATCGCCCGCTCCGCACGCCGGTGCGGTCCGCCGTGGAGGCGGCGGCGCGTGCGACGGCGACAAGAGGGGCCGCGCCCTGCCCGGAGCTCTCCTCGGCGCCTGCCGCGGCGGGTCCGTCCGGGTGCGGGACCGTTTCGGACGGGGCCGGGACCCGCGGTGCCGGCTCGATGCTGAACTCCGCCTGGGCCCGTTCCACCATGCGGTGGGCATGGTGCAGGCCGATCCGGGCCAGTACCTCCGCCAGGTCGGCCAGTTCGGCGGCCGTCTCCGACAGGGCGCGGCCCAGGTGGGCCCGGGACTTGGCCAGGCCCAGGCGGGACAGCGCTTCCCCACGGGGCTCGCTCATCGCGCGGAACTCGGCCAGCGCCTGCTCGTAGACGTCACGGGCCTGCGCGTAACGCCCCGCGCGGTACAGGACGTTGCCACGCATCTTGTGGTTGTAGGCCAGCGCGCTCGACAGGTTCATCTCGCGGCAGGTGACCTCGGCCTCCCCGAGCAGTCCGAGCGCGCGGTCGGTGTCTCCGTCGCGTACGGAGACGATGTCGGCGAGGCCCCGCAGCGCCCAGGCGTGACCGCGCCGGTCGTCGGCCCGGCCGGCGATCTCCGCGGCCTCCTCGAACATCGCGTACGCCGTGTCGTACGACCCGGTGTTGCGGTGCATCTGCGCGATGCCCTCCAGGGCCCACACCGTGTGCCGTGCCTCGCCCCGCCGGCGCGCCTCCGCCAGGAGCTGTTCGTGCAGTTCGCCGACCGCCGCGTAGTCGCCCTGGATACGGCCGGTCTCCGCCATCCCGGCGAGCGAGTAGCCGCGTACGACGACGTCGCCGCCCCGTTCGCCGAACTCGGCCGCCAGCCCCAGCAGCCGCCGGGCCAGCCGGAGCGCCCCGCGCTGACGGGCCAGCGTGCCGCCGCTCCACAGGGCCCACGCCATGGCGGCCGTGTCCCCGGCCTCCCGGGCCGCGCGGTAACTCGCCTTCCAGGCCCGGTCGGCCTCGCCGACCTGCCCGAGCCGCCGGTGCGCCTCCGCCACGGCGAGACCCGCCCTGGCCGTCTCCCCGCGCGCCCCGGAGCGCTCGGCCGCACGCAACTGCTCGGTCCCCGCGGCCAGTACGTCGACCAGGGAGGAGTTCACGGACAGGGTGGTGAGCGCGCCTTGGTACTCGGGCGCGGATGCCTTGCCGTACATGGATGCCTTTCGGTCCGCCGGTGCCGGTGGACGCGGCGTTCTTTTGTACGCACCATGTATACACAGCATGTATACGCGATGTGTATAGTGCCCCGCTCCTCACCCCGGATCGCTACGGATCGCTCTCCTGGGGTGAACGGGTCACCGGCGCCGCCGCGCCACCTCGTTGCCGATCAGGACGAGGACGGCGGCGGCGGGGTTGCCTGTGAGGCGCACATCACAGCGCCGGGCGGCCGGGCGCGCGGTGCTCAGCCGTCGGCCGGCAGCCCTCGCGCGAAGGCGGCCTGGCCGACGTGCTGCAGGTCGTCGGAGAGCACGCTGACCAGGCGGGCGCCCAGGGTGACGGCCGGTGTCCAGTTCTCGTCGACGATGCGGTCCAGGTCGTCGGCGCCCAGGTCGCGCAGCGCCCGCAGGGTCTGCTCGTGCACGGCGTCGTAGTAGCCGGTCAGGAGGTCCTCCGAGTCCACCTTGACCTCGGCGACCTGCTGCGGACCATGGCCGTAACCCGTGTCGTCCTTGTCGAGGGGCAGCGCGAAGCGGTCCGCCCAGCCTTCCGACAGCCAGACCTGTTCGAGGCCGAAGGCGTCGGCGATGTGGTCGTCCTGGACGCGGGTGAGGTGCCAGATCAGCCAGCTGATCGAGTTGGCCCGGCCGCCGGGCCGGGCGTTGAGCTCGTCGGGGGAGAGGCCGACGACGGCGGCGTGCACCTCGTCCTTGATGCGGCCGTAGGCGTCGATCAGGATGTCCGTGGCGTACATGGGGTTCCTCCGGGCTCTCGGCTCTCGGGCATCGTCCGTCCCGGCCAAGTGTCCCCCGCGGCGTCGCGGTGCGCCTCAGTGCCAGGCGGAGTACGGCCCGGAGAAAGGCTCGTCGCAGAGCCTGAACACCGGCTCGCGGCGCACCGGATCCATCGCCATGGTCAGCTCGACCCGGTCGCCGGTGCGGATCGCGATCAGCGGCCCCGAGACCCGGCCCCGGACGGTGAACCCCTCGGCCAGCTCGACGAGCGACACGTTGCGCGCACCCGGGGTGTTGCGCTGCACGACGCTCGTGTGGCGGACGACGCCGAGCCCCGCGCTGCGCTCCGTGCGCAGATCGCTGCCCGCGCAGACCGGGCAGAGCAGCCGGTGGAACATGGTGGTCCCGCACCAGCGGCAGCGCTGGTAGACGAGCCCTTCCCCGGCCGCCTCCCCGGACGCTTCCGCGGTCCCTGCCGCCGTCGCCGTCGTCCCTGGGCCGAGTACGTCCGTCGTGGTCCCGCTTCCCCGGTGGAACACGATGTCATCTCCCTGCGCCTGACCGGAATCCGAAGGTGCGCGAAGTGCCGTGCGCCACTTCAGGGTATGGCACGCAGTGTCACAGGTAAAGGCACTGAGTTCCCTCAATCGGCCGGAGATGTGCGTGCGGGATCGCGGCCGAGCGCGGTCTCGATCTCCTGGACGACCCGCCACAGCGGGGCGCCGCGCCGCGAGACGACGACCACCACGTCGTCGTCGTCCGTACCGTCCTCGGCCGCCGGCCCGTGCGCCGCGCTGTGTGCCGGGCTGTGTGCCGCGCTGTATGCCGGACCGCCGGGTGTGCGGTCCGGTCCGAACACCCCCTGGACGTGGGCGAGGGCGTGGTCCACCTCGGCGGTCGCGTCGCTGCGGCCGTCCGAACGGAGCCAGGAGCGCAGTCCGTTGTTGTGCGCGGCGACCACGGCCGCGGCGACGACGTCGGCCCGCAGCGTCCCGTCGAGGCTGCCCGCGAAGCGTCCGCGCAGGTACTCGGCGAGCGCCCGCTCGTACCGCCAGACCACCGAGAGTTCGTACGCGCGCAGCCCCGGGACCTTTCTGGTGAGGCGGTAGCGCTGGACCGAGAACGCCGGGTTCTCCGCGTACATGCGCAGCACCAGGCGCGCGGCGTCGCAGACCCGCCGCACCGGTTCGTCCGTGGGCCGGCCGGCGCGCAGGAAGGCGGTCATCTCGGCCAGGCAGCCCTCGTGGTCGGGGAAGACCACGTCCTCCTTGGACGGGAAGTACCGGAAGAAGGACCGGCGTCCGACGCCGGCGAGCGTCACGATGTCGTCGACGGTGGTCTGCTCGTACCCCCGCTCCACGAACAGCTGGAACGCCGCCGCCACGAGGGACTCCCGCATCGGCGGCTTCGGACCCGGCATGTCGGCCGCGCGGTCGGGACGGGGTGCCTCGTTCATGCTGGGGAACCTAGCACCGGGAGGGGCGGACGGCACTCAGTGTGCTCCGGGAGGGGAGTCGGGGGTACTGGGTGTCATGGTGCCGCAGGGCCGGAGCGCCGCGTTGAGATGTCCGAGGAGGCCGGCCTGTCCCGTGCGGGCGGGCGGGAATTCGTCCGCTTCGTACGTATGCGCGGGGTCGGGTCGTTACGATGACGGTGGTGGGGTCGGCCCCGGGATTCGTGCCCGGCGACGGTTCCGGCCCTGTCGGGTGGTCGGCCCGGACCCGGTACAGCCTTCCTTCGCGGTACGGCCGCACACGGTAAGCGGACGCAAGGCAACGTATCCCACGTGCAGTTGGAGCTGTCCATGCGCATCGACCCTTCGAAGCTGTCGCTCGACCGGCCCGTGTCCTCGCTCGATCCGAACCGTGGGACCCACGAGGAGGCAGCCGAGTGGCTGCGGTACGGCCCCGTGGTGCCGGTGGCGCTGCCGGACGACGTCCGTGCCTGGGCGGCCATGTCGGCCCGGGCGGCCCGGACGGTGCTGGACGCGCACCCCGACCTCTCCAGCGATCCACGGCACTGGGGTGCCTACACGCGCGGGGAGATACCCGCCGGATGGCCGCTGCTCAACCTGATCGTCGGGGAGTCGATGCTCAACGCGGACGGGGCCGACCACCGCAGGCTCCGCCGTCTGGTGAGCCACGCCTTCACCCCCCGGCGTATCGACGCCCTCGCGCCCCGGATCCATGAGATCACCCGGGAGCTGCTGGACGGCCTGGAGCGCGGGGGGCCGGGGGTGGTCGATCTCAAGGAGGCCTTCGCCTATCCGCTCCCGCTGCTGATCATCTGCGAGCTGTTCGGTCTCACCGACCCCGAGGAACAGCGCCGATTACGCGATCACTTCCGGACGATGCTGAGTGTCGAGGTGAGCGGCGCCGAACGGCAGGAGGCCGCGGTCGGGCAGCGCGAGGTTCTGGCACGTCTGGTCGCCGACCGGCGCGTGGCCCCGCTCGGCGATCTGACCAGCGCGCTGATCGAGGCGCTGGACGACGAGGACGGCAGACTGACGGAGAAGGAACTGATCGACACCCTGGAGATCATCCTGCTGGCCGGCCACGAGACCACGGTCAACTCGCTGACCGGCACCGTCCTCGCCCTGCTCACCCACCCCGACCAGCTCGCCGCGCTTCTCGACGGCGAACTGGACTGGCCGGCCGCCGTGGAAGCGGGCCTGCACTGGAACGCCCCGCTGCGTACCTTGTTCATGCGCTACGCGCTGCGGGACACCGTCCTGCACGGAGTGACCGTGCGCCGCGGCGAGCCGGTCGTCGTCGGTCTGGCCGCCGCCAACCGCGAACAGCGCGGAGCGGTCCCGGCGCGCTTCGACATCCGCGACTCCCGCCACTACGAACGCCAGCTCGCCTTCGGCGCGGGCCCGCACTACTGCCTCGGCGCCGCCCTGGCCCGCCTGGAGAGCGCGATCGGGCTCTCCCAGCTCTTCACCCGGTTCCCCGCCACCCGGCTGGCCGTGCCCGAGTCGGAACTGGTGCCCGTGATCTCCACGGCGATGAACGGCCTCACCGCCCTCCCGGTCGTCCTCCGCCCGGCATCGGCCTGAGGCTTCGACGATCCCGCAACCGCTGAACCCGTCCGCACATCGGCCGAGGGCCCGGGGTGACCACCGCTCCGGGCCCTCGCCGCATGCTGTGCCGCCACGTCACCCACCCCTACGGAACAGCAGGCCGGAGGCTGTTTTCCCGATCGCCAGGGATCCGCACCCATACGCGTATGCGTTTTGCGCATGAGAAATGTTTTATACGTGCTATTGTGCTCGCTATGAGTATGGCCCTCGATGAGCTGATGCGGTCAGCCGTTGCCGCTCTCCTGCATGCGGCGGGTGAGTCGCAGACCGACCTTGCTGTCGCGCTGGGGGTGAGCCAGGCGCAGGTGAGCCGTCGTCAGTCCGGCGCCGCGGCGTGGAGCCTGGCCGACTGCGACGCGGTGGCCGTGCACTACGGCATTGCCGCGCACGACCTTCTGGCCGGTCCCACCCGAGCCGTCGAGGCCCTTCCCCCCGAACGCCGTCGTGTGCCGGGTCGCCCGGCCGCCGGAGCCCGCTCCGCAGCCGCGAACGGAGCGGCCTGATGGCGGACCTCGACGCGATCGACGCCCTGCTCGCCGCCGCGTCGTCGGAGCGGACCCCGCTGCCGCCCGCCGAGGAGCGGCGCCGGCTGCGTGAGGGCCTGCACCTGTCGCGCCCCCAGCTCGCGCACGCCTTGGGAGTGAGCCCGTCGACGGTCGGGGGCTGGGAGTCGGGCCGGGACCCGGGTGGTGAGGTGCGGGAGAAGTACGCGTACTTCCTCGAGGGTGCCCGCACCAAGCTGGACCCCGCCACCGGGGCCGCTGCCACCGGGGCTGCCGTCGACGATCCTGGCGACGGCGAGCCCGATGACGACGAGTCGGTGGAGGCCGAGCAGACGGCCGAACCGCACGACGACGTGAACGTCCTGGCCGTCCCTCAGCCGTGTGTGCTGTGCGGGCAGCCGGCCCGGCACCAGGTCGAAGGGTTCGCCCAGCACCTGGATCCGGCCGAGTGCGGTGTGACCGCGCCGGCGCCCGTCAGGGAACCGGGCCGGGCGGAGAGCGGCGTGAAGGTCGTGCCGGTCGGCCGGCGTGTGCAGGCGGCTTCCGACACCCCGGACCTCATCGGCGCTGCCGTCGCGGCCGCGCTCGCCGAACACTCCGGTGACGTCGAAGCCGCGACCGCCGCGCTCGTGAAGCGGGCGATCCCGGACGCGATGGCGCTGTTGGACCACACCCGCAAGGGCGGCCGCTACGACGTCGTCGCGCATCCGTGGCTCCCTGACATCCTGCGCAAGCAGAGCGCGCGCGGCGCCGACCAGATCTGGGAGGCCCGCCCCAGGTGGAGCCGCCCGGAACTCCCCGCCGGTCGGCATGAGGTGACCGCGCTGGACATCAACGGCGCCTACCTGTCCGCCCTCAAGACCCACCTGCCGATCGGGCAGCTCGAACACACCACCGGCGCCCCCCACGACCGCCGCCGTGCTGGCCTGCACCTGATCACCCCGCCTGTCTGGGAGCACGACGCCTGTCTGCCGAACCCGATCGGCCATCGCGAGGAGCCGGGCCCGTTGTGGGTCACGGAGGCGACGCTGCGTCTGCTGCTGCGCGTGTCGGGCCCGAAGTACGGGCTGTGCGACCCGCCGCACATTCACGAGTCGTGGACGTCCGGGGCGACCGAGGGGCTGCTGGAGAAGTTCCGTATCGCTCTCAAGGACGCCCGGGACCGGGCGATCGCCGACGGCGACGATGTGATGCTGGAGTATGTGAAGGCGATGTATTCCAAGTTCGTCTCCACGCTGGGGGAGTCGAACTACAACCGTGAGCTGTACCGCACCGACTGGATGCACCTCATCCGCTCCCAGGCCTTCGCCAACCTGTGGTGGAAGGCCCACCGCGCCTATGGCGAGGGCCTTACGGTCGTGCGCGCGATGGGCACCGACGAACTGCATGTGGCCGGCGACTGGCGGGCGGTGTTCCCCGAGGGCCGCGGCGTGGCCGAGGTGAAGGTCAAAGACACCTACACCGTCGGCACCGACCCTGACACCGGCGCAGAGCCCCCTGGGAGCGCCTCGCGCCGCCGTTCCTCCGCCCCGACGTCATATTCCCCGCCGGGGCGGAAGATCGACGCTCACGAACCCGTACAGTGATCCACAACCGAGAATCCGGAAGAGATCATGCCTGAGCGGAACATCGAGTTCGGCAAGTACGGCGCCCACGGCATCAAAGGCCACGAAGCCGTCGCCCGGCAGCTGGATGCGCTCGCCGGCTACATCGCCACCCCCGTCACCGTCCGCCGCGGCCTGCAGGCGCGCCTGCACTACCTCACCCGCACCGCCCACGCCCTCGATGCCGCACGCGCGGCCGGCCTGAGCGTCACCGACCGCACGCTGCGCGCCTGGCAGGCCGGTACCCGCACGCCATCAAGGAAGAACCTCGCACGCGTCGAGCAGGCGTACCGCATCGTGCGGCGCGAGAACGTCGCCCGCTACCTCACCGCCCGCCTCAACCGCGAGGGCCGCGGCACCCGCGTGGAAGTCCACCCGGTCAACCAGTCCCGGGTCGACCGGCCGCGTCAGCGCGCGGTGGAGTTCCGCACGATGAACGTCCGCCGGTGGGACCGGATCGTCGCCGCGTGGGCGGCCGGTGACGAGCGGGAGCTGGACGAGGCGTGGGTGGACCAGGTCGTCGACCTCGGCTCGCAGTGGGGCCAGTACGAGTACGTGACCACCATCGGCTTCGCCGCCTGAGGCCGCCGAAGGAGCGCCCGGGCCGGCGGGCCGACCTCGGAGGGTCACCAGCAGGGGGAGCCGTCGTCCTCGCGCCAGGACACGTCCGTGACGTACATGGGCGAGGTGAAGTAACTGCCCGAGTGAGCGGCGGCGCAGGACGTGAACTCCTGCGCACCCTGCCCGTCCGCGATGCGCACGTACGTCATCGTGACGGCGCGGGAGGTGTTGTTGTAGAAGATGCTCGCGGCGGCACTGCCCGACCACTCGGTCCCGGTCTCCAGCGACGGCGTCTGGTCGGTGTCCTCGTACCAGTAGTCGGCCCAGGTGCAGAACGACTCCTGCGAACAGTTGCCGGGGGACCAGGCCGAAGCGGTCGGCGCGGAGACCATGACGCCGAGGAGAGCTGCGGGTACGACTGCCAGGGCAAGGACCTTCAGGCGCATGGAACACTCCATTCCGTAGGGGACGCTGGCACGCTAGAGGCGCGGAAGTTGAAAGGTCAAGCGTCGAAATCCAGCCGCGGTACGAGCGGGCACGCTCATCCCGGCCTCCGGGCCGAGGCAGCGGGGGAGCGCGGCTGCGGGCGGTCGTGACGGGAGCGCGGACGCAGCACTCAGGCATTGCTCATGTGCGCGAACCCATACGTGATATGGCGGGTGTTGCCCTGCCGGCCCTCGCGGTACCGCCCCGCAAGGACGCCGGCGACCCCGCCGCCCCCGCCGCCCCCGCCGTCCGGCGCCTACGTCGCGGGTTCAGGCGTGACCTTCGACCCCTTCGGCGCGCCTTGGGCGGCGCGTCCCTTGACCTCCGTCTGGGCACCGGCCGCGACCAACGAGGAGGGGTTGGTAGCGAGCAGGCTCGCCACCACGACGGCCGCCCCGACCAGCAGACCACGACGCGCACGCGCCATGCCAACTCCCCCCCCTCAGCTGTAACGAATGAGGATGAGCGTATCGGCCGGAAATGCACAATACTCAGTTGACGCCTTTTCGTGAGGTTCGATGACGTTCCACCGTTTCGAAATCCGGCCCGGCGCCTGTCAGGCGAGCAGCAACTGTTCGGTTCTTCCATGATCTGCGAGCGGCTGGCTCCTCGCTGTCGTGTGCTGCTGCCCGGGACCACCGATCGTGCGGCTCCTGATGACCAGTAGTTTGCAGGCCGTGCTGGCCGTGCGCGGTCTCCAGCAGGCGCCGCCGGGAGGTTACCGTCGGCCGGCGCCACAGGAGTTCTCGCCTCTCCCGCTCGGTCGAGCCTCCCCACATGCCATGCTCGAGGCGGTGATCGAGGGCGTGGGCAAGGCATTCGGTACGCACCGGGCAGCCGGTGCAGAGGGCCTTGATCCTGTTCTGGGCCGCATCTTCGGCGAAGAGTTCGTCAGGGCCAGCGTTGCGGCAGGCCGCTTGCCCATCCCAGCCCTCCTGCCCGTCCTCGACCACTCCAGCCCTGTCCTCATCCCCGGTCCGGCCCGCCGCACCCCCTGCGCAGACACAGTTCGCAAACGGTACGGCAGGCACGCGGGGCGTACCGCGACGGAGGCGACCCGCCGGTGCCGTAGAGCGTGGCCGCCTCGCGGGCGGCCACGCGCAGATCGCTGTCCGGCTCCTCGGCGGTGCGATCCTCGGCGGCCACCGCGAAAGCGTGTGCCTCCGACCGGGCGGGGGTCACCAGCCGTGTCCCCGGCGCCGGTGGTCCGCCGTGCGGGTGCAGGTCCCAGCCCACCGGCGGGCGTTCGGCCGGTACGTCGCGCAGGACGTCGGCAGCGCCCCGGCCGTAGTCAAAGACCAGGACGGCCGGGGCCGAGCGGACCGCCTCGCGGGTCTCGTCGGTGGCCGCGCGGATGCGGCCGTCACCGCGTCCAGCCGCACGACCGGGCGGCCCTGCGCCCGAGCAGCCGGCCGCACGGATGGGATTCCACGAATCCGGCGCCGCCGGTCACCAGGGCCCGGCGCCAGGTCTGTCCGCTCATGGGACGCTCCTCGCTCTTCGGTTCCCTTTTGTGTCCGCCCGAGTGACCGGCCCGCCGGTTGCATGCGCCGCGCCTGCGGCCCGGCGTGGGGAACACCCGGCACCGGGCCGGCGGACCGTACCGGACGTCCTGGCGGGGCAGCGGACAGGTCGGGACGCCGGGTCCCTTACGCCCCCAGCTTCGACACCATGGTGTTCAAGGTGTCGGCCAGGGCGTCGAGTTCCCGTTCCGACCGGGCACCCGGCGCCACCTGGCGGATGAGGTCCTCGCCGGAGACGACTTCGAGGGCACCGGCGTAACGGTCGGACCGGAGGTCGTCGGCGGGCACCACCTGGGCCCGCCCCTCCAGCACGACGAGGGTCGGCCCGTCGTCACGCTCTTCGAGCAGCTCCCGCGCATGCTCCCGCGTGACCGGCCCGGGCCCTTCGCCGCCCTGCGCGGCCTGCGCGGCCGGCGCGGATTTCTCGACACCGGCGAGAGCATCGCCCTGCGCCGTTCCCGTTCCGTTCTGCGGCGGGTAGCCCTCGGCCGCACTCGCCGTGCCCGGCAGGACCCGCTCCCGTGCCTGGCTCTCCCCACCGGAATGGGCTCCCGGTTCCTCGTCGCTCCGCGCCCGGCCGTACCCGTCCGGCTCTTCCGCGGAAGGCGTCTGCTCGCTCATCGGTGCCTCTCCTCACGTTCGTCGGGGCGCGGTGACGGCGTCACCCCGCCGATGTGCGCGTGCGGCCCTCCGGAAGACCTGTGCGCGGGGCTCCACGAGTACCCGGACCCCACGGCCCCATCCGCAGGAGTCCGCGCTCCCCGGCACGGCGGCCGCGGCACCGCGTCAGGGCGTCAGGGCGTCCTGGTCGGTGGCGCGCCATTCGGCCAGCAGGACGGTGGCGTCGTCGTCGAGTCGTCCGTCGTGGTGGTCCAGGACCGCGTGCGTGAGGCGGCGCAGTGTCTCCTGGACGGTGAGGCGGTCGGCGTGATGGCGCACGACGAAGTCGACGAAGCGGTCCAGGCCGAACAGCTCACCCTCGCTGTTGCGGGCCTCGACGACCCCGGCGGTGTACAGCAGCAGCCGGTCACCGGGCTGGAGCTGTTCGTGGCAGACAGTCACCGGCAGGCCCAGGGCGACCCCCATGGGACCGGCCGGAGGGCACTGCAGCTCGCTGGACCACCGGCCGTCGCGGATGAGGACCGGCAGGTGGTGGCCACGATTGATCCACTCCAGCCGGCCGGTGGCCAGGTCCAGGTCGGCCAGGATGCCGGTGACGTAGCGGCTGGTGCCGAACTGCTCGATGAGGGCTTTCTCCACGGCTTGGCTGGTCTCCACCAGGCCGGCGCCCTGGCGGCGGGCGTTGCGGCAGGTGGCGACCGCCATGTTGGCGGTCAGCCCGGCGGTCGCATCGTGTCCCATGGCGTCGAACACGGACAGGTGCAGGGTGTCGCCGGAGACGGCGTAGTCGAAGGCGTCCCCGCCGACCTCGTACGCCGGCTCCGACGCGGCGCCGACGGTGGAGGTGCGACCGGCGAAGGCCGAGGGCGGAGTGAGGTGCCACTGCATCTCCGCGGCCACGCTCATCGGCGCCGTGCGGATCAGGCGGGCGTAGGAATCGCTGTGGGACCGCTTGCTCAGCAGCAGCAGCGCCACCATCGACGCCAGGGCCCGCAGCGCGTCGCGGACCGCCTCGTCGTCGTCCGCGGTGTCCGCCCGCAGCACACCGAGCCGCTCGACACCGTCGGTGACCGGCACCCACCACCGGCGCAGGTCGCGCCTGCCCGTCCGGTCCGGTTCCGTGACCAGGTCCACCCGCTGGAAGGCCAGACCGGCCACGGTGCCGTCCACCGTGAACCGCAGACCGCCCTCTCCGGCGTCGGGTCCCTGTCCGGTGACCTCGCGCAGGGTCTTCCCCTGCAGGTCCACCAGGAAGAAGGCCACCTCGTGCAGGCCCACCGCCTCCATGTGCGCGGCCACCATTCCTGGCAGGTCCTCCAGCGCCGCGACATGGCTGACCAGCATGAGGTCGGCGAGCGCGCCTGCCGCCTTCACGTACGCGGTCACGGGGTGAACCTCCTCCTGGTCCGGGGCCGCCGCAGCCCCTTCGGGCACACGGCCCCGCACACAGCTTCGCCCTGTCCGTGGCGGGTCGCCTACCGGCTACCCCTGAACGGCCGGTCCAGTGGGCCGAAACCCTCCGGTGCCGGATCTCGTGATGCGGTGCCCGGCCCGGCGGACACCGGCCGGCGCACGGGCCGCGCGGTCTTTTCCGAGATCCGTCCGCGGTCCGCACCGCCCCGGGCGGTGCGGACCATGACACCGGCCGGGCGTGCTCACCGGGCACGACGTGGTGCCGCGCGGTTCACCACACGACCACCTCCCTGCTCATCCGTGTCGGGTTTGTGGTGAAGCGGCCGCGGCACTCGGGTCACCCCGACGACGGCGCCTTCCCCAGGAGGATCGCCGCCTCGGGTGTCGGCCGGGCGCACGGTGCAGCACGGCAGCGAACGGAGCAGAGGGCCTCTGATGACGACGATCGGTGTGGAAGAGGAATATCTGCTGATCGACCCCGTGACGGGTCTTCCCGTGCCGCAGGTGGAGAAGGTGCGGATGGCAACGGAGGGCGCCTGTCTCGTGGCCGATCAGGAGGTCCAGAGCGAGTTGCTGCAGGCGCAGGTCGAGGTGGCCACCCCGGTGTGCGACACCCTGGAGGAGGTCGCGGGACATCTGCTGCGTCTGCGGCATGCTGTCGGGACGGCCGCCGAGGCGCACGGCTGCCGGATCGCGGCCTGCGCCACGGCGCCGCAGCGCCACGGCCGTCCCGTGGCCGTCACCGACCAGGCCCGTTACCGGGCCGTGGCGGCGCAGGCGCCCCAGCTGGTGGCGGAGCAGCTGATCAACGGCATGCACGTCCATGTCGCCGTGCCCGGCCGGGAGGCGGGCGTGCAGGTTCTGAACCGGATCCGGGTGTGGCTGCCGACGCTGACGGCGATGTCGGC
This sequence comes from Streptomyces sp. V3I8, assembly GCF_030817535.1. NCBI lineage: Bacteria > Bacillati > Actinomycetota > Actinomycetes > Kitasatosporales > Streptomycetaceae > Streptomyces > Streptomyces sp. V3I8. The sequence continues at coordinate 770,507 of NZ_JAUSZL010000002.1, read as the reverse complement.
GAACTCCCCGCTGTGGGACGGCCACGACACCGGCTTCGCCAGCTGGCGCACCGTGATCTTCAGCCGCTGGCCGGTCAGCGGCGTACCTCCGCACTTCCAGGACGAGGCCGACTACGACCGGCGTGTCCAGCGGCTGCTGGAGAGCGGTCTGATCTCGGACACCGGTCAGCTGTACTGGCAGGCCCGCCTCTCGGAGCGGTACCCCACCATCGAGGTGCGGTGCTTGGACGTGCAGCTGCGCGTGGACGAGGCGGTCATGTTCGCCGGGCTGGTCCGGGCACTCGTGGAGACCGCTCTGGGCGAGGCGGCCGCCGGGACTCCTGTACCGGACTGCGCGCCGGAACTGCTGCAGGCCGCCATGTGGCACGCGGCCCGCCATGGTCTGAGCAACACCCTGATCGACCCGGACGGCGGTCGACACCGCGCCGGCGACGTGCTGTGCCGGCTCCTGCAGCACGTCGCTTCCTCACTGGAGGCGTCCGGCGACAGCCGGCAGGTCACGGGTCTCGTCCACCGGCTGCTGCAGGACGGCACCGGGGCGGACCGGCAGCGGGCCGCCCTGGCCGAGGGCGGCCCGGGGGCGGCCGTCAGCCTGATCATCAGCGAGTGCGGCACGCCGTGACCCGACCACGGTGGATCGCGGGGAGCGGGGAGGGGAGACGGAGGGTCCGGATCCCGGGGGCCGCCGCAGGAAGGCGCGGGCACCGCATGCCGGCCGCAGTCTGCGCGCCGGTGATCACCGCATCCCCGCTGGACCGACGGTGTCCGGCGCAGCGGCCGCTGACGCCGGCCCCCGCACACCGGCCCTGTCGGCGGTCGTCCTCAGCGGGCCGGGCCGTCCGGCCCGCCCGGTTCTCAACCCCCCGGTGCCCCGGTGACTTCGTGCCCGGTCGTCAAGGCTGCTCGTTGCGTTCGACGGGACCCCATGGCCCCGGCTGCTCCTCGATCACGCCGGTCACCTCTTGGATGACCTCGTCGGCGACCCAGGCCAGCGGCTCGACGTGGGTCACCAACGGCTCGTTGTCGGGACCGCGCCCGTTCTCCCGGCCCCGCAGCAGCCACGGCCGCACGCCACTCCCCCGGTGACGGGGCAGGTGACAGTAGTCGTACAGGCGGCGGGCGACCCAGATGCGCACCGGCCGGTCGCGCCACCAGGACTCGACGTCCAGCGAATTGGCGGACAGCCCGGGAAGGGTGACCCCTGTGAGTTCGTCCCGGCTGGAGGTGTCGCGCAGGTCCGTCTCCGGTCCGAGCGACCAGCGGACGTACAGGTGGTTCTGCCGACGGACCCTTTCGGCGACCTCGTCGAGCGTGTGCAGAGTGGTCAGCGTACTTATCATGCATTTCTCGCGGAGTACCCGTACATGGCCGGCATTCTGACCTACTGAAAACAACCCGGACGGTGCGTGTGCGGTGTGCCACCGCCTTCGCCGCTACGCCGCATCTCCGATTGCTGTGGATTCGACATCGCGCTCCGTCCTCATGTTCTCGGGTGTCGGCGAACATCCCCGCCCTGCCGTGCAGTGGTGCGGGTAGCCCAGCCCTTCCCATGTCAAACGTCGGGGCGGGCGTGCAGATCCTTTCCGGCTTTCCGCCCGGCGCCGGTGCGACGGACGTCCTTTCGTGGCACTCGGCGCCGGGTCCCGCAGGGGAGGGGGATCAGGCGTCGCCGTTGAGCATGGCGGCGGTCAGGACGGTGCCGCCGAGGCCCCAGCCGCCGTCGGCGACCTCGTCGATCAGCACGACGGTGTTGGGGCGGGCCCGCTCACCGTAGATCTCCGCGTACAGGTCGGTGGTGCGCTCGACGATCTTCTTCTTGTCCTCGGCGGTGATGGTGCCCGCGGGGACCTTGAAGAGGGCGAAAGGCATGGGTGTTTCTCCTTGAGCGGGATGTACGTTTTCCGGTTGAGCGGGCTTCTTCCGTGACGCGGAAGCATGTGGTCCGGGGGTGTCCGGCCAGTGGCCGCCCCTCGGCGGGTGCCGACGCGGGAGGTGAGGTTCCGGGAGCCGCCGGACGCGCCGGTGGCCACCACGGCGTTCACGGTGATGTCCCGTCCGCGCGCAGCCGCCGGGCCGCCTGCCGCGCCTGCCGGGCGACGACAAGGTGCCGCGGATGCCGGTGCGGTGCACGGCGTCGAGCGCCGCCGGGTCGAGGCCGACGACGGATGCGAGGACCATCCGGCCGGCCGAGTTCCCACGACGGCCAGCCCGTCCCGGGCGAGCCGGCGGGAGACCGCCCGGCCCGATGCCGCGCGATCCGCCGGTGACGGCAGCGGCCCGTACGGCCGGGTGGCGGACCCGGATTTCGGTCCCGTGGATGATCCCGGTCTGCCCGCTTGCGCCGAGATGATCGATGACTTCGGCGAGCGTAAGCAGCCGGACGTCGGGGGCGACGGTGCGGCCGCGCATCGCCGGCAGCGGCCGTATTTCGCCGATTGCGCGCGTGACGGTGGACCGGTCGACCCCGAACCAGCAGGCCAACACGTCATGGGTGGCGCCATGGCGAAGGTGGATGAGAGCGGCGAGGAGCCGGTCGACGAACACCAGCTTGTGTTTCGCTGCGGTGCCCACGGCCCGGCGACGGGGACGCGACGCGAGACCGGCTTGGTGCCTCTCGTGCCACAACGGGACTATCTCGGCGACGAGTTCAGCGTTCACTCCGGGCGCCAGCCCCGTGATCCGCCGGCTTCGCATGATCGCTGCACGTACTCGGTCCGGCCTTTCCTGCTCGTACCCGGCCGGGGAGGGGGCAACATGAACGCCGACGACCATGCTCGGCCTCAGTGGGCCACTACCGCGCCAGCTGAACTCGACCGGATGGCCCTCCGCGTGCTGAGGGCTGCTCGTGACGCCGCCAGAGAACTCCGGCAGGACCCTCCAGACCAGGCTCGCCGAACATGCGCTCTCGACCTGTTGGCGGGCCAGACACAGGCGATGCTGGGGCCCGACCTGCCGGACTGCCCGCCAGCCGGGATCGCAGCGCAGGAGATATTCGTCCACAGTGCTCTGGCTCTCGCCGTGCACGCCCGGGCCCACAGTTGGGCGGAGGCTGACCTTGGCGCGGACGGCGTACGGGGCCAGGACGGCATACCGCGGCGTGGCCGAGGTGAAGGTCAAAGACACCTACACCGTCGGTACGGGGCCTGACGCAGCCGCGGAGCCGCCCCTGGACGCTTCCCCGTGCCGGCCTGCCTGCTCACCGGGACGCGGGAACGGCGCCGACAGCCCCGTACAGTGATCCACAACCGAGAATCCGGAAGAGATCATGCCTGAGCGGAACATCGAGTTCGGCAAGTACGGCGCCCACGGCATCAAAGGCCACGAAGCCGTCGCCCGCCAACTGGACGCGCTCGCCGGCTACATCGCCACCCCCGTCACCGTCCGCCGCGGCCTGCAGGCGCGCCTGCACTACCTCACCCGCACCGCCCACGCCCGCGACGCGGCCCGTACGGCCGGACTGACCGTCACCGACCGCACCCTGCGCGCCTGGCAGGTCGGCACCCGGGCCCCCTCGCGCAAGAACCTCGCACGCGTCGAGCAGGCGTACCGCATCGTGCGGCGCGAGAACGTCGCCCGCTACCTCACCGCCCGCCTCAACCGCGAGGGCCGCGGCACCCGCGTGGAAGTCCACCCGGTCAACCAGTCCCGGGTCGACCGGCCGCGTCAGCGCGCGGTGGAGTTCCGCACGATGAACGTCCGCCGGTGGGACCGGATCGTCGCCGCGTGGGCGGCCGGTGACGAGCGGGAGCTGGACGAGGCGTGGGTGGACCAGGTCGTCGACCTCGGCTCTCAGTGGGGCCAGTACGAGTACGTGACCACCATCGGCTTCGCCGCCTGAACCGAAGGCGATCCTCTGGGCCACCTTCACACCTCTCCAGGCCGCGGCAGGGGAACGGGACCGGTGTCCGGGAGCACCCACCCCTGCCGGAAGCCTCGTCCGTGTATTACAGGGTGTGAGCCAGCCGGTCGGTGAGCAGCCGGGTGAAGCGCGCCGGATCGGGCAGTTCGCCGCCTTCGGCGAGCAGCGCGCTGCCGTAGATGACCTCGGCGATCTCCGCCAGCGCCGGATCGTCGGTGTTGGCCTCGTGCGCCGTACGCAGGGCGCTGATCAGCGGATGCGCGGGGTTGAGTTCCAGAGTCCGCTTGACGCCGGGCAGTTCCTGCCCCATCGCGCGGTACATCTTCTCCAGGTTCGGGGTCATGTCGTGGGCGTCCCCGACGAGGCACGCCGCCGAGGTGGTCAGTCGCGACGACAGGCGGACCTGCTTGACGTGCTCGGACAGGGCGGTGGTCAACCACGGCAGCAGGGCCGCGTAGTCCTGCTCGTACTTGGCCTGGTCGGCGGACCGATCGCCCTCGGCCGGCTCGTCGAGGTCGACCTGGCCCTTGGCGATGGACCGGAGCGGATGGCCGTCGAAGGCCGGGACCTGGTCGGCCCAGACCTCGTCGACAGGGTCGGTGAGGATCAGGACCTCGTAGCCCTTGGCGGCGAAAGCCTCCATGTGGGGGGAGTTCTCCACCGTCGCCCGGTTCTCACCGGTCAGGTAGTAGATCGCCTCCTGGCCGTCCTTCATGCGCTCGACGTATTCGCGCAGCGTGGTGGTCTTGTCCGGATCGTGTGTGGAGGCGGCCGACACCAGCTCCAGCAGCGCCTCGGTGTTGTCCGTGTCCTCGAGCAGGCCTTCCTTCAGCACCCGTCCGAACTGCGTCCAGAGCTTCGTGTAGCGCTCGCCGTCGTCCGTCTGCATCTTCTTGATCGCGCCGAGGACCTTCTTGACCAGGCGTCGGCGTACGCCGCGGATCTGGCGGTCCTGCTGCAGGATCTCGCGGGAGATGTTCAACGACAGGTCGTGGGCGTCGACGACGCCTTTGACGAAGCGCAGGTAGTTCGGCATCAGCGCTTCGCAGTCGTCCATGATGAACACGCGCTTGACGTACAGCTGCACGCCGCGCTTGGTCTCGCGGGAGAACAGGTCGAACGGCGCCTGGGAGGGGATGAACAGCAGCGCCTCGTACTCGAAGGTTCCTTCGGCGCGCATGTGGACGGTCTCGGCCGGGTCGAGCCAGTCGTGGCTGATCTGCTTGTAGAACTCGTTGTATTCGTCCTGGGTCACCTCGGCTCGCGGTCGCGCCCACAGTGCCTTCATCGAGTTGAGGGTGTCGGCGCCGGGGGAGGCGGATCCGTCGGCCTCGGCGCGCTCGGTGACCATCCGGATCGGCCAGCGGATGAAGTCGGAGTACTGCTTGACGATCTGACGGATCTTCGACTCGGACAGGTAGTCGGCCAGGTCGTCCTCGCTGTCGGCGGGCTTGAGGTGCAGGGTGACGGAGGTGCCCACGGGGAGGCCGTCCACTGCCTGGACGGTGTAGGCGCCCTCGCCGTCGGACTCCCACCGGGTGCCGGTGTCGGTGTCGGTGCCGGCCCGCCGGGTGTGCAGGGTGACCTTGTCGGCGACCATGAACGCGGAGTAGAAGCCGACGCCGAACTGCCCGATCAGACTCTCGGCCGTGGCGGCGTCCTTGGACTGCTTGATCTTCTCCATCAGGCCGGCGGTGCCGGACTTGGCGATCGTGCCGATCAGCTCCACGAGATCGTCTCGGCTCATGCCGATCCCGTTGTCGCGGACGGTCAGTGTGCGGGCGTCCTTGTCGACCTCCAGCGAGATCTGCAGGTCGGTGGTATCGACCTGGCCGATGCCGGAGTCGGTCAGCGATTCCAGCCGCAACTTGTCCAGTGCGTCGGAGGCGTTCGAGATCAGCTCGCGCAGGAAGATGTCCTTGTTCGAGTAGATCGAGTGAATCACCAGTCGGAGCAACTGGCGGGTCTCGGCCTGGAATTCCAGCGTCTCGACGCTGCTGCTCATGTGGGGCCTTTCCATGGGAACGTCATGAACGGACAGGGTTCGGGCCGGGACGGATCGCGATCCGCCGTCGGCCTGGTTCGGGGCCGGCTGCACCACACCCGTACCTGTGGCTCCCGGCGGTGAGCATCAGGCATCGTCACCTGCTGTCGCCGCGAGCCGGTCGTTGAGGGCGTCCAGGCGTTCGGCCAGGTCGGTGTGGCGGTCGTCCAGGTAAGGGCGCATGCCGGCGAGAGGGGCGATGAGCTCGGCGGCGTCGGTGGCGCTGAGGGCGGTGTACAGGGCGGTCTGGGCCGAGCGCGCTTCGGGCGCGAGTCGGGTGAGGGCGGTGATCTGGCCGGCGATGCGGCGCAGGTCCGCGGCGTTGGTGCGGGCCCAGGTGGCGTTGGTGCGTTCGGTGGCGCGGCGTTCGCGGGTGGCCTGGACGCGTTGTTCGCCGGTGGTTCCGGCGGGGCCGGGGCGGCCGCGCAGATAGCGGCGTTCGGCGGCCTGACGGCTGGCGACGCCGAGGGGAGGGGCGAGGTCGGCCCAGCTGGCTCCCGCGTCACGGGCGGTCTCGATGAGGCCGGTCTCCCATCCGGCGAGCTGCTCGCGCACCTGCCGCAGCAGCATCAGGGAGGCCAGCACCTGCTCCGGTTCGGGGCCGGGGGCATCCGGGATGTCCGGGGACTCCCGCCCGGCGTCGCGCAGGGCGCTGTCTATGGCGTGCAGGGCCGTCGCGGCGGCGAGGAACGACGCCGGACTGTGGGCGTGTGCGCCGGTCGGGGACGGCTGGTCTGCTGCGGTCACGGACACCTCCCTCTCGCTGTCATCATACAGACGACTTCTTGCTTGTCATCGATTGGATGACATGTTACAACGGTGTCAGTGAGGCGCATTGGCAGCAACTGCCTGGACCTGCTGGAGGTGTTTTCACGATGTTGATGCGCACTGACCCCTTTCGTGAGCTGGACCGGCTGACGCAGCAGCTGATGAGTCCGGGGACCTGGTCCCGCCCGTCGGTGATGCCGATGGACGCCTACCGCGAGGGCGACGAGTACGTGGTGGCCTTCGACCTGCCGGGCGTCGTCGCGGACGCGATCGACATCGACGTCGAGCGGAACATGCTCACCGTCAAGGCCGAACGGCGGCCGGTGGCGAAGACCGATGACGTGCAGATGGAGCTGTCCGAGCGGCCACTGGGTGCCTTCTCCCGCCAGATCGTGCTCGCCGACAGCCTCGACACCGAGCACATCCGGGCCGACTACGACGCCGGCGTGCTTACCCTGCGCATCCCGATCGCCGAGCGCGCCAAGCCCCGCAAGATCTCCGTCGGAGCCGGATCCGGCCTCAAGGAGATCTCCGGCTGACACCGGCCGGACGGGTGCGGAGGGCGGACACCCGATCTCCCCCTCGTCCCGCTCTCCGCACCCCGTGGCAGTCCCAGGAAGAAGGGATGACAGCCGGGATGGCTCTGCGACGCGAAGCGTTCCTCGGCCATGTGAAGGAACGCGGTACGTACGACTCCGCGGAGGAGGCCGAGCGTGCGGCCCGTGTGGTGCTCGCCCTCCTCGGCGCGCACCTGGTCGGCGACGTCCGTGCCCAACTGGCGGCGCGCCTGCCCGAGACCTTCGCCCTGATCCTGCTCAACCCGCTGCGGAGCGCCGAGCCGCTGTCCCCGGAGCGGTTCGTCCGCGCAACCGCCGCGTGGATCGAAGGCGCCAGCGAGCAGACCGCGGCCTGGGACGTCAGCGCCGTGCTGTCGACCGTCGCCGACGCCGCCGACGAAGACCTGCTGGGCCAGATCCTGCTCCAGCTCCCCGTGGGCTACGACCTGCTCTTCGGCCGCCCCCAGCCCACCTGACCGTTCCACACCCCGGTGTCCGAACACCGGCCGCAGCAAGAAAGGCAACCGCCCCGTGATCTCCCACCGGTACGCACCGTCCCAGCAGTCGTACGGGACGGCATACGAGCAGATGCTGGAGAAGGTCCGCTACGAGGGCGCCTACCCCACCCGCGAGAGAGCCGACGAAGCCGTCCGCCTGGTTCTCGCCGGACTGGGACGCCAGCTGACCGGCGACGAACGCCTCGCGCTGGCCGGCTGCCTGCCCCTGGAAGCCGCATGCGTACTGACCGCGCAGATCCCCGACCACCAGCCGCTGACCGGCTGGTCCTTCGTCAAGGACCTCGCCGCCCGCACCGGTGCCTCCCTGGCCACCACCCGCTGGGACACCGGCTCCGTCTTCTCCGCCGTCGCCGCCTACGCAGGCCCCGACCTGATCACCCGCATCCTGCACCGGCTCCCCACCGGCTACGCCTTGCTGTTCGGCCGTGCCGAACTCGCCCCGGCCGCGTAGACGGCGGCGTACGTACCCGGGGTGGCCGTTCTCGTCGATCGCGACGCGGTGGCGGCGGGTCCTGGCCGTATCGATGCCGGCCCGGACGGCGACCGTGGTGCGCCCGTGCGAAGGGCTTGCCCGCTCCCGCGGACACGGTGCGGAGCCGGGCGCCCCGGACCGCGGACACGGTCGTGGGGACGCAAGGACTCTGGCCGGGTCCGTCCCGGCGGGTACATCGTCCTGGTGACGACGCTTGGGCAGGAGGCCGCCTACGGTTCGACGACGTGCCGCAGATAGACGTGCGGGTCGGCGAGATAGCGGCGCCAGTGGTCCACGACGCCGAGTTCCCGCCAGGCGACCCTGCGTATGCCGTGCTCGCCGACCTCGACGATGTCCGCGCCCGGCAGGGCGGTCAGCAAGGGTGAGTGCGTGGCACAGATGACCTGACCGCCCTCCTTGGCCAACCGGTCGATGTGCCCGATCAGTTCCAGGCACGAGGAGAAGGAGAGGGCCGCCTCCGGCTCGTCGAGAACATAGAGCCCGGCGTGCAGGAACTTCCCGCGGAACGCCGCGAGGAAGCCCTCGCCATGGCTGATCGAGTCAGGCGAGAACCCCTCCCGGCCCAGGGCGTCCAGCGCGGTCTCGGCCCGCAGGAAGAAGCCCTTGCGGGCCGACCAGCTGGTGGCCATACGGCGCCCGCGCGGGGCTGCTTCGAACCTGATCCGCTCGCCGAGTTCCGACTTGCCGCGCGGGGAGGCGTAACGCCAGTCGTGGGAGCCGCCGTAGGAGTCCAGACCGAACCCCTCCGCCAGCGCCTCGACCAGGGTCGACTTCCCCGAGCCGTTCTCACCGACCAGAAAGGTCACCGGTGCGGTGAAGCGCAGCCCCTCGTCGAGCAGCTGCCGGACGCAGGGCACCGACCAGGGCCAGGTGTCCTCGTCGTACGAGGAGAGATGGGCATACGCGCGTTCGACAATCACCCGACCAGTGTCACCCAGGACCCGGAGGACCCACGTCCTCCCGGGCGGCCGGTGCCGGTATCCCGGGCTCGCCGTTGCCGGAACTCCGGCCGGTCGCGCAGCCGTTCACCTTCGACGTTCAACCTCAGGTGGGACATGGTGCGGTAGGTGGGACATGGTGCGGTGGCGGGCAACGTCACAACAACGCTGTGATGCCGTCCCGGTCCTCGGGCAACCCGGCCGCGCGGAACCACAACGCGTTCCCGGCGATGCCGCCCGTCGACTCGTCGGTGTCCACGAAGGCCCGCAGCAGGTCGCGTTGGGTGCAGACGAGCGGGTGGGCCGGGTCGTAGCCGTCGGGGAAGGCTCTGAGCAGGATCGGCCCGCGTTCATGGTCGGTGAACGACGTCCCACCGGCGGCCACGACGGCGACGGCCACCGGTGCCACCTCTTCGAACGATTCGGCCAGGGCGAGCGCGGAACGCAGCACGGTGAACCGGAACCACCCGTCGAGCCTGGGCAGCGGCTCGGGGAACCAGCCGTCCGTCGTTCGCGGGTTCCGCAGCGCGTCGAGGAGGACGGCGAGAGCGCGTGAGCGATCGGCGTGGGTGGGACCGAGCGCCGCGCACGCCCGCACGGCCGGGTCGGAGTCGGCGAGCAGGTCGGAGGTGTCCGTCTTCCACACGCCGAGCGCCCGCGCAACAGCCGCTCGCTCCCGTCGGGTCCCCGCCGCGTCCAGCAGGGTCCGCAGCAGCGTGGCGGCCCGCGGCACCCGGTCGGCGAGCCCCGGAGCGCGGAGGAGTGGCACTGCGGCGCCGGGCGCGGCCTCGCGGACATGGGCATCGGAAGAGGTGAGGAATGGCTCGACGGCGTCGTCCAGGGTGAGGCGTACGTCCCGGCACGCGTGCGGCGCGGCGAGTTCGTCCGGGGCGTACTCACGTCGCGTCTCGCCGTGCCGGGGTTCCCACTGCCAGTCGGTTCGGTCCCGCGCCGGATCCTCCCCGTAGGCGGCCGACTCGGCCACCTGCCCCAGCCGGAGGAGCAGGGCGGCGGAGGACCGAGGCCTGGCTCGTAGCTGCCTTGCCACCCCGCGAACGGGTGGAACTGCGACGCTGCTGCTTCAGCGCGAGCAGGCCGGGCATGCGTTTTCCCGTATGCCCCCGAGCCGAGGAACGGTAGCGCGATGACCGAGTACGAACGTGCACGCACGATGCCCGCCCTGCCGGAGCACGTCTTCGACCAGGCCGCCGACGTCGGCCAGCTGGACACCTGGATGCCTCAGGACCTGCACGTGCACGCCGGGGACCAGCCCGCCGTCACCGTGCACGAGGACCGCACCGGCCAGGACGTCTCCGCCGTGCTGCGGGCCCGGCCCGAACAGATGCGGCTCGAATGGGGCACCCGTGAACAGGGCGGCTACACCGGCTGGCTCCAGGTCGCCGGGATCGGCAGCGGAGCCAGCGAGGTGACCGTGCACCTGTCGTTCTTCGACGACAGCCACGACCCGGGTGAACAGGCCGTCCATGCCGCTCTCGACGGCAGCCTCCAGCGGCTTCAGGAACAGGTGCGGTTGCGCGTCGACAACGTGGCCGGCTGACCGACGATCCAGGGCCCACGACCGGTGGGCGGCGGGCGGCGGGCGGCGCGCCGAGCGGGACCGGTGCGCCGCCGCCGTGGCCACGGGCCAGGGGTTTCGCCCACCGGTCGGGCCGCGGTGCGCCGTCATGCTCACCGTGTGGTTCAGGTCTGTGCGCCGCTCGGCTTCAGCTGCCGAATGGGTCCGTCGAGTTCGCGCTGGTAGAAGTCGATGAAGCCGTCGGGGTCGGGGCCGGCGTTCTGCATGACCAGCCTGTCGAAGCCGGCGTCGACGAACGACCGCGTCACCTCGATGTACCGGGCGGGGTCCGCGCCGCAGGCGAACTTCTCCAGGATGTCGTCCTCGCGCACGGTCGTGGTCGCCGCGTCGAAGTTGACCGGATTGGGCAGCTCGCTCATGACCTTCCACCCGGTCAGGGCCCAGCGCGAGGTCTCCAGCGCGGCCTGTGCCGCGGTGTGCTCGTCGCTCGCCCAGGCCATCGGAACCTCCGCGTAGCGCGGACCCGAACCGCCGGCGTCACGGTACTGCTGGACGATCTCCGGCTTGTCCTCGGTGGCGAACAGGCCGTCACCGAGTTCCGCGGCGATCCGCGTGGACGCCTTGCCGCTGGCGGCCACCGCGATCAGGGGGAGTTCGCCGGGGAGGTCGAACACCCGGGCGTCCTCCAGCCGCAGATGCTTGCCTTCGTAGGACCGGTACCCCCCGCTCCACAGCAGCCGGATGATCTCCAGGGCCTCCTTGAGCATCTCGTGCCGTGTGCGGACCGTGTCCGGGAAGCCGCGGCCGACCACATGCTCGTTGAGCCGCTCGCCCGAGCCGACGCCGAGAACGAAACGGCCCTCCGACACGAGCGCGAGGGTCGCGGCGGCCTGCGCGATGATCGCCGGGTGGTAGCGCACGGTCGGACATGTCACGCCGGTCGCCAGCCCGATCCGTGAGGTCTTGGCCGCGATGCTGCCCAGTACCGTCCAGGCGAACGGCGAATGCCCCTGATTGTCGAGCCAGGGGTGGTAGTGGTCGCTGATCTCGACGAAGTCGAATCCCGCCTGCTCGGCGAGAACCGCCTGCCGCACCAGTTCCGCCGGGCCGAACGCCTCAGCGGCCAGCTTGTACCCGATCTGCACGTGTTCCTCGTTTCCTCGTACGCCGAAGGCGTTCCCCGTTCACATCCGCACAGAGGTACCCGCCGACGTCAGGGAGTAACGCGGACTGCCGCCGGTCGGTTCGGGTGGCGGGGCGGCCGGCGCCCGGTCGAGCGCCGTGCGTGGAGCTGCGGACGCCCGGAGCCGCCGAACGCCGACCCGTGGTGCACGGCCGGCCCCTGCGGGGAGGGGACCGGAACACGAGCGAAACGTGGCACACGCCCATGGCCCGGTAGGTCGCCCGGTAGGTCACAGGCTGGTTCACAGGCGCGAATCGGCGGTTTGAGGTTCCCCCAGCGTGCGGGAACTGCTGATCAGCTGGTCAGGGCGGGGCGACGGGCCCGAACTGCTGGCCAAGGTGATCGGGTGAATGTCGTGGCGCCCACGGTGCTGAGCCGTGCAGCCGTTCCCGGGATGACGGCACGGGGCCGGGGAGCGGCTGATCATGGTGGAAACGGCCCCGCGTGACGGCTCCCGTATGTCCCTGGCCCCCGCTACCGTGCCGCGGACGAACTCATGCGGTGAAGCGCCGGCAGTCCGGGACGAGACAGCGCGGAAGAGCCTTTGGGCCACCGGACCTCCCGAAGCGTAGGCGGTCGTTGCCTGAAGCCGTTCGGGGCCGAGCCCGGCGCCCGGGGCGAACATGCGGGAGGCCGGTTCCGGGTCGCGGTGCAGCACGCGGAACAGCGTGAGCGACTCGTGCGGCACGCCTGGGGTGGTCAGTGAGCCTGGTCGCTCTTCGGCCCGATGCCTTCGGCCCTGGTCGGAGTTCCGTCCGGGGCGAACGAGTGGTGGAAGGTGAAGGCGTGCGGCGCGGAGCCGTGGTCATGGAGGTGTTCCAGCCCGGACACCCCGTCCTGCCAGGTGGGTATCACGCCGTCGGAGACCCACCAGAACACGTGACCCGGGTGTCCTGTCCTCTCGAACCAGTCGTAACGCCTGTTCAGCGCCTCTCGGTGCAGACCGGTGTAGACGGCGTCGAAGGCGGAGCGCAGGTCGGTCCAGAGGGAGAGGGTCGCGGCCAGGGCGGTGGTTTCCACGGTACGGCCCTTGTCGTACCAGGCCGGTACGGCGAACTCTCCCCATGCGCCCCAGTCCGCCTCGAAGAGCGATCCCCGGTCACCGTCCGCCGCTTCGGCATGCGCGAGGTGTCCGGGGTGCCGGCTGATCTTCCGGTAGACGGCCTCACCGACGTCGTAGAACTCGCGCGTGAGAGGTGCGGGATCGGTGAGGGGTGACTTCAGGACGCCGAATGTGTACAGCGCAAGACGGGGCATGCGTCTCTCCCTGGTCGGAGGCCCGGTGCGGACCCTGTTCGATGGCTTGTGCGCAGGGGCGAAGGTTCGTGGGGCGTGACCGACGCGTCCCGTCGCGGGTGGCTGGGCCTGGAACAACTCCTGTGCGACCGCGGGCGATCGCCGAAGACCAGGTGAAGGTAGCTGCCTCTGCGGGCCATGTCGAAGTTGCGTTTTCCCCGTCCGAGTGGCTTCTCGTGCCGGTCGCTGCGGGGCCGGGGTTCGGGCCCCGGCGGTGGCGGACGGGGGGCGGACCATGGGGTATCGGTGATCCGCTTCGGCCGATCGGTTCACCCGCCGTGCCCGTCCGCCCGCGACGCGTCGGACGGTGGTGCGGTGGCGCAAATTCCGGTGCGCGTCGGGGGCGGATTGGTCAGACTCGCGGCATGACAGCGAGGATCAGCCGCATCAACCCCGGCCAGTTGCATGAGACGCCGGGCTACCACCACATCACCGTGGTGGAGACCGGCCGGACGGCTTACCTGGCGGGGCAGTGCCCCCTCGACCGGGGCGGTGATCTCGTCGGCCCGGGCTCCCTCGGAGTGCAAGTCGATCAGGTTGTCGCGAACGCGCTTGCCGCCCTTTCGGCGGTGGATGCTCGGCCGCAGCACGTGGTGCGGTCGGTGATCTACGTGCGGAGCGATGACAGGGAGGACCTGGGCCTCGCCTGGCACCGGCTCACCGCTTCCGCCCTCGGACCGGCCTTCACGTCCGCCAGCACGCTCCTGGGGGTTGCGCAGCTGGGCTTCACAGGGCAGCTGGTCGAGGTGGACCTCACCGTCGCGCTGCCCGACTGAGCGGCTCTCACGCCTCGAACGGCATCTCGAAGTGCTTCGCCCACAACCTGCGGCGCCCGTGGGGGAAGCCGGCCGCACAGAGCCGACCCACCGTGAAGAACAAGCTCAGTGGCCCTGGCGTGTGTGGTGGTTGTCCACGAGCGCCCGGGTGATCACGCGCACGCCCCGGGCGATGTGGTTCAACTGCGTCAGCTCGGCCGCGTACAGCTTGATCGTGTGCTCGATGACGGACTCCGGCATCCCCAGGGCGGGCAGTTCGGCACGGGCGCTGTGCATCGCGGTGCGTACGACCCTGATCTCCTGCTGGAGCTGGATCTGCGCGTGGCGGGCGAGCAGGACGGGCTGCCGGATCAGCAGCGGGTAGCCGGCGTAACGGCTGGGCACCAGCTCGCGCAGCCACTTGGCCGCCGATCGTTCCCAGTCGCGGCTGCCGGGCGTCTTGACCTGACACGGCCAGTCCGTGCTGATGGGCGAGTACGTCAGGGACATGGGTATCGCTTCCGAGATGGCCGGTTCGGGGGACGGTTCTGTTCGTGCTCGGCGGCCCCGGCCAGGGGATGGACCGGGGCCGCCACGGGCGCGCGAGCGGTGCCCGTCCGTGCACCCGGGTCGGTACGAGGCGGGAGCGCCCTTCCCGGGCCGACCAGGGGCCCCACCGGGTTCTGATCAGACCAGAAGTATTCATATATACCGTCTGGTAAGCAAGGGTATGTAAAAATTCATGTCCGGGTACGGCTGAATTTCGCCTTGCGGGATGAGTCCTCCGCAGGGACCGGGGCGCGCCCGCCGCACGGCGGGGAGAAGGCCCGGGCGTCAGTCCCTGAGGAAGAAGGCGTGTTCGTCCGCGACCTGTTCGTAGTCCTCCAGGCGGGCCTGTGTCCGCTCGGGATCGGCGTCGGTCATGGCCTGGAGCAGGGCCGAGGACAGCACCACGGGCGCCGCGTAGGAGTCGAAGACGAGCCGTGAGCCGGTGCCGGTCGCGAAGACGACGTCGGCCTCGTCGGCCAGCGGGCCCAGTCCCAGATCGGTGACCAGGGCGACGCGCAGACCGGCCCGCCGGGCGACCCGCACGGCCGTCAGGGTCTCGTGCGCGTGCCGGGGCATGGTGAAGGCCAGGACCCAGGTCCCGCCGGCCTCGCGCGACTGGAGCAGGGCGTCGTAGGCGACGCTGCCGCCCCGGGTCACCAGCCGGACGTCGGGGTGGATCCGCCGGGCCGCGTACGCGAAGTACTCGGCGAGCGAGCCGGAGATGCGCAGCCCGAGGACGGTCAGCGGGGCCGAGCGGGACAGGGCGCGGCCGGTCTCGATGACCCGGTCGGGGTCGGCGAAGTCCCGGCGCAGGTTCTCCAGGTTGTCGATCTCCGCGTCGACGGCGGCCTGCAGCTCGTTGGGCCGGGCCTCCTCGGCGGTGTCGGGCGTGCTGGCGAGCTTGCTGAGCGCGATCGACTGCAGGCGTTCCCGCAGGGCGGGATAACCGCTGAAGCCGACCGCCGACGCGAAGCGGGTCACCGAGGGCTGGCTGACGCCGACGCGCTCCGCGAGGTCCGTGATCGACAGGAAGGCGGCCTCGGTGATGTGCTCGATGAGGTACTGCGCGATGCGCCGCTGCCCGGGGGAGAGCCGGGGTCCGTCGAACAGGGCCCGCAGCCGGGTCGTGGGCGCGGCCTCCGCCTCCGTGACCGGTTTCCCCGAACTGATCGCAGACGCCTGCGCGCGGGCCTGCTGCGGCGATGGCACCGGTACGCCTCCTTCACGTCCCACTGTGGTTCAACATAGCCCACCCCTCACGGCCCACCGGCCGCGGCGAACCCGCACCCGCGCCCGCGCGGCACCCGCTGCCCCTTCCCGGAGGGCGCCCCTGGCATGATCTGCCCATGGCTGAACGTGTGATCGCCGCGTGTGACGGGGCGTCGAAAGGAAACCCGGGCCCGGCCGGCTGGGCCTGGGTCGTCGGTGACGGAACGGGAACACCCACCGAGTGGGAGGCGGGCCCGCTCGGCACCGCGACCAACAATGTCGCCGAACTGACGGCGCTGGAGCGGCTGTTGACGGCCGTGGACCCGGACGTACCGCTGGAGATCCGGATGGACTCCCAGTACGCGATGAAGGCGGTCACCACCTGGCTCCCCGGCTGGAAGCGCAAGGGCTGGAAGACGGCGGCGGGCAAGCCCGTGGCCAACCAGGAACTCGTCGTACGCATCGACGAACTGCTCGACGGCCGCTCGGTGGAGTTCAGGTACGTGCCCGCGCACCAGGTCGACGGCGACCCCCTGAACGACTTCGCGGACCGGGCGGCGAGCCAGGCCGCGGTCGTGCAGAAGCCGGCCGGCAGCGAGCAGGGCTCTCCGGAGCCGCCGAAGTCCCCGGCGGCCAAGAAGGCGGCCCCCGCGAAGAAGCGGCCGTCCTCCGGGTCCGCCTCGCCGGTGTCCTCGTCGTCCGCGCGGTCGTCCGCCTCCGCCTCCCGCACGCTCAAGGCCAAGTTCCCCGGCCGGTGCCGTTGCGGCCGCTCGTACGCGGCCGGCGAGACCATCGCGAAGAACCCCGACGGCTGGGGCCACCCGGAGTGCCGTACGGAAGCCTCCTAGCGCGGACCGCGGCTCGTCCGGGTCCCGCGTCCCTCCCGGATGCGGAATGCGCCGCCTGCGGTGACCCTGGATGCACAGGGGCAACTGATCAGGAGGATGTCTCATGTCCGTTATGGACAAGATCAAAGGCATGCTGAAGGGCCACCCGGACCAGACGGGCAAGGGCATCGACAAGGCCGGCGACATGGTCGACGACAGGACGCAGGGAAAGTACAGCGGGCACGTGGACACCGCCCAGGACAAGCTCAGGGACCAGTTCGGCGGGTCCGGTCAGGACGACCGGCCGCCGCGTTCCTAGCGCCGCAGGCACGGGCCGGTCCCTCCGGGGGCCGGCCCGTCGTCCGTGCGCCCCGCACCGCACCGACCCGTGCACCGACCCGTGCCCCGCCCCGCCAGGTCAGTGCGCGCGGGCGTCCGACGTGCGGCAGGTGACCGTCGGGCCGGCCAGCATGCCGCCGGTGTAGAGGCTCTGGCCGCGTGGCATCCAGTACCCCAGCTTCGAGACGACGCTCGTGCAGGCGCCGGCGACCCGGGCGCGGACGACCACCGTGGAGGGCCGGCCCGGCTGGAGGTCGGTGAGCGCGCAGTCCAGGGCGTACATGCTGCGGACCGTCGACGGGTGGCGGCCGGTGAGCGGGTTGACGCAGCGGGCGTCGGACGTGGTCAGCTCCACCCCCGAGGCCTCCTCGCCGATGAGCCCGAAGCGGGCGCTCCCGTCGCCCGCGTCGCTGTCGCGCGAGACGGTGTACGTCAGCGTGGTCGACGTGTGCGGCCGCAGGGTGCGCCGGTCGACCTCGATGCGGTGCGTGGCGGCGGGCTTGGGGTCGGTGAGGGTCAGGGTGGTGCGGACCTTCCCCCGCAGGTCCACCCCGGCGGGCGACGACCGGACGTGCACCGTGCCGCTGACGTCGTAGGTTCCCGGTCCCGGGGTCTCCCGGCCGCCGGGCAGGGACCCCGTCGCGACGGTCCTGCCGTCCCGTCGCAGGGTCCAGGTGCCCGAGGTCAGACAGGCGTACCGGACGGAGGTGCCGGTGCGCCGGCAGGTCGCCGGGGCCGACAGCGACGTCCCCGCGCCGCCGCCGCTCGCGCACAGGTTCATGTCGGCCCGCTGTCCTCCGGGTCCCCGCAGGGTGCCCGCGGGGGCGCAGACGGTGGACGCGGTGGACGGCTCCGGTGCGTGATGTGCCGGAGCCGCCCCCGCCGGCCGTCCCGCTGCGGTCCAGCCCGCGGCGGCCAGCACGGCCGCCGCCGTCAGCAGCAGGGATGTCGTACGGGGTCTGGGGCGGAGCGGCACGGGTGGTTCCTCCTCGTCACGGTGGCGAACGGCCGGCCGCCGGTCGCGTGCGTTCGTATCCGGTCGCACCCGGTCGTCGGTGATCGCGTGCGACGAGGAGAGGATGCGGGAACGCCCGCGGTCCGGACCGTTCCCACGCCGGGCGGACCGGCCGGGACCGGTACACGTCGCCCGGCCGGGCCAGCCGGCCCCGCCAGGGGCGCGGAAACCGCGCGACCGGCTCCCAGCGCCTGCACCGGTCCGTGTACCGGCCTGCACCGGTTCGTACTGGTCCGTACCGGTCCGTACGGTCCGTCGAGAACAGCGCCATCAGGCCGCATCGGTCCGCGAGTGGATCACGGCGCGCTCGGCGGCGCGCACGGCAGAGGAGCGCACGGCACGGGACAGCACGGCGTCCGTGGGTGCCGTGGCGCCGGACTCGGGGCCGGAGCCCGGCGCCCCCCGGGACGTCAGGCCGCGTCGACGCCGTTGGTGCAGGCCGCCCCGGGCTCGGGGGTCTGCGGGCCCTGCACGTACTTCGTCAGGAACTGCTGGACCCGCGGGTCCGAGGCCTTCTCCACGGTCAGCTGCTTGCCCCAGGCCGACAGCATGAGGGCACCGGCCTGGTCCTTCACCGGGCTCATCAGCGTGTACGGCGTCCTGCCGACCTTGTCGGCGAGGGTCTTCACGTCGGCGTCCGACGCGTCGTCGTTGTAGGTGATCCAGACCGCGCCGTGCTCCAGGGAGTGCACCGCGTTCTCGTTCCGTATCGCCTCCTTGTAGACCGAGCCGTCACAGGTCATCCACGCCTGGTCGTGGTCGCCGCCGACCGGCGGGTTCATCGGGTACGACACCGACTTCGTGACGTGGTTCTGGGTCAGCTTCTTCGCGTCCCAGGACTTCTCGCCCTCGACGGGCTTCTTCGCGGCCGCCTGCCGCTGCTCGTCCTTCTCGTTCGCGTCGTTGATGTAGTACGCGCCGAAGCCGACGAGTCCGACGACGATGGCCGTGCTGACCGCGACGGTCAGGATCCGGTTCCTGCGCTCGCGGGCCTTCTCGGTGCGGCGCATCTCCTCGATGCGCGCCTTACGGGCGGTGGCGGCCGACTTCTTGCTGGTTCTGCTCATGGAGGTGCGTTCCTTGTCCCCGCCGCGCCGGATCGTTCGGGCGGCGGTGGGTGAGGGTCGGACGGACGTCGTCGTACGGACGCCGGTCTAGATCCGCTGCACCTGCAGGACATGGAGGTCGGGGGCCCCGCGCGCGGGCGGTGCCACGCGGACGCGCGCCGCCGGGGCCGGGTGGGCCGCGACCGGCATCCGGGGCGCCACCGCGGGCAGGGGGTGGGCGCCCACCGGCAGCACGGCCCGCGCCTCGCGGGTGGGCAGACCGCAGCACTGGTCGTGCTCGGCGGGGGAGCCCAGCCGTTCGTGCGCGACGGAGACGGTGACGGGTGGCGCGGCGGCGGGAGCCGTCCGGCCGTGCGCCGGCACGTACCCCAGACAGGCCACCAGCACCGCGAACAGCACGGCCAGGGCAGCGCACAGTGCCGCGCCGCGTGTGACGCGGCGTGCTCGCTGTGGCGTCCGGCTGCTCATCACGGTGATGGTATGCGGTGCCTGTGACAGCACTTCCGGGACCCCGGGCAAGCTGTGCACCGCCTGCCGCGGCGCGCGGTCCGTGCCGCGGTCAGGCCCTGACCTGGACGAGGGCGTGCGTCCCGCTCGTACGCCAGGACTTTGCGCCCGCGTCCAGCTCCGCCAGCGCCGCGGACGTCAGCCCGGTCATGACGTCGCACTTGAGTGTCCGCAGCGCGGCCACCGGGCCGGGGAAGTACGCGCAGGCCTGCGCGAACGGCGTGGTGGCCGGCCAGTGCCGGTCGCCCACCAGGCGGCGGTAGTTGAGGTCGCCCTTCATGACGGTGAGCGTGGCGGACGCGAAATCCTCCCGGAGATCGGCGGGCATCCGGTCGTAGGAGTACGGCGCGCAGGAGAACGGGTGGGCGCGCAGGACCATCCGGCCGTCGGTCATGGCCCGCCGCAGCCGTTCGCCGGCCGCCGCGGCATGCCCGGACGCGCGCGTCAGCCGGTCGAGGCAGGCGAGTGTGTCGGCGGTGGTGGCGTCGGAGACGTAGTACGGGTACGGCTTCAGGTGCAGGACCACGCGGGCGGCCCGCCCGGTGGCCAGCAGGTGGTCGGCGAGCACGAGGTCGGGGAGCAGTTCCGGACCGGCGTTGTCGGCGACGAGACAGACCGTGCCGGGCCCGCCGGCCGCGAGCAGCTCCCACAGCGCCGGCGAGTCGTCGACGACGAGCCCCGGCACCTGGTCGCCCAGCCCCGCCCCGCCCGCGGACAGCCGGAAGCCGAGGTCGGCGCGGTTGCCCCAGAGGGAGGAGAGCAGGAGCGTACGGTCCCGCTCGTCCGGCGGCAGGGCGGGGAGGCGGTCGAGCGCGGACAGCTCGCCGTCGACCTGGGCGCCCGCGAGTTCGGCGTTCTTGAAGGGGGCGAAGGGGTCGACACCCCGCCACGGGCCCGGCGCGAAGTACCCCAGGGCGGCCAGGAGTCTGCGGTAGAAGAAACTCTCCGCCCACAGGAACGGCACGTCCGCCCAGCGCTGCCCGTAGTACGGCTCGTCCCGCCAGGCCCCGGCGCCCGGCTCGCTGTCGTGCAGGCGCCCGACCGGTCCCTGGGTGATCTCGTCGAGGAGGGCGTCGAGGGCGCGCTGCTGGGCCGGCGGGTAGGGAGTGGCCCGCCGGACCCGCTCGATCAGGGCCGGGTGCCGCTCGTCCAGCACACCGCGGGCGAAGGAGCCGGGGGTGCCCACGACGACGGGGGCACGGTCTTCGGCCGGGGCGGACACGGGTGCGGACGTGGACGCGGATGCCGTTGTGGTGCCGGTGTCGGTGTCGGCGGGAGCTCGGCCGGCGTCGTGACTGGGGTGCGTCATGTCCCCAGTAAACGCTCCCCGCAGGGTGGGGCTCCGGTCAGCCCCAGCTCTGCGCGTACTGGTTGCGATAGCGCCTGCGGCCCCGTTCCGAACGGATGCGCAGTGCCACCAGCGCGAGCAGGCTCCCCGCGATGACGAACAGCCCGGGCCCGAGATTCCGGTACTCGCCGAGCCGTTCCAGCGCCGAGGTCGTGGTGTCGGTCCGCCCCTCGGGAACCGTCTGCGCCGGACCCATGGCACCTGGCAGGACCGCGCCGCCGGGGGCGGTCGAGGAGGCGCCGGGCGGCACCGCCGCGCCCGCGCCGCCGGTGGCTCCGGTGCTGCCGGAGGAGGGCGCGGCCTGGTCGGCCGAGCCGGGGTCGCCCGCCAGTTCCACGCCGAGCGAGTCGAGCGCCTTCGTCACGGGCTGGAAGAACGTCGTGCCGCCATTGGTGCAGTCACCGCTGCCGCCCGAGGTGACGCCCAGGGCCAGTCCGTCGGCGAACATCGGGCCGCCGCTGTCGCCCGGTTCGGCGCACACCGTGGTCTCGATGAGTCCGGTGACCGTGCCCTGGGGGTAGTTCACCGTGGCGTTGAGCCCCGTCACCTGACCGGACCGCAGGCCGGTCGTGCTGCCGCTGCGGAAGACCTTCTGCCCGACGGCCGGATCGGCCGCCCCGACGATCCGTACGCCCTGGCCGCCGCCCACGGACACGATGTCGGCGCCGCTCAGGGCGGTTCCGGGGGCGTACCGCACGAGCGAGAAGTCGCCGCCGGGGAATGAGCCGGAGACGGTGTCCCCGACCTGCTTGCTGCCCTGCTGGTCCGAGAACCACGTCGTGCCCACGGGGCCGCAGTGGCCGGCCGTGAGGATGAAGTCGTTCTGCCCGTTCGTCACGTTGAAGCCCGCCGAACAGCGTCCCGAGCCCGCGAACATCGCGTCGGCGCCGTTCAGCCGCGGCGTGAACGTGCCCTTCGTCCGCTCCATACGCACGGAGGTGCCGATGCCCTCGGCGACCGCGGTCAGCCGCGCCCACTGGGCGGCGGAGACGGTGGTGTCGGCGCGCACCACCACCTGGTTGGCTGCGTAGTCCATCGCCCAGGAGGTGCCGGCCACCTTGGGCGCGTCCTTCAGCGTCTCGGTGGCGGACTTGAGGTCCAGCATGGTGTGGCTGACGACCTTGGCGACGGCGCCGGCCTCGCGTACGTCGGCCGCCGCCTTCTCGTCGGTCACCGCGACGACCGGGCGCCCCTCGGCGTCGATCCAGCTGCCCGCCGTACGGGAGGCGCCCAGGTCGGTGACCAGTTCCTGGCCGGTCCGCGCGGCCCGGGTCTCGGCGTTGGGAGTGAGCGGATCGCCCGACGTCTCGCTCGCCACGGCATGCGTGACCATCAGCCCTCCGCAGGCCAGCCCGCCGATGGCGGCGAGCCGTGCGATGCGCTGAACATTCCGTCGTGCGTGCCTCATCCACCGCTCCCGTGCGACTGTTCTGACACAGCGTCACTTCCATGGACGCTCCCGTGAGGTGAACGCCCTCCTTCAGTACGTGCCGTCACGCGGTCCGGTTCACCGCAGCCACCCGCGCCCCAGGAGTGGCGTGAACCCGCCCGTCCCGCGGACCCCGGTGCCGTCCGGACCCGCTTTTGCCGAAACGGCAAGGCATCTCGCCCCGTGGCGCAGGCCCCACCATGATCAACGGCAGGAGAACACACCCCGAGGAGGGCTCATGCCGCAGGACGCCGACCCGATCACCCCGGCGGGTGCCCGTCACCGACTGGTGGACGTGCCCGGTGCCCGTATCCACCTGGTCGAGCAGGGCGCCGGCCCGCTGGTCCTGCTGATCCACGGCTTTCCCGAACTCTGGTCCTCGTGGCGCCACCAGCTCCCGGTGCTCGCCGCGGCCGGCTACCGCGCGGTGGCCGTCGACGTACGCGGCTACGGGCGCTCCTCGGTGCCCGAGGACGTGGCGGCGTACCGCATCGGTGCCCATGTCGAGGACAACGTGGCGGTCGTCCGTGCGCTCGGCGAGGAGACCGCCGTGATCGTCGGCCACGACTGGGGCTCGACCATCGCCGCCGACTCCGCGCTGCTGCGGCCCGACGTCTTCACCGCCGTCGGGATGCTCGGCGTGCCGTACGCGCCCCGGGGCGGCCCGCGGCCGAGCGACGTCTTCGCCATGATCGGCGGGGACGAGGAGTTCTACGTCGGCCACTTCCAGGAGCCGGGCCGCGCGGAGGCGGAGATCGAGCGCGACGTGCGGGGCTGGCTGGCCGGTTTCTACGCCACCCTGGCCGGCGACACGAGGCCGGCGTCGGGGGAGGGCGCGGTCTTCTTCGTACCGAAGGGCGCCAGGATGTCGGACCGCTTCGTACCGCACCGTCCGTCCTGGCTCACGGACGCGGAACTCGACTTCGTCACGGCCGAGTTCGGGCGGACCGGGTTCAAGGGGGCGCTCAACCGCTACCGCAGCATGGACCGCGACTGGGAGGACCTCGCGGACTTCGACGGCGCTCCGATCGCGCAGCCGTCGCTCTTCGTCGCCGGTGAACTCGACGCCTCCCTCACCTGGTTGGCCGACGCGGTCGAGGCGTTCCCCGGCACCCTCCCCGGTCTGGTCTCCTCGCACCTCGTCGAGGGCTGCGGCCACTGGGTCCAGCAGGAACGCCCCGACGAGGTCAACCGGCTGCTGCTCGCCTGGCTCGCGTCCCTCGACGGAGCGACGCCGTCGGCATGAGCCGATGGGTGCACCAGCCGAGCCCGGTCGGGCCGGGCTCGCCGGTCACCTCGTTCCAGTCACGGTTCATCAGTGTCCGGCAGCGTCCGGCAGACCACCACGGCTTCCGGCGACCGCTCCTGTCGCACACCCGCCCTTTGCCGTGGCCGGCCGTCGGTCGGCGGGACAGGTCCGCCACGATCGTGGCGATCTCGTCGTGCGTGCAGTGGCCCGGGTCCACCCGGCGTACAGGGACGGCCTACAGGGACGGCCTACAGGGACGGCGGACAGGCCGAACCGCGGGTGCCCGACCGCGTCGTTACCGGCCTCGCGGTCGAGCGATCGAGCGGTCAGGCGGTCACGCGGATCGCCGCGGTGGGGCAGACCGCTGCCGCCTCGCGCACGGCGTTCTGCCGGTGTTCGGCGGGGTCGCTGTCCAGGAGGGTGACGACGCCGTCCTCGTCCCGCTGGTCGAACACCTCGGGAGCGGCCAGGACACACGCGCCGGCGCCGCAGCACCTCTCCTCGTCCACGCTGAGCTTCATGACTCCGTCCTTCCGGCCGGCGATGTGCACGGGTTCGCATGTCGTGTGGTGGTGAGGGGATCTCGGGAGAAGAGGGCCCGGCTCACCAGGCGACCGGGACCTCGCTCAGCCCTCCGACGAGGAGTCCCTCGGTCTTGCGCAGTTCTTCGACCGGCACGGCCAGGCGCAGCGTGGGCAGCCGCCCGAGCAGGGTCTCCAGGACCACCTGGAGTTCGGTGCGGGCCAGCGCCTGGCCGAGACAGGAGTGCGGGCCCACACCGAAGGTCAGGTGCGGATTGGGTGAACGGCCGAGGTCCGTGTCGTCGGCGCCGGCGAACGCCCGCTCGTCGCGGTTGGCGGCCGGCATGCTGCACACGACCGTGCTGCCCGCGGGCACGAGCCGGCCGTCGATCTCCACGTCCTCGCCGAGGTAACGGCGCAGGCCGAAGCCCAGGTTGGCGTCGAAGCGCAAGGACTCCTCGACGGCCGTACGCACCAGCGAGGGATCCTTCACCAGCCGTTCCCAGCGGCCGCGGTCGTCGAGCAGCATGGCGACCATCTTGCCGATCATGTTGGCGGTGGTCTCGTGTCCCGCGATGAGCAGCCCCATGCCGGTGGCGACGAGTTCGTCGTGGCTCAGCCCCGGCTCCCGGCCCGGCTCCTCCCCGTCCTCGCCGGCTTCCTCGTCCGCCTCGCTCTCCTCGATGAGCGTGCTGAGGAGATCGCCGGCGGGCCGGGCGCGCTTGGCGTCGATGTGCGCGGACATGTAGGCCACGAGCTCCCCGTGGGCGGTCCGGATCTCCTCGCCGGTGTAGCGGGTGACGCTGAGGAAGGCGTCGGACCAGTGGGAGAAGCGGTCCCGGTCGTCGGCGGGGATGCCGAGCAGGTC
This sequence comes from Streptomyces sp. V3I8, assembly GCF_030817535.1. Taxonomy (NCBI): domain Bacteria; kingdom Bacillati; phylum Actinomycetota; class Actinomycetes; order Kitasatosporales; family Streptomycetaceae; genus Streptomyces; species Streptomyces sp. V3I8. Next base: position 745,631 of record NZ_JAUSZL010000002.1, on the reverse strand, counting down.
GCAGATGACGTACACGGGCAGTGGGAAGCCGAGAGCGGCGCGCAGATCGGCCGGGGCGCCGGCGGTGACCATGGCGTCGACGAGGTCCTCGGTCAGACGGACCATGCCGGGACGCAGCGCGGTCATCCGCTTGACGGTGAAGTACCTGCCGACCTGACGCCGCCAGCGCTGGTGGGGCTCACCGCGATCCGGCAGGGCGACCGTGCCGCTGCCGGTGGCCGCCGCGCCGCCGGCTCCCTCGGGGGCGATCCGGGCGGCGTCGTCCCGCTCGGTGGGGCGTACGAACCGGGGGTCGGCGAGCAGTTGCCTGACATGGTCGTAGCGGGTCAGGTAGACCGCCGAGTCACCGCTGGGCAGGGCGGCCCGGGCGACGGGGCACTGCCGGCGCAGCGTCTCCCACGCGGCGGGCGGTGCGAGGGGGTCCTCGGTGGGCAGAGGCAGGCGTACGACCGGACCGGTCATCGATGTCTCCTCGGTCGGGGCTGTGGGGAGCCGCGAGGCGCACCGTACTGCGAAAGCGCATGACGCATATCGGTGCGGGGACCGGACCGCACGCAATGCGCCAGGGCGGTCCCCGCCGTCGGCGCGGCCACCCACAGGGTGCTGTCACCCATGCCGCAGCCGCAGCCGCAGTCGTGCTCGTTTCGCACACGCACCCGCAGCCGCACACGCACACGCACCCGCAGCCGCACACGCATACGCGCACGCGCCCGCGCTGAACGACCGGGGGAGGTCGTTCAGCGCGGGCGCGTGGTCGCCGGTCTCCGGGATCACCGCAGGAATCTGCCACGGACGAGCGGCTCCGGCACCTGCCGCGGCACCAGCACCGGGCAGGGCAGGGCAGGGGAGGGCTAGGCGGAACCCGAAGGTCCCCGCGTCTTCGTCAGGTGTGCGAAGACGACGACATTGCTCTGGTAGCCGGTCTTCCGGTCGTACACCCCGCCACAGGTGATCAGCCGGAGCTCCGGGCGCTTCCTCGCGCTGTACACCTCCTGGCTGGGGAAGCGCGCCTTCTCGTACATGCGGACGGCGTCCACCGTGTAGACGGCGGTGCGTCCGTCGGCGCGCCGGGCCTCGACGGGTTGGCCGGGCTTCAGCGTGCTCAGGCCGGCGAAGACCGCGGGACCGGTCCGGGTGTCCAGATGTCCGACCACCACGGCGGTGCCCGCCTCACCGGGCGCGGGCCCGCCCCGGTACCAGCCGGCCAGTCTGGGCTTGTCCATCGGCGGAGTGGTGAGCTGCCCCCGCCGGTCCAGACCCAGTCCGACGACGGGGGCCTCGAGACCGATGTCCGGGATGCTCAGCGTCCTGGGCTCGGACCGCGGGAGCGGCTGGAGCGACCGGGGCGGGCGGGGTGGCTGGGGCCGCGGTGGCGGGGGTGGTTGCGCCGGCCGGGGCGGTGACGTGGGTGAGGCGGGCGGCGGCACGGGGGGCCGGGACGGCCGGATCCATGGGGGTGACGCGCTCTGCCGGGGCGGTGGGGTCGGACGGCGAACGGGGGGCCGTTCGGGGGCGGGGGTGCGCCGGGGCTCCGGTGCCGCGGAGGCGGGCGGACCCGGGGACGCCTTCGCGTCCCCGGACGCCGGCGCCGGGGCGGCGGCCGGCCCGGCGGGCCGACCGTCGTCCTCGGCCCACCAGATGCCGCCCATCACCAGCGAGAACGCCAGCACGGCCGTTCTCGCCAGACGGTAGGCGCGCGTGCGGTACCAGGGCCTGGGCGCGTACCTACGCGGCACCGTCGGTCCGGCGACGCAGCTGCCGGAAGTAGACGAAGCCGGACACGCCGACCAGGCCCACCGCTCCGGCGGCCGCGACCGCCGACACGGTCGGCGCCTCGGCGAGGCCGCCGCCGCCCGCCGGGACGGAGCCGTTGGGGGTCTGCGGCTTGGCGTCGGGCTTGTTCTCCGCGGCCGGCTTGCAGTCGACCTTGAACTTCTTCTCCTTGCCCGCCCCGGTGCCGCCGGTCGGCTTCCAGGTGAGCTTGTAGTCGCCGTCGGGCAGCGCCAGCGTGTCCGTGTAGCCGGTGCCGATGGGGAGGGCGAGGGTGCCGTTGAGCGTGGCGGCGGCCGCTGTCGCCGGCTGGGGTTCGATGATGTAGGTGATCCCCGTGACACCGACCTCCTGGAAGTTGAAGGCGGACAGGTAGAACTTGCAGACCTTCGTCTCGTCGCGCTGGTCGGTGGGGGACGTCGTCTCCGAGTGGATCTTGACGTCGCCGCTGTCGGCCGGGGCCGCGTAGGCGGCCGGCGCCCCGAGGAGGGCGGCGCCGGCGAGGGCGGCCGTGGTGAGGGCGGCGGCACCGGTGCGGACGCCGGCGGAGCGGGAGAGCAGTGAGGCGGTCATACGAGGTCCTCCGAGTGGAATGATTTTCGTACAAATCGGCCGTGCACCTGACTCTCTTTCACATTCGCGGACGCGCCACGCGGCGCATCGCTGATGCCGCGTCAGGAATCCCCCGTCCGGACCAACGTTCCGGGCGTCCGCGCCCCGGGGGGAGTGTGGTGGGGAGGCGCGGCAAGGACGCGGCCGCCCACTCCCTGGCCGCTCCCGGCCGGCTCCGGCCGCTTTCGGCCGGTCCTGGCCGGTCCTGGCCGGTCCCCGCCGGTCAGGCGGCCCGCAGCCAGACGTAGGCGACGGGCTGCCCGGCGTTCCACGCCGTGGCCGACCCGGTGTCGACCGGTTCGAATCCGGCGCCCCGGTAGCAGCGCAGGGCGGCGGCGTTGTCCGGATGGACCCGCATGAACACGTCAGCCATTCCGGAGAGCCGGGCCTCGGCGAGCAGGCCCCGCACCAGTGCGCGTCCCAGGCCCCGCCCGCGGGCCTCCGGCGCCACGACGATCCGTGCCAGCTCGACCTCGTCCTCCTCGGTGTCGAGCCACAACTCCCCGTAACCGAGCAGCTGTTCACCGTCCGTCAGGACACGGGCCGTCACGTCCGGCCGGCGCTGCCACGCCGCGACGGTGTCCCCGGACACGGGGAACTCCCGCAGCCCGCACCACATCAGGACCTCCGTGGCGGAGCGGGGCCAACCGGCCACGGTCGGCGCGTCTTCGCTGTCGAAGGGAAGCAGATTCACGGTGGTGTCCGTCCTCGGTGGCGTCGGAGGCGGCGCTGTGGGCCTCCGGCCTTGTGGCGCCGGCCGCTCAGGCGGACGGCCAGCTCCGCAGCGCCATGTCGGCCACCAGGTGCAGGTCGTCGGAGGTGGCGCCGCCGGCCGCCTGGACGGCGATGCCGTTCGCCACGGTCATGAGGTAGCGCGCGAGCAGCCCGGGATCGGCGTCGGACGGCAGGTCGCCCTCGTCGACGGCCCGCCGGAACCGCTCGCGCAGGCCGGAGACCGCCTCCTCGCGCCAGGCCGCGAGGGTGTCGCGGGCGGCCCGGCCCGGCTCGCCCGCGGCGAGGGCGCCCTGGACGCCGAGGCACCCGGCGGGGCAGCCGGGGCGGGTGGTGGCCCGGACCGAGCCGACGAGGAACGCGGATGCCACCTCCCGGGCGGTCGGCTCCCGCACGGCACGGGCCCCGTACGAGGCGGGTCCCTCGGTGTAGCGCTCCAGGGCCTTGCGGAACAGCTCCTCCTTGTTGCCGAAGGCCGCGTACATGCTGGTGCGGGTGATGCCCATGGCGTGGGTCAGGTCGGTGAGGCTCGCGCCTTCGTAGCCCTGCTCCCAGAAGACCCGCATGGCGCGTTCGAGGGCCTCGTCGGTGTCGAAGCCCCTCGGCCGGCCGGCCGGTGCCCTCCGTCGTGTCTCCATGCGGCCCACCCTACCTCTTCCGTATCGATCGGTACGGATGTGCTACCTTCCTATTCAGTATCGATCGGTACTGAAATATGTGGAGGTCGCAGACATGGCCACGACCATGGCAACGCAGAGCGGGCAGCTCGAGGGCAGGACCGCCGTCATCACCGGCGGCAGTGCGGGAATCGGCCTGGCCACGGCCGTCCGGCTGGCGGCCGAGGGCGCGCACGTGTTCATCACCGGCCGCCGCGAGGCCGAACTGGACGCGGCCGTGCGGACCATCGGCGCGGCGCGGGCCACCGCCGTGCCGGGTGACATCTCGGACCCGGCCGACCTGGACCGGCTGTACGACGCGGTCCGCGCCCGGGGCCGGGGCCTGGACGTGGTCTTCGCCAACGCCGCCGCCGCGTCGTTCGCGACGCTGGAGGAGGTCACCGAGGAGCACTTCGACGTGACCTTCGGCGTCAATGTCCGGGGCACCCTGTTCACCGTGCAGAAGGCGCTGCCGCTGCTCAACGACGGCGCCTCGGTGATCCTCAACTCCTCGGTGCGCGCCGACGACGGTGTCGCGTCCTTCGGCACGTACGCGGCCTCCAAGGCGGCGATCCGGTCCTTCGCCCGCACCTGGGCGAACGAGCTCAAGGACCGCAACGTCCGGGTCAACTCGATCTCCCCGGGCACCATCGACACCCCCGGACTGGACGCCGCGGTCGCCACGGGGGACGCGTCCGTCACCAGGTCACAGTTCACCGCCGGTGTCCCGCTCGGCCGGATCGGGCGCCCGGACGAGGTCGCCGAGGTGGTGGCGTTCCTGGCCTCCGACCGGAGCAGCTTCATCCTGGGCGCCAACCTGTACGTCGACGGCGGGGAGAACCAGATCTGAGGTGAACGGATGGGCGGGCGCCGTCAGGACGTCCCGGGCGGGCCCCTGCTCGACCACCTCCCCGGCGTCCAGCACCGCGATCCCGGCGGCGAGCCCGGCCGTGTCCAGGTCGTGCGTGATCAGTACGAGGGACAGGCCGTCCCGGTCGCGGAGCAGCCCGGCGAGCAGACCCAGCAGGCTCCGGCGGGTGACCGTGTCGAGCCCGGCGGTGATCTCGTCGCACACCAGGACCCGTGGCCGGGCGAGCAGGGCCCGGGCGAGCGCGGCCCGCCGGAGTTCACCGCCGGACAGCCGGGCGGGCGGGCGGTCCGCCGACCCGGCCGGCAGACCCAGGCCGGCCAGCACGTCCGACGCCTCGGCCCGCGCCGCTGCCGCCGGGAGTCCCCGGAGCCGTACCGCCGTCCGGGCCACCTGGTCGAGGACCGGCCGGTGCTCGTCGAAGGAGGCCCGCGCGTCCTGGAAGACGTACTGCACGGCGGCGAGTTGGGGCCGGCTGCGGTCGCGCAGACTGCGGGGGAGCGCGACCCCGTCGAGCAGCACCTCGCCCTCGTACGTGCGGTGGAGGCCGGCCAGGCAGCGGGCGAGCGTCGTCTTCCCGCTGCCGGAGCGGCCGAGGACGGCGAGGCACTCGCCGGGGTGCACGGTGAGTTCCGGCACGCGCAGCACCTCGGTGCCGGGCCGATGGCGGGCCCGGAGCCCCCGGACGCGCAACACGGCTGCGGGGCGCGGTCCGTTCGAGGCCGTCTCCGCCGACGACGCCGGCTCGGAAAGGAGTTGGCGTGTCCAGGCGTGCGAGGGCGCCGACCACACCTGCTCCGTGGGGCCGGACTCCACGACCCGGCCGTCGCGCATCACCAGCACCTCGTCGGCGAGCGCGCGGACCGTCGCCAGGTCGTGGCTCAGCAGGACGACCCCGATCCCGCGCGCGGCGACCGCCGCCAGCTCGTCGACGATCCGGCGCCTGGTGAGCGCGTCCTGGCCGGTGGTGGGCTCGTCCGCGACGATCACCCGCGCACCGAGCAGCAGGGCCTGCGCGAGCACCACCCGCTGCTGCTGCCCGCCCGAGAGCTGGTGCGGGAAACGGCGCGACAGGGTCGCCCCGTCGGGCAGTTGGGCCGCCGCCAGGGCGTGCAGGACCCGCTCCCGTGCCGCCCGGCGTCGCCGCCGGCGGGGCAGCTCGCGCACCTGGCCCCGCGCGATGTCGTACAGCAGCGCGCCGACCCGTCGCGCGGGATTGAGCACCTCCGCGGGGTGCTGCGGGACGTAACCGACCAGTGCCTCCGCCACCCGTACGGATCCGCCCACGCGCGCGCCCGACGGGAACTCGCCCAGCAGCGCGCGCCCCGTGGTCGTCTTCCCGCTGCCGGAGGCCCCGACCAGCGCGGTCACCCTTCCGGGCAGGACCCGCAGACTCACCCCGTCGACGATGCGTCTGCCGTCGATTTCCACGGTCAGCCCGTCGATCTCCGCGACCGGCACCGAACCGTCGGACCCGCTCGTCCCGCTCGTCCCACTCGTCCCGTTCATGGACGCGGCTCCTTCATCCGGCCCTCGACCGCACGGACATCGACATGAACGTGCGCGCGGGTGCGGGTGAGCGCCGCGTCGAAGAGCAGGTTGCACCCTGTCGTGAGCGCCACGATGAGCAGCGCCGGGACCACCACGGCCCAGGGCTGCACGAACAGTCCCGTCCGGTTGCGGTCCACCATCACTGCCCAGTCGGCCGCGTCCGGCGCCACCCCGATGCCCAGGAACGCGGCCGTGGCCACCAGGTACAGCACACCGGTCAGCCGTACGCCGGCGTCGGCGGCGAGCGGCCGCAGGATCGACCGCCCGACATGGACCACGGCGATACGCCACCACGACTCGCCCTGCATCCGCAGCGCCTCCACCGCCGGCCGGGCCGCCACGTCCGCCGCAGCGGCCCGGACGATCCGCGCGGCGTCCGGGATGTTCACGAGCGCCACCAGCAGCGCGAGGCCCGTCGCCCCGGGGGAGAACACCGAGGCCACCAGCAGGATCATCAACAGGGACGGCACGGCCAGCAGTACGTCCAGGGGGCGCATCAGCGCGTCCTCCAGCCACCTGCGGTGCGTCAGAGCGCTGATCAGCCCGACCGGCAGCGCCACCAGGTACGCCAGTGCCGCCGCCGCGGCCGCGACGGCCACCACGGGCCGGCCGCCGAGCAGCACCTGCCGCCCCACGTCACGCCCCACGAAGTCCGTGCCCAGCCAGTGCCCTGCGCCGAGCGTGAACGAGGCGGCCCGCGGCCCCGGTCCGCCCGCGAGCAGGGGCCCGAGCAGCGCGAGCACCAGTGGCACGCACACCAGGACGGTCCCGAGGGCGAACCGCCCCGGCGCCACTCCGTTCCGAAGCCCCTTCACGCGGCCACCTCCGCCCGGGGCGCGAACCGGTGGGCGACGAGGTCGGCCCCCAGGTTCAGCACCACCGTGATCACCCCGAAGACGACCGCGAGTCCCTGGACCACCGGGACGTCCCGTTCAGCCACGGCGTTCATCAGCACGGTCCCCAGGCCGGGGATCACGAACAGGGCCTCCACGACGATCACTCCGCACAGCAGCCAGTCGACGGTCCGGGCCAGTTGCTGGGCCGCGGGCGCGACCGCGTTCGGCAGGGCGTGCGCGTACCGCACCCGCGCACCCGCAATCCCGTACCGCCGGGCCTGCGCGACGTACGCGGAGGCGAGTGCGTCGATCATCGAGGCGCGCACCAGCCGGCACAGCGAGCACACCGGACGGGACAGCAGGACGAGCACCGGCAGGACGAGCGCGGCCGGGTGCCCGAGCAGGTCCGTGCCGTAGCCGACCGCCGTCGGCGGCAGCCAGTCGAGCCGCAGCGCGAACACCGTCACCAGCAGCATCCCGAGCGCGAACTCCGGTACCGCGTACACCCCGAGCGTCACCGCACTGACCAGCCGGTCCACGAACCGCCCCTCGAACCGCGCGGCCAGCACCCCGAGCCCGACCCCGGCCGGCACCAGCAGCACGACGGTGAGCGAGGCGAGCAGGAGCGTGGGACCGAAGGCGTCCGAGAGGTACGAGCTGACGGGCCGCCCCGATGCCAGGGAGGTGCCGAAGTCCGCGTGCGGCAGTCCGGCGGCCCAGTCCGCGAGCCGTTCGTACGCGGGCCGGTCCAGCTCCATCGCCTCACGGATGGCGGCGACGCGGGCCGGGTCGGGCTGGTCCCCGGCGAGGGCCACCGCCGCGTCGCCCGGCAGCGCCTCGGTGAGCGCGAAGACCAGCAGCACCACGGCCACGGTCTGCGCGCCGCCGAGCAGCAGCCGCCGGACGGCCCACGAACCGAGTCCGCTCACGCCAGCCAGACCTTGTCGAACCGCGCCCAGTCCAGCGTGTTCGCGGGGGCCTGCTCCTCGACTCCCTTGACCCCCTCGGCCGTTCCGATGATCCAGTCGGCGAACCCCCACACCAGGAAACCGCCCTCCGCGTACAGCCTGCGCTGCATCCGCCCGAAGACGGCGGCGCGTTCCTCGGCGTCCCTCGTGGCCTGCGCCTGCCGGTAGAGCGCGTCGAAGTCCTTGTGGCGCCACCTGGTGGCGTTGGTGGTGGAGTCGGTGAGGAGGCGCTGCGAGATGTGCGCCTCGATGGGCATGGCTCCGGAGCGGTAGCAGCACAGGGTTCCGGAGTCGAGGACGTCGGCCCAGTACGAGTCCTTGCTGCCCGTCCTGACCTCGACCGTGACGCCGGCCTTCGCGGCCTGGTCCCGGAAGATGCTCGCCGCCTCGGTGAACCCGGCCGCGACCGCCGAGGTGTCCAGGGTGACCTTCAACTTCTCCGCACCCGCCGCCTTCAGCAGTGAGCGGGCCCGGTCGAGGTCCTGCTCGCGCTGGGGCAGCGCGTCGGCGTAGTACTCGTACCCCTTGCCGAAGAGATCGTTGCCGACCACACCCGCACCGGACAGCGCCCCGTCGACCAGCTCCTGGCGGTCGGCGACGAGGAAGAACGCCTCCCGGACCCGCCTGTCGTCGAAGGGTGCCCGGTCGGTCTTCATCGCGAACGCCTGCATGGCGCTGTTGCGCAGCCGTACGATCCCGATCCGTCCCCGGCCCTCGTGGGCGCGCGCGGTCGTCGGGTTCAACTCGTGGGCGTACTCGACCTGCCCGCCCAGCAGCGCGTTCACCCGCGCGGACTCCTCGTTGGCGACGACGAACTCCACCTCGTCGAGGTGCGGGGCGCCGTCCCAGTAGGCGTCGTTGCGGCGGAAGACCGCCGAGCGGCCCGGCGCGAACGACACGAAGCGGAACGGTCCCGAGCCGACCGGCTTTCCGTCGAAGTCGGACCCCGAGGACCCCGCGGGCACGATGTACGCGCCGAACGCGGCCAGGACGTTGGGGAATTCGGCGGTCGGCCGCTTGAGGACGAACTCCACGGTCCGCTCGTCGACGGCCCGGCTCGCCGCCAGGTCGACGGGTTCGAGGGACGCCTTCGCGCGGAACGCCTGCTCGGGGTCGGCGATGCGGCGGTAGCTGAACAGGACGTCCTCGGCGGTGACGGCCTTCCCGTCGTGGAAGTCCGCCTTGCGCAGGGTCACCGTCCAGCGGTCGAGGCCCGCGTTCGGCTCCCAGCCGGAGGCCAGGCGGGGCCGGGCGGAGAGGTCGTCGCCGTAGTCGGCGAGCTTGTCGAAGAGCGCCTTGGCGCGGGCCACGTCGGCGAACAGGTTGGCCAGGTGCGGATCGAGCGTCTCGCTCGCGCCGCCGCCCGCGAAGGCGGCCCGCAGCCGCCCGCCGCGCCGGGGCTTCCCGTCGCCGCCGCTGCCGGAGCCGCGGGTGTCCGGGTCGTTCGGACCGCCGCAGCCGACGAGGGCGAGCGCGCCGATGCCGGAGGCGGCCGCGAGGAGGCCTCTGCGGCGGAGGCCGGGGTGATCTTGCATGGGCATGTCCTTGCTGTGAGGTGTGGGCAGTGAGATGTGGCGCGGCAGGCAGGCAGGAGGAGGGGCGGGGCGCGGCCGGGTCAGCCGGTGCGGCGGGCCACCACGTGCAGCCGGTCGGCGTCGGCCGGACCGGCGGGCAGGTCGCCCTCCTGCCACGGCGGTTCGGTGCGTGGCCCCGGCCCGTCGTGCAGTTCCAGCACGGCGAAACCGTGCGAGGCCAGGAAGTGACGCAGTTCCTGGGGGAGGAGCAGCCGCCAGGCCGAGCGTTGTTCGACGGGCGCCGAGCCGTCGTCGGCGGTCCAGACGCGGGTACGGCGCAGGAGCTGCGCGGTGCGGTCGACGTGCAGAGTGGTCACCGAACGGTACGAAGTGCCCTGCCACAACAGGGTGTTGTGCCTCGGTGTGTCCAGCAGGCCGTCCCGGCCGAGGAAGTAGGCGCCGTTGCGCATCTCCGCGACGAGGAGCCCGCCGGGAGCCAGACTCCGGCGGCAGGAGGCCAGGAACCCGTCCAGGTCGTCGTTGGTGTGGCAGTACAGCAGGGCGCTGTCCAGGCACACCACCGCGTCGAAGGCCCCGGTCGGGAAGGAGAAGTCCCGCAGATCGGCGCGCACGTACCGCGGGCCCGGGTGGCGGGCGCGGGCGTACGCCAGCATCGCCCCGGAGAGGTCGGCGCCGACCACGCGGCGGCCCGCCGCGTGCAGGTGCGCCGCGTCCCGGCCGGTGCCGCATCCCAGGTCGAGGACGGCGGGACCGGCCCCGTGCCGGCGCAGGCAGTCCTCGGCCCACCGCCCGGCCAGCCGCCCGGGATCGGGGAACCTGGCCTCGTACAGCTCCGGGTGGTCGGTCAGCAGGTTGCCGCTCGTCATGCCGGCGCCCCCACCACGACGGCGCGTGCGGGAAGTGCTCCCCGGCGGCGCAGCCAGGTGACCGCGGACGCCGAGGCCAGACCGCACACCACGCAGCAGGCCCAGGGCAGCCAGGCCGTACCACGCTGGTCCCCGGCGTCCATGGCCCAGCCCACGACCGTGTTGCCCACGGCCGCGGCGACCCCGGACACCATGTAGAAGATCCCGAAGTACGTGCCGGTCAGCTCCGGTCTGCCGAATCCGGGAACCAGCTCCATCACGAAGGGCTGCGCGACCATGATCCCGACGTGGAGGAGCAGGACGCCCGCGAGCACGGGGACGGCGTGCCACGGGCGCGGGGCGGCCCCCGACACCAGCATCGGCGGGAGGAAGGCGAGCCCCATCAGGGCGAGTCCGGTGCCGACGGCCCGTCCGCCGTGCGCCTTCAGGGCCCGGGTGAGCCGCAGCTGCAGTGCGAGGCCGGCGAGCGTTCCCACCAGGAACACGAGTCCGGCGGCGCCGTCCCAGCCGGTGGCGCGGCGGACGCCGTCGGGCAGCAGCAGGTACAGCTGGTTCTCGAGGGTGAACATGCCGGTCATGGCGAGCGAGAAGGCGACGAACGCGCGGTCGCCGGCCACCTCGCGCCAGTCCGCGAGCACCCCGCCCGTGCTCGGCGGGACCGCCCGCGCCGGCAGTACCAGCGCCTGGGCCACGGTGAGCAGCGCGAAGATCCCGGCGGCGGCGAGCGCGCAGGCCCGGAAATCGACGAGCAGCAGCACACTGCCGAGCAGCGGCCCGACGAGCGCCCCGGTGGTCGCGAAGACGTTGAACAGCGCGAACGCCTCGGCCCTGCGCCCGCCCGCCTCCTGTGCGAGGTAGGTCCGCACAGCCGGGTTGAACAGCGCCCCGGCGAGCCCGCTCAGCACGGACGCGGCCAGCAGCACCGCGAGCCCGTCGCCGAGGGCGAACAGCGCGAAGCCGACCGTACGCACCGCGCAGCCGGCGATGACGACCCCCCGCGCCCCGAGCCGGTCCGCGGCCGAGCCGCCGATGAGGAACAGTCCCTGCTGGCTGAGGTTGCGCACCCCCAGCACGATCCCGACGACGGCCGCCGACATGCCCAGGTCCTCGCCCAGGTGCACGGCCAGATAGGGGATGAGCAGGTAGAAGCCGGCGTTGACGCCGAACTGGTTGAGGAGCAGGAGCCGGATCGCGGGCGGGAATCCGCGTATCTCGTACAGCGTTCTCACGGGCCGTCCGCCTCTCCGGTACGCCTCTCGCGTACGCCGAGCCCGGGCAGTCCACCGGCCCGTACGACACCGTCGGCGCCGCCGATCCCGGTCCACGGGTCGTCGGCGAGCAGCAGGTGGCCGTCGAGGTCGGCCCAGCGGGCCCGGTCGGCGAGGTGCACGGCGGGCGCGAGGCCGAGCGTGCTGGCGGTGAGGCAGCCCAGCATCAGGCCGGTGCCGCTGTCCGCGAGCAGCTCGGCGATCCGCAGGGCCGCATGGGGGCCGCCGCACTTGGCGAGCTTGACGTTCACCCCGTGCACACGGCCCGCGAGCCGTCGTACGTCTTCGAGGCCGACCGCGTCCTCGTCGGCGATCAGGGGCAGCGGCGAACGCCCGGCGAGCCGGGCCAGGGCCTCCGGGTCACCGGGGGCGACGGGTTGCTCGACGGCTTCGACGCCCAGCTCCGCGTACCGGCCCAGGAGGCGGTGGGCCTGTCCGGGGGTCCAGGCACCGTTGGGGTCGAGCAGGAGCCGGGTGCCGGGAGCGGCGGAGCGGACGGCGCGTACGCGGTCGAGGTCGTCCTCGGGGTCCGGGGCGCCGGCCTTGATCTTGAGGAGCGTGAATCCGGCGTCCGCCAGGGCCCGTGCCTGCGCGGCGGCGTGCGCGGCCGGGACGATGCCGATGGTGCGGGCGGTGCCGGCGCTCGGAGCGCTCGCGGCGCCGAGGAGCCGGTGGACGGGGGCGCCGGCCCGTCTGCCGCACAGGTCCAGCAGCGCCGACTCGACGGCCGCCCGCACCGCGGGGGGCCGCTCCCGTGCGCGGTGCCCGTCCGCGGAGTACGCGTCCGCCAGGTGCCCGCGCAGTGCGCTCTCGGGGTCGGGGAAGCGGCCCAGGTCGCGGCCGGACTCGTACAACTGCCGTTCCAGTGTGCCGGTGTCGAGGCCGTGGTAGACGCTGGTGACGGCCTCGCCGTGGCCGTGCAGGCCCTCGTGCCCGATCGTCAGCCAGACGGCGTCGCGGGCGGCCGTCGTCGAACGGGAGATGCGCAGCGGCTCGGCGAGGGTGAGCCGCACGGTGCGCAGGGTGGCCTTCACGAGCTTCCTTCCAGGGGGTGCGGGGCGGCCGGGCGGCCGGTCGCCGGGAGGGCCGCCGGGTCCGTCACCGGGTCGGTCACCGTGGTGCAGCGGGCCCAGCCGGTGGCCTCGACGGCGCGTGCGTGCGGGATCTCGACGGGGCGGGTGGCGGCGCCGGCCGGGTCGAGGCCGTGGGCCGCGGCGAAGTCGTCGTCGTAGACCGTGCCGAGGTAGCGGTGGGGCCCGTCGGGGAAGACGGTGGCGACCACGGCGCCGGGATGGACGCGGGCCGCCCAGGCGGAGACCAGCGCGACCGCGCCGGTGCTCCAGCCGCCGCTGACGAAGCTGCCGCGGGCCAGGCGCCGGCAGGCGTCCGCCGCCTCGGCCGGACCGACCCAGTGCACCTCGTCGAAGGCCTCGTGGGCCACGTTGCGCGGATGGATGCTGCTGCCCAGACCGCGCATCAGCCGGGGCCTGGCGGGCTGGCCGAAGATGGTGGAGCCGGTGGCGTCCACGCCGATCAGCCGCAGAGCGGGCCAGTGCCTGCGCAGCGGACCGGCGATCCCGGCACTGTGCCCGCCCGTGCCGACACTGCACACCAGTACGTCCAGGTGGTCGAGCTGCGAGGCGAGTTCGGCGGCCAGCGAGGCGTAACCGGCGACGTTGTCGGGGTTGTTGTACTGATCGGGCCAGTACGCGTCCGGCAGTGTCCCCAGCAGTTCGCGCAGCCGGGCCAGCCGGGCCGCCTGCCAGCCGCCCGTGCTCGCCGGCCGGTCGACGAGTTCGAGCCGGGCTCCGTACGCGCGCAGCAACTGCCGCATGGACGGTTCGAGTTCGGTGTCGCCGACGAGCACGATGGGGTGTCCCAGAGCCTGTCCGGCGAAGGCGAGGCCGATGCCGAGTGTCCCGGAGGTGGACTCCACCACCGGTGCGCCGGGACGCAGTTCACCCCGGGCACGGGCACCGAGCAGCATGGACACCGCCGCCCTGGCCTTCATCCCGCCGGCGGCGAGCCCTTCCAGCTTGGCCCAGAAACCGGGCTGCGGATGCGGCAGGTCGGTGGTCACCCTGGCCAGCGGCGTGCGGCCGAGCAGGGAGAGCAGGTCGGGGTTGGCGGTGCGCGGGCGCAGCGCGGTCGCGGTCACAGCGCGGCCCCCGTACGGCCGTGACGGTGGCCGTAGCGGTGCAGGACGCCCGGGCCGCCGTCCAGCCAGAAGAAGGGGTACGGCTCCGCGCACACCGCGCCGACCCCGGCGCCGAGGAACCGCGGCAGCACGGCACTGCCGGTCTGCGCGAACATCACCAACTGCCGTCCGGTGCGCAGGGCGTGCTCCCGCAGGGGTTCGAAGGAACCGTTGCCCAGGGTCATCCCCGAAGCCAGCACGGCGTCACAGCGGTCGAGTTCGGCGAGGGCGTCGGTGACGACGTGCTCGCCCCACTCCGTCGTACCGCCCTTGAGGTCACACGGTATGTACGTGATGCCGCGCGAACGCAGCGCCTCAAGAAGCGAGTTGACGACGCCGACGACGAGGACGGTCTGTCCCGGTCCGACATCCAGCAGCTCGACGACGGCCCGTGCCCGCGCCCGGGACTTCTCCAGGGAACTCCCGGCGGGCAGCGGGCAGGGAAGTGCCCCGTGCTCCGGCGAGTGGGGGCGCACGTGCATCAGATAGGCGTCCAGTGCCGCGACGCGCACCGCGGGGAGCGGATGCTCCAGCAGATGTGCGACGTCCGCCCCGGCGCAGTCGTCCACCGCGCCGCCCGGCAGCGCGCCGGGCTCGACCGCGCAGGAGCCGACCGCCCGGCCCAGGCGCAGGCTGAGCACCTCGTTGCGGTAGCCGCCGCGGCGCCCGTCGTGCCGTACCGCCTGACTCGTGGTGAACGCCACGGCGGTGCGCAGGGTCCGGGGGTCCGGGCCGAGTCCGCCGGCCAGGACCTGCCGGACGAGGCCGTCGTACGAGAGCGGACCCGTTCCCTGCAGGGCCGTGGCGGCGGGTTCCACGCCGGTCCGGGCCCTCATCGGACGGACACCCGCGGTCGCAGCCCGGAGAGCAGCGACTCGACCCGGGCCCGCGCGCCGAACCCCTCGGCGTCGCCCGCCATCACATGCCCGAGGTACTCGTTGTTGCTGCCCGCCACCCTCACCGCGCGCCCCGGTTCGGCGAACCGGACCTCCAGCACCGGCGGTTCGGCGCGCACCCGGTCCGCGCCCTCGATCGACTCCAGCGTCCCCGCGGTGTCCGGCACGAGGAAGCCGACGGCGGCGCTGCGCAGTCCGGTGTCCCGCCGTCGCAGGTCGGGGGTGCGGCCGAGGGCCACGTCCACGCAGACGGCGGCCAGGTCGAGACCGGTGACGTGACGGATCAGCTCGGTGATGCGGTTGCCGGCCGGACGCGGGTTGACCTCGACGACACGGGGCCCGGCGGCGGTCAGTCTGATCTCGGTGTGGGCCACGACGGAGTCGAGGCCGAGCGCCTGGACCGCCCGCACCGCGGTGTCCCGGGCGGCCGCCGCGTCGTCCGGGGCGAGGGCGGCGGGGAACATGTGCCCGGTCTCGACGAAGGCCGGTGCCCCGCCGAGGCTCTTGTCGGTCACCCCCACCACCCGCGTCCTGCCGTCGAACGACACGGTCTCCACACTGACCTCGGGTCCGTCGAGAAGTTCCTCGAGCAGCAGGACGGGCGCCCGCGTCTGGCCCCGGGCGTTCAGCGGGAAGTCCGCGATCGCCCGGCAGGCGTCGGCGAGTTCACGCGCGTCGTCCACCCGCCGTACGTACATGCCCGCACAGAGGTCGACGGGCTTGACCACCAGGGGGAAGCCCAGCTCCCGCGCGGCCCCCTCGGCCGCGGCCCGGTCGGCGCAGACGGCGAAACGGGGTCCGGGAACACCGGCTTCGCCGAGCACCCGCCGGGTGCGGTCCTTACGGCACGCGTCCTCGACGGATCCGGGCGTCGGTCCGGGGAGTCCCAGCCGGGCGGCGATCCGCGCCACGGTGGGCAGGTAGTAGTCGCAGGACGTCACCACCGCGTCGAAGCCGAGTGCCCCGTGCAGCCGCTCCGCCTCGGGGAGCAGGGCTTCGACGTCGTTCGTCTCGGCGGTCAGCACGTTGCGGGCCGCCAGCAGGGGGTGCGCCGTGCCCTCCGGGGCCGAGCGCAAGTAGTGGTGCAGGTCCCGGGTGAGGAAGGTGAACTCGTGCCCGCCCTCCCGGATCGCCCGTGGCAGCAGTCTGCTCATCGATCCGACCCAGCTTTCGACCACCAACAGATGAGCCACAACTCCCCTTCCGCGCACTCCGGTTGAGTGTCAGGGCACGCCGGTGGCTCCCCTCGGCGGGGTGCGGCGGGCGTGACCGACGCACACGTTATCGACAATCATTTTCATTGTCACTTGGCGGGACGAGTTTGTTGCCGTCACGGCAAAAACCGGTGGACAGGCCCCGGTCGCGGCCGCGTACAACGGAGGGCGCGCTCCGGCCCGCACCACCTGCCCCCTTTCCTCGGACCGAAGGAATCCCAGAAGTGGATCTGCCACGTAGCTTCACCGTCCGCGAGGGCGGACACCGCATACACAACCCGTTCACCGACGGGAAATTGGCGACCCTGGGCCGGGCCATCGACCCGCCGCCCGGGACCCGTGTGCTCGACCTCGCCTGCGGCAGCGGCGAGCTGCTGTGCACCTGGGCGCGGGAGCACGGGGTGACCGGCACGGGGGTGGACATCAGCACCGCCTTCCTGGCGAAGGCGAACGCCCGCGCCGCGGAGCTCGGTGTCGCCGACCGGGTCGTCTTCCGGCACGGCGACGCGGCGGGCCATGTCGCCGAGGAACCCGTCGGGATCGCCGCGTGCGTCGGTGCCACCTGGATCGGCGACGGGGTGGCGGGCACCGTCGAACTCCTGCGCCGGAGCCTCGCCCCCGGCGGGATCATGCTCATCGGCGAGCCGTACTGGCGGCGCGAGCCCGAGGACCGGGCCACCGTCGAGGGCTGTTCGGCCGGCAGCAGGGACGACTTCCGTTCGCTCCCGGAACTGGTCGAGCACTTCGGCCGGCTCGGCTGCGACCTGGTGGAGATGGTTCTGGCCGACCAGGACAGCTGGGACCGTTACGTGGCCGCGCAGTGGCTGGCCACCCGGCGCTGGCTGGACGCCCACCCCGACGACGAACTGGCCGAGGAGATGCGCGCGGACCTCACGGCCGGGCCGCTGCGCCATGTCCGCTATCAGCGCGAGTACTTGGGCTGGGGCGTCTTCGCACTGATGAACCGCTGACACACGTTCACCGGACCGACCCGACCTGGCCCGGACCGACCCGACCTGGCCCGGACCGACCTGACCTGGCCCGGACCGACCGCCCGGCGCCGCGGGGCGGCCGGGCACCGCGCGACGGCCCGGCATCGTGCGCCTGTTCGGCGCCGCCTCGTTGAACCGCCGGGCGGGGCTCCCCGTATCCCTTCTCGGTAGGGCCCTTCTCAGCAGCGCCCGGAGGGAGAGCAGGGTGTCGACACCGTTCGACCCGCAAGAGCCGTCGCGTCGTTCGGCGCTGGAGCCGACCCACGTCCTGCGCCGCAGGCAGCCAGGGTCGTTGGCGGACCTGCTGCGGCAGGTGCAGGAGAAGGAGAAGGAGAAGGAGAAGGAGCGCGACCCGGACGAGGACTACGAGGTCGTCGCCGTACCGGAGGCGTGGGGCGCCGCACCGTCCAGGCCGGTGGAGGACGACACGCAGGAACTGCCGCCGGTCGCCGGAGGCGCGGACCGGGACGCGCACCGGAGCGCGGACCGGAACGAGGGCGAGGACGGGGGTGACCGTGACGCCGGGCCGGCGCCACGAGGCCGCCGCCCGGCCGGACGCGGACCGGCGCACGGCCGCACCGGCGCCGTGTTCCGCCGTACCGCGCTCGGAGCGGCCGCGGTGGCCGCCGCGCTGGCGGGATTCGGTACGGCCCTCCTGCTCACCTGGGACAGGGACACCACCGGCGCCGCGGACGTGCCGCCCCCGGCCGCGTCGTCCGCGCCGCCCGCCTCGGCCCCCGTGCCGCAGGGCGCCGACCCGGACGGCCCCGGCACCCTGCGCGAGGGCGACAGCGGGCCGGCGGTGAGCGATCTGCAGCAACGGCTGCTGCGTATCCCCGACGTGTACGACCAGGGAACGCCCAGCGGCGTGTACGACGCCACGCTGACGGCGGCGGTGGCGCGTTTCCAGCTCTGGTACGGCATCCGGGGCGACGAGACGGGCGTGTACGGCAACGACACCCGCCACGACCTGGAATCCCGCACGGCACCCGGAGCGACGCGGGCCCCCGGAACCTGACGCGACGGTCCTGCGGCGTGCGTACTGCGCCGACGCCGCGAGCCGCTGGTTCGGGCGGCCCGCGACCACCGAGGAGACGGACCGGGGCTGACCGATGACGGGGCCGAGCTCCTGACGCCCTCCACCGGGCAGTTCGCCCCGTGGGCAGTCGCGGGTGGGTGACCCGCACCCGCGACTGCCCGGAGGGTTCACCCGGCCGCCCGCCCCACGAACTCCCACCCGCCGTGTCCCACCTCGTACACGACGAACCCCGGCTCCACCCGGACGAATTCCGCGCCGCCCGGAGCGCGTACCGCCGAGCGCGCCGGTGCCGGTACGTGCACCTCCGCCGTCGAGCCCACCGGCACCCGTACCGAGAGCCGGACCGAGCCGTCCACGGTCGACCAGGCGGCCGAGGCCTTGCCGCGGACCGTACGCAGGGACGTGTGGGCCCAGTCGACGCCCGTACGGCCGTCGGGGCGCACCGTGAAGGTGCGGTACCCCGCGTCGCCGGGGCGCAGGCCCGCCACGTTCTCGTACAGCCACTGCACGACCGTGCCCTGGAAATAGTGGTCCCGGGAGCGCGAGTCGAGCGGCCACATCTCCCACATGGTGTCGGCGCCGTTCTCGAACCAGTGGCCCCAGCCCGGGTACGTGCGCTGGGTGGCGATGGCGTGGGCCACCTCGGGATGCCCCTGCGCGGACAGCTGCCGCAGCAGGACGCTGGTGCCCAGCGCGCCGGTGTTCAGGTGGTTGCCGCGGCGTGCGATGTCGGCCAGCAGCGAGTCGACGACACTGGCCCGCGCGCCCGCCGGGACCAGGCCGAAGGCGAGCGGAACGCAGTTGTTCGTCTGGCGGTAGTCGGGGTCCTTCGCCGTGCGGTAGTGGCCGTCCGGCCCCAGGAACGCCGCGTTGAACGCTTCCTTGAGTCCGTTCGCGGTCGTCCGGTAGCGGTCCGCGACCGCCGTGTCGTCGAGCAGGTCCGCCAGCTCCGCCGTGCCGACGAGCGCCCGGTGCAGGTAGGCCGTCGCGGTCAGCCGGGTGTCCTCGGGCGGGTTGCCGCCGTACCCCGGCGGCAGGTAGTCGCCGAGCGCCGTCACGGCCAGGCCGTCCTTCAGGCGGGAGATCTCCCAGTCCAGGTAGCGGGTGAGCGGCTCCCAGTGGTCGCGGGCCAGCCGCTCGTCCCCGTACACGCGGTACATCTCCCGCAGCAGGAAGGGGTACACCGTCGTCCACTCGGGGGACGGACCGAGGTCGCCGTACCCCCAGCCGCCGCTCGGCACGATCACCGGCAGCTGCCCGTCGCCGTTCTGGCTGTCGTTCAGGTCGCCGAGCCACTTGGACAGGAAGCGGTGCACACCGAGCGCGTACGCCATGACGGGCGCGCCCAGCTGGGCGTCGCCGGTCCAGCCGTTCTTCTCGTACATCGGTGTGTCCGTCGGGATGCCGTGCAGGTTGTTCAGGAGCGTGCGCCGCATCGCCCGCTCCAGCTTCTCGTAGAACGGCTCGGAGCAGGCGAAGGACCCCGTCGCCTCCACCGGCGTGTGCACGACGCGGCCCAGCACCTGTGACGGTTCCGGCTTCGAGGGCAGCCCGCTGACCTGCACGTACCGGAATCCCTTGTACGAGAACTTCGGCTCCCACACCTCGTCGGCGCCGCCGCCCGCGCACACGTACTCGTCGGTCTGGAACCGGCCGGGCACGTGGCCGGTCTCGGCGTGCACGCTCCCGTCGGAGTTCAGCTTCTCGCCGTGGACCAGGCGCACGGTCGTCCCCGCCGGAGCGCGCACGGTCAGCCGTGTCCAGCCGGCCGTCGTGCGGCCCATGTCGACGACGTACACCCCTTCGCGCAACTCCTCGACGGCGACCGGGCGTACGGTCTCCACGATCTCGATCGCGTCGTGCGGCTGGGCGCGCAGCGTGCCCTTCGGGGCGGCCCGGCGCTCCGTGGCCTGCCAGCCGCTGTCGTCGAAGCCGGGGCGCGTCCATGCGCGGGGTGCCTTGCGCGCGTCGTAACTCTCACCCGCGTAAAGGGAGTTGGAGCGGGTCGGGCCCTCGGTGATGCGCCACCGGTCGTCCGTCGCGATCGTGGTGCGTGAGCCGTCGGGGTGGTCGATCTCCAGCTGGCCCAGGAGCCGCGGTTCGCCGTGCCACGGGGGGCGGTGCCAGTTCCAGACGTTCGGTGTCATCATGCCGAAGAAGCCGCGGCCGAGGGTCACGCCGATCGCGTTGGCGCCCCGGCGCAGGTGGTCCGTCACGTCGTGGACCGCGTACAGGACGGTCTCGTCGTAGTCGGTGAACCCGGGGTCGAGGACCTGGCGGCCGACGCGTTCGCCGTTGATCTCCGCGTCGTAGTAGGCGAGCCCGCTGATGTACAGGCGGGCCCGGGCGACGGGCTTGGGAACCGTGAACTCGCGGCGCAGCAGCGGCGCCGGCTGCTCGGGCGCCGTGAGGGAGACCCCGTCCCCCCAGGGGCCCTGTCCGTAGGGGGCGAGCACGGCGGCGGCCGACCACGAGGAGTCGTCGAAGTCCGGCTGCTGCCAGCCCGGTTGCTCCTCCTCGGCGCACCGCCAGCCGTCTCCCGTGACCAGTTCCGTGGTCGTGGTCCCGGTCCCGTGCTCCAGGAGGAGCCGTACGAGCAGACCGCCGGGGTTGACCGACGCGTTGCCGCGGTTCGTCGCGAGGGCGGCCACCACGAGGCGCCCCGGACCCGCGCCCCCGGGGTCCGCGGAAGCCGCCGACCTCACCTGCTCCGTGACATCGACGAGGTGGCCCTGGCGCCACGCGTCGACCTGTTCGGCCTGGTGCGCCACCTGCCGGCCGTCGAGGTACAGGGTGAAGTCGTCGTCGGCCGTCGCCAGCAGCGTGGCTCTGCGGATCTCCGCGCCCGCCGGCGGCGTCAGCGCACCGCGGAACCAACGGGGCCCGTTGGGTGCGTCGTTCGCGGTCGAACCGGGCGACCAGATCCAGGACGCCCCCTCGAACACCGGCGGTTCCGGAGCGGCCGCCGCACCGATCCAGAAGCCCTGCCAGGCATCCTTGGACAACGTTGTCTCCCACCAGCGCGGCGCGCTCCACGCCGAGGGCCGGCCCTCGGCGTCCCACACCCTGACCTGCCAGTGGTAGCGGGTGCGCGGCTTCAGGGCGGGACCCGCGTACGCGACCCCGACGCTGCGGTCCGACGCGACCCGGCCGGAATCCCAGACGGCGCGCCGCCCCTCGCGCAGCCCCTGTTCGCTCAATGCGACCCGCACGCGGTAGGCGCTCTGCCGGGCTCCGCGCCCGTCGGCGGCCAACTCCCATGTCAGCCGGGGGTGTTCCACCTCGGTGCCGAGCAGGGTCTCGGCGTACTCGACGGTCGTGCGCTCGACGCGCAGCCTGCCCGGCAGCGCCACGCCGTCCGTCACGGGCGCCGAGGCGGAGGCGGCGGCGGTGCCGGTGGCGAGGGCGGCGGAGGCGCCCGCTCCGGCCACCGAGCTCCGGAGGAAGGCGCGGCGGTTCCAGCCATTGGTCATGTGGGGTCCCTTGGGTGCGTGTGTACGTGCGCGGATGCGGGTGACGGAGCGAGCGGCCGGGAGGCGGGGTGTCGGGAGGCGCGGCGTCGGGAGGGGGTGGCATCGGGGGGCGTCGAGAAGTGCGGCATCGGAAGGGGTGGGGCGCGTGGGACACGTGCAGCGGGTTGAAACGTTTCACGCGTTGTTCAACGATCCTATGGGTGCCGCTGTGGGGCTTCAAGAGGCGTGCATGTGCCGGCATGGCGCGGTGGACGGGGGATCCGCGAACGCGAACGCGAGCTGGACCGGCTGGCCGCCGCCGCCAGGGACGCGGCCGACGGAGCCGGTTCCGTCGTGCTCGTCCACGGTGAGGCGGGCATCGGCAGGTCGAGTCCGGTGAAGGCCATGCCGGGCGGCGACCGGCCCCGGGTCTACGACGCGCTGCGGGCGGAACTCGTCGCGGCCCCGCACCCCGCCGTCCTCGTCGTCGAGGACGTGCACGGGGCCGACGTGGCCTCGCTCGACGCGCTGCGGTTCCTGGTGCACCGGGTGGAACGCCTGCCGGCCGTGCTGGTCCTGACCTACCGGGACGACGCATTCGACCGCCGCCACCCCTGCACCACCTCCTCGGCCAGGTGTCCCGGGCCGAACGCGTCCACCGCCTGCCGCTGTCCCGGCTCTCCCCGGACGCCGTGCGCAGACTCGGCGCGGTGAGCCGCCTCCCGGACAACCTGTTCCGGCTCGACCGGAACATCCGGCCGGCCGCGCGGACCTGACCGGCCCGGCCGGTCCCGGCTCCGGGTCCTGACGCCGACGGGGTGTCAGGGCCTGCGGGCCACCCCGCCGTACACGTCCGTCGGCCGCGGGTCGGTGCCCGGCTCGGGGCGCCACAGCGGGCAGGACACGATGCCGGGCTCCAGCAGCTCCAGGCCCTCGTAGTACGCGGCGACCTGCCGCGGGCTGCGCAGCACGTACGGCACGGCGCCGGTGTCGTCGTAACCCTCCTGCGCCCGCTTCAGCTCGGCGTCGGTGTCGGTGCTGTCGTAGTGCACGAAGTAGCTGCCCGGCGGCAGGGCGGCCTGCAGGCGGCGCACGATCGACCTGGCCTCGTCGTAGTCCTGGATGTGGCCCAGGATGCCCATCAGCATCAGTGCGACGGGCCGGCCGAGGTCGAGGATCCCGCTCGCCGCGGCGATGATCTGCTCCGGCTCGCGCAGGTCGGCGTCGATGTAGTCGGTGACCCCCTCGGGCGTGCTGGTGAGCAGCGCCTGGGCGTGCCGCAGCACCAGCGGGTCGTTGTCCACGTAGACGATCCGGGACTCCGGCGCCACGCGCTGGGCGACCTGATGGGTGTTGTCGTAGGTGGGAAGGCCGGTGCCGATGTCCAGGAACTGGCGGATGCCCAGCTCACCGGCGACGAACGTCACGGTACGGATCAGGTAGCCGCGGGAGGCGCGGGCCATCGTCTCGATGTTCGGCGCGATCCGGCGGTAGGCGTCGCCCGCCTCCCGGTCGACCTCGTAGTTGTCCTTGCCGCCCATCCAGTAGTTCCAGATGCGGGCCGAATGCGGCACCGTGGTGTCGATCCTGGACAGGGCGTCCTGGTCGGGGAGGGGCCGGCCGTCTGTCATGGGGGTCTCCTGCTGTGCGTCCAGCGGTCCTTCCCCAACGTACCGTCAACCTGCTTGCACGGTACGGACGTTGGGAAGCCGGGGCGTCGTGCGCGCGAATGGGGTGAGCGGATGTCACGGTGCCGGCCGTGACGACGGGGACATGCCGGGCGGGAGTGCGGGGCGCGCGGTCGTGGGCCGTGGCCGCCGCCGCGCTCCCGGCGAAGTCGAGCGCCTCGATCCAGGTCACCCGGGAGTGCCCGCGACGCAGCGGCCCGTGGACGGGTTCGGGGAGGAAGCCGCTGTCGGCGACCAGGGTCCCGTACGGCGCGACGGCCTCGTGGAGCGTGCGCACGGCACTCCCTCCGGGACGGCCGACCCCCACGGCGCGGCCGGACGCCCCGGACGGCACGAGGGGCGGGCCGGCCGTGTCCGGCGGGTCAGGCGACGAGGAAGTCGGCCTGACCGGATTTCGCACCCCGCAGGAACGCGATCATCTCGTCCCGGGTGTAGACGAGGGCGGGCCCGTCCGGGTCCCTGGACTGGCGGAAGGCCACGCTCCCGTCGGGCAGCCGCTTGGCCTCGACGCAACTGCCGCCGTTGGTGCCGCTCCAGGGCTTGTGCCACCCCTCGGCGCCCAGGTCGGTGGCCGGCACGCCGCTGTGCACGGGATCCGTGGAACTCATGGCTCACAACTCCTTACGCAGTTCACCCAGGATGGCCCTGGTCCGAGAGACCGGCTCCGCCTGCACGGACATCCGGTCCAGCACTTCGAGGTACGTCACGACGTCGGCGGGCTGGTCGACGTAGACCGAGCCGACGAGGCTCTCGGTGTAGACGACATCGGGGAGTTCGGAGAAACCGAAGCGGAAGTAGTGGAACGGGCCGAACGCGCCGGGGTGCGCGCCCGCCGAGAAGCGGAGGACCTGGATGCGGACCTTCGGCATGTCCAGGCACTCGGCCAGCCGGTCCAGCTGGGCCCGCATCACCTCGGCCCCGCCCACCGGGCGGCGCAGCACCGTCTCGTCCAGAACCGCCCAGACCGCCGGGGCGTCGGACTTGGCGAGCAGGTCCTGGCGCTTCAGCCGCAGGGCGACACGGCGGTCGACCTCCTCTTGCGTCTCGTTGGGGAAGCCGGTGCGCATCAGCGCGGCCGCGTAGTCGTATGTCTGCAACAGGCCCGGAACGTAGTGGGGTTCGTAGAGACGGATGACATCGGCCTCGCTCTCCAGGCTCACGTACGCGCTGAACCACTCCGGCAGCACATCGCGGTACGAGTACCACCAGCCGGGCCGGTTGGCCTCCCGCGCCATCGACAGGAAGTCGTCCACCTCCGGCGCGGGCACCCCGTAGGTGCGCAGCAGTTCCTTCACGTAGGGGATGCGGAGACCGACCTCGGCCTTCTCGATGCGACGGACCGTCAAGGACGTGACCTCTATGGCGCGCGCGGCGTCCTCGAACGAGACTCCGGCCCGCTCCCGCAGGTGCCGCAGCCGCTTCCCGAGGACCATCCGCAGGACGGTCGGCGCGCTGCCGCCGGAGCGGTTGTCGCTCACGTCCTGTCTCCCGGAACGGCCGTCACAGCCAGCAGTGTGCCACGCCGTGACGGACACAGACAGGGGTGCGCGGATCGTTCCGAAATTATCAGAACGCTTGTTTCGGCTCGCGCGTGTACGCAATCATAGGGAGCGAGTGACCTGCCGCACGGTCCGGCGGCCACGGCGCACGACGGCGCCCGATCCCGGCGCATGTGACGCCCCCGCAGGACGGTCGCCTCCGCGGCACCCCGATGCGAGACCTGGATGGCCACCGTGACCGACGTGAGCGACGAGACCCGGGCGGGGCGGGACAGCACGGGGCTCGCGCACGACAGCGCGTGCGACGGCGGCGTCCACGACGGGCGGCGGGACCGGGACGGCCGTCCGACCGTGGCTCCGGCACTCGCGTCCGCCCTCGCCCGTGAGCTGGTCCGCCGGGTGGAGGAGGAGCACCGGGCGATGACGCAGGCGCACCGCACCCCCACGCCGGCCGCCCGGCGCCGCGTCGACCGGTGCCGCGAGGACAACGCGGAGGCGCTCAGGACGATCGTGCGGCGCCACGCCTGGCCGACCGCGGAGCTGATCGGGGCACCCGCCTCCACGGCGGCCCTGATGATCCTGCTGCACGCCCCGGACCTCGACTTCCAGCTCGCGTGCCGTGACCTGATCGCCCAGGCCACGGCGGACGGCCGCTGCCCGGCGCCGCACCACGCGTACATCGCCGACCACTGCGCCGTGGAGCTGGGCGAGCCGCAGTTCTACGGGACCCGGGTCGACCCCGCGACCATGCGCCCGTACCCGGTCCGCCGGCCGGGGACGCTCGACGAGCGCCGCCGTGATGTCGGACTCGCCCCCCTCGACGTGCAGATGCGGACCCTGCGCCTGGGCGGATGAGGCCGTTGGGCCCGACGGGTGAGCCGCCGCCCCGGCGCACCGGCGGGGGCGGCCCCGAAGCGGCTCCCGGCCACGGCGGGCCTACGGCTCGAGACGCAGTTCCCGCTCCTGCTCCTGGTCGCCGGAGGCCGCGCCCCCCTCCTGGACCTTGAAGGCCGCGGAGAGCGTCTCGTCGGCCCGGCGCACCGCGTCGGGACTGCCCTGCAGGGTGACGGTCACGGACGTGCTGAGCCCGGACCCGGCGGGCGCCTCCTGGTTCCCGTCACCCTGCGCGTCGGTGTCGAAGGTCACCGTGTAGACCGTGGCGCCGTCGTCGCCGGGCAGGGTGTCCGGCGAGCCGAAGACGGGTTGGAGCGTGTGGACGACAGCCCGCGCGTCGGCGGCCGAGCCGCCGGTGAGAGTGAGCGTCAGAGCGAGATGCGTGCCGGACGTCATGAACAGCCACCTTTGTTTGTACGGATGCGCGCCACCGCTCGGGTAACCGGTTGCCCCCGGCACAAACGGCGGCTCGGTCCTGTGTGGACCTGTTCCCATGACACCGCCATCGGCCCGGCCCCGCAGCCCCGGCGGCCCGCCCGGCCCGCCCTTCACCCCGACGCGGTCGGTTCCGCCCGGACCAGCCCCTCGCGGTACGCGATCGCCACCGCCTCCGTACGGCTCGCGGCGCCCAGTTTCGCGAGGATGTTGGAGACGTGCACGCTCGCCGTCTTGCCGCTGATGAACAGCTCCTCGCCGATCTGCCGGTTGGTACGGCCCCGCGCGAGGAGCAGCAGGACGTCGTTCTCGCGGGAGGTCAGCGCGGGGATCCCGTCCGCCGCCCGGGGCGCGTCCGCCAGCCGGGCCCGGCGGACCAGCCGCTCCACGTCCTCGCGCAGCGGCACGGCGCCCAGCCGGACGGCCGTGTCGTGCGCCGCGTGCGCCTGCCCGGCGGCCTCCTCACGGCGCCCCGACGCCACCAGGCTCTCCGCGAGCCGGAGGCGGCAGCGGGCCTGCTCGTAGATGTCTCCGTAGCCGAACGCCGCGACCGCCTTCTCCCAGGCCGCCGTGTCCGGGTCGCCGCCGGCCCGCGCATGCTCGGCCTCGGCGCGCGCCAGCCAGGCGCGTCCCTCGGGCCCCTGCGGCATACCGTCCTCGCCCTCGGCCGCCGTGACCCGGGCCGGACCGATCAGCTCCGACGCGGTCCGCGTCCAGTGCCGTACGCCCTCCTCGTCGCCGGTCCGGCGGGCGGCCACGGCCGCGTCCGCCACGGGGGCCAGGGCGAGCGCCGCGAGCCGCACCGCCACGTCGGGCGTCGCGCCGTCGTCGTCGTCGAGGGCCGCGAGCGTCGTACGGACCTGCTCGACGGCCGCCCCGGGATCGTGGCGCAGCACCGCCGCGTCGGTCAGGAGGATGCCCGCCACGAGCGTGGCCATCCAGTCGAACGGTCCGTCCAGGAGCGCCCGGGCCCGCTCGGCCACCCCCTCCTCACCGCGCGCCAGCGCCACGGACAGCGCCGGGGCGATCGCGTACCCGCCCGCGGTGGGCAGCCCCTCGGCGTCGCTCTCCGCCTCGCGCACGCACGCGTCCCACCGGCCCAGCGAACAGAGCACCAGCAGGCGCAGATAGCGCATCTCCAGCGGATAGGACGCGGAGAGCAGTCCGGCGCGGCCCGCCCGCTCCAGACCGTCCGAGAGCCAGGCCAGGCACTCGTCCAGGTCGCCGGACTCGTACGAGCCGATGGCGAGGTTGAACAGCGCGCGTATCTCTATGGAGGTGTTCCCCGCGCCCCGGGCCAGCTCCCGTGCCTCCTGCAGCCGAGCCCGCCCCTCCGGGACGCTGCGCCCCGCGCCGTCGAGGCCGACCAGGGAGATCAGCAGGTCGGCCCGGGCGTCGGGCAGGCCGAGCGTCTCCGCGACGCCGAGGGCCTGGCGGGCCACGCGGTGCGCGGTCTCGTCGTCGCCCACGTAACGTGCCGCCATGACGTGGGTGGACGCGGCCCAGACCCAGGTGCGCGACGGAGGGTCGGCGGGGATCATCGCGAGGGCCTCGCTGCTGTACGTGAACGCCGCCGCCAGGTTGTCGGTCCGCATGAGGTCGCCCGCGAGCGTGTAGCGGACCCGGGCGGCGAGTTCCGCGTCCTCGTCCGAGCCCACGCGCGCCAGCGCGGCCCGGGTGAGCGAGACCGCCCGGTGGGTCTCACCGGCGTGCGCGGCGGCCGCCGAGGCGCGCAGCGTCAGCGTGACCGTGTCGAAGCCGTCCGGGCGGGCTCCGGGGGGCACCGCGGACCACAGGTCGAGGGCGGCCTCCAGGTGGTGCAGTTCTTCGGCGGGGGCACGGACCCGCCCGGCGTGGTCGGCGGCCTCCAGCGAGGCCGCGAGCGCGTCCGGCAGGTCGTGGCTCTCGCGGGAGTGGTGGGCGCGCTCCGCCGCGCACTCGGCGGGCAGGCCCCGTGCGGCCAGCACCCGCGCGAACGACCGGTGCAGCCGCACCCGTTCGCCCGGCAGCAGGTCGGCGTAGACCGCCTCGCGGATCAGGGCGTGCCGGAAGGAGTAGGTGCTGTCCCCGCCGGAGTCGCCGCCGGAGACGAGGAGCTGCCGTCCGACGGCCTCGCGCAGCGCCGACTCCAGTTCCTCCTCGGGCAGCTGGACGGTGTCGCGCAGCAGGTCGTGCTCGACACGGCGCCCGGCCACCGCCGCGGTGCGCAGCACCTGCTGTGCGGTCGGCGGCAGTTGCTCGAAACGGATGAGC
Organism: Streptomyces sp. V3I8; assembly: GCF_030817535.1. Lineage (NCBI taxonomy): Bacteria > Bacillati > Actinomycetota > Actinomycetes > Kitasatosporales > Streptomycetaceae > Streptomyces > Streptomyces sp. V3I8. The sequence goes on along the minus strand of NZ_JAUSZL010000002.1, from coordinate 717,410 downwards.
AGCACATCGGCCAGTCCGCTGGGCACGGCTGACGCGGACCCGGACCCGGATCCGGACCCGTTCCCGGACCCGGGAACGGTCTCCGCGGTGGCGGCCAGCAGCTCCTCGGCGTAGAACGCGTTGCCCTCGGCGCGCTCGACGATACGGCGGACCGTGGCGTCCGGCACGGGCGCGGACCGCTGGGCGCGGACGAGCCGGGCCATCTCCCCGTCGGGCATCGGCCGCAGCTCCAGCCGCTCGACGGCGGGCAGCCGCACCAGCTCGGCGAGCAGCGGCCGCAACGGGTGCCTGCGGTGCAGGTCGTCGGCGCGGTACGAGGCGAACACGGCGAGCCGCTGACCGGACCCCTCGCCCGTGGCTCCCGCGCCGTCCACGGCTCCCGGACCGGATGCTGCCCCGGTCGTCCGCAGTCGCGCCCGCGGGTTCTGCAGGGTGCCCCGGCTGAGCAGGAAGCGCAGCAGGTCGCGGGAGGACTGGTCCGCCCAGTGCAGGTCCTCCAGGACCAGCAACAGTGGCGCGACCTCGGTCAGTTCGGCCAGCAGCGCGGCCATGCCCTCGAACAGCTGGGGGCGCCCGCCCGCGTCCCGCGCCCCGTCGCCGCCGTCACCGAGCAGGCGGTCGACCACGGGGTGTGCCGCCATCGCCCCCGCGAACCGGTCGTCCGCGGCCAGCATCCCCAGGATCTCGGTGAACGGCAGGTAGGGCAGACCCACGTCACCCAGGTCCACGCAGTGCCCCGTGACGACCGTCGTGCCCGTCCCGGCGGCGTGTCCGGCGGCCTCGGCCAGCATCCGGGTCTTGCCGACCCCCGCGTCCCCGGCGACCAGCACGGCGCGCGCCTCGCCGGCCCGGGTCCGGTCCAGGACCCGGGCCAGGCGGGCGAGTTCGTCCCTGCGCCCGATGAACGGCGCGGTGAAAGCGGTGGTCGACACGGATCCATCCTGGCACGCGCCACGGACAGCCCCCGGGCCCGGTCAGCGCAGTGTCTGCGCCCAGTTCGCCGGCACGCGTCCCGCGGGTCCGGGCGCGGGCTGGTCCGACGGGTGGCTCAGCGGCGGGGCGAGGTCGGGGCCGGACTCGTACAGCTCGGACGTCTCGAAGTTCCAGAACCAGGCCTCGCCCGGCTCGAAACTGCGGATGAAGGGGTGGCCCGTGCTCCGGTGGTGGGCCGTGGCGTGCTGGGAGGGGGAGTCGTCGCAACAGCCGACGTGTCCGCACCGGGCGCAGCGCCGCAGATGGAACCACCAGCCGCCCGAGGCGTCGCACTCCACGCACCCCGTGCCGCTCGGCGGCACGCCCGGGTCGATTCCGTCCAGGTCCGAAGTGCTCATGACGCCTCCTGAGGGGTGCCGGGTTGCGTGTCGTCGGTGTCGGTGTCGGTGTCGGTGTCGGGTTCCGCCGCCGTGAGCGGGAGGAAGACCTGGAAACGGGTGTCGCCGGGTACGGAGTGCACCTGCAGGTGCCCGTGGTGTTTGTTCACGACGATGCGCCAGGAGATGTCCAGGCCCAGCCCGGTGCCCTCGCCCACGGGCTTCGTCGTGAAGAACGGGTCGAAGATCCGGCCGCGGATCTCCTCCGGCACGCCGGGCCCCGTGTCGCGGAACTCGACGAGCAGCTGCTCCCGTTCGAGCGCGGTGCGCACGGTCAGGGTGCCCTCGCCGCCCATCGCCGAGGCGGCGTTGTCGATGAGGTTGGTCCACACCTGGTTCAACTCGCCCGGGTAGGCGGGGATCCTGGGCAGCGAGCGGTCGTAGTCCTTGACGACCCGGACGCCGGGGCCGGTCTTCCCGGCGAGCATCATCAGGGTGCTGTCCAGCAGTTCGTGCACGTCGGCGACCTGGTAGGGCGCCCGGTCGAGCTGCGAGTACTGCTTGGCCGCGTTCACGAGGTTCGAGACCCGGGTGGTCGAGTCCTCGATCTCGTTCATCAGCAGCTCGGTCTCGACCGTGTAGTTGAGCCACCGGACCGCGCCCTCGAGCGTCCCCTCGTCCACGGTCGCCGCCACCTGGTCCAGCCAGTCGGTGTCGAGGCCGGCCTGCACGAACGTCGGCGCCAGCTCCCAGCCGCCCGCGATGCCGTGGTCGTCGAACCAGTCGCCCAGCGCGTCCTCCCGGTCGGAGGCCTCCAGCGGACTCAGGGGTGTGGCCTTGGCGACCTGCTCGGCGGTACGTTCCTGGATCTCGACCAGCGTTCCCAGGGCGTCGCGCGCGAACGGGCCCGTCGCGATCATGCCCAGTTTGTGCCGCATCCCTGCCACCCGCTCCCGCAGCGCGGACGTGGCCCGCACCGCCGCCGCGGCCGGGTTGTTCAGTTCGTGCGTCAGTCCGGCGGACAGCGAGCCGAGCGCCAGCAGCCGCTCACGCTGTCCGACGGTCCGCTGGGTGTTCTGACTGCCGAAGAACAGCCCCTCCAGCAGGTGCACCGCCATCGGGAACCACTCCCGCAGGATCGCCGAGAACGTCTCGGCGGGCAGCACGAAGAACCGCGAGGGCTCGGTGACCCGCATCGAGCCCTTGTAGCGGGCCTCGTCCGGGACGGCCAGGTAGGCCTGCATGGCGCCCGCGTACACCCCGCGCTGTGACGTACGGCTGATCTCCACGTCGTCGCCGCCGACCCGGCGCGACATCACGACCGTGCCCTCCAGGAGGACGAAGAAGCAGGTGGCCGGCTCGCCCTCCTCGTACACGTAGCCGGGTTCGAAGAGCTCCACCCGGCCCTCGGCGCACAGCCGCCCGAGCTGTCCGGCGTCCAGCTCCTCGAACAGGAACAGCGAGCCCAGCTCCGTGATGTCGCACGGCATCGGCCGCCCGCTCACGACTGCTCCAGGTACCGGTGGACGAGCATCACGGCCATGGCTCCCTCTCCTACGGCGGAGGCGACACGCTTCGCGGACTCGGCGCGCGCGTCACCCGCCACGAACACCCCGGGCACGTTGGTCTCCAGGTGGTACGGCGGCCGGTCCAGCTCCCAGTCCGACGGCGGCCGCCCGTCGGCGGTCAGGTCGGGCCCGGCGACGATGAACCCGCGCTCGTCCCGCAGGACCGTGCCGTCCAGCCAGCCGGTCAGCGGCGCCGCGCCGATGAACACGAACATCCACTGCGCGTCGACGAGTTCGGTGCGGCCGCTCGCCAGGTCGCGCAGGGTGAGCTGCTCCAGGTGGTCCGAGCCGTGCACGGCGTCGACGACCGTCCCGGTGCGCACCGAGATGTTCGGCGCGCCCGAGATCTGCTCGATCAGATAGTGGGACATGGACGCGGTCAGGGAGGAGCCGCGCACCAGCAGGGTGACCGACTTCGCGCCCCTGGCCAGGTACATGGCGGCCTGTCCCGCGGAGTTCGCGCCGCCGACGATGTACACGTCGTGCCCCTGGCACGCCGGGGCCTCCGTCAGCGCCGACCCGTAGTAGACCCCGCACCCGGTCAGGTCCTGCGCGCCCGGCGCGTCGAGCTGCCGGTACGACACCCCCGTCGCCAGGATCACGCTGTGCGCGGCGATCGCCGAGCCGTCCGAGAAGCGCACGGTGCGCGAGGCGCCCGTGACCTCCAGGCCGGTCACCTCGCGCGCCGTCAGGATCTCGGCACCGAACTTCGACGCCTGGCGCCGCGCCCGGTCGGTCAGCTGGCCTCCCGACACCCCGTCCGGGAAGCCGAGGTAGTTCTCGATGCGGGAGCTCTGGCCGGCCTGTCCGCCGGTCGCGGAGCGCTCCACCAGCACGGTCCGCAGGCCCTCCGAGGCGCCGTACACCGCCGCGCCCAGTCCGGCGGGGCCGCCGCCGATGACGACGAGGTCGTAGAACTCGGCCGCCGGCGTCGTGGCGAGACCCACCCGGGCGGCCAGCTCCGGATCGTCCGGCTCGACCAGCACCGCCCCGTCCGCGGTGACCACGAGCGGCAGCCGCTCGCCGTCCACTCCCGCGCAGGCCAGCAGCCGCTTGCCCTCCGGCTCGTCCGAGGAGTACCAGCGGTACGGCACCTGGTTGCGGGCCAGGAACTCCCGTACGTCGGAGGAGCGCGCCGACCAGCGGTGACCGACGACCTTGGCGATCGGCACGGCCCGGTGGTCGGAGGCCCGCCAGGCGGCCAGCAGATCGTCCAGGACGGGGTAGAGCTTCTCCTCCGGGGGGTCCCAGGGCTTGAGGAGGTAGTGGTCCAGGTCGACCACGTTGATCGCGTCGATGGCCGCGTTCGTGTCGGCGTACGCGGTCAGCAGGACCCGGCGCGCACCCGGGTACACGTCCAGGGCCTGCTCCAGGAACTCGATGCCGTTCATCTGCGGCATGCGGTAGTCCGCCAGGATCACCGCGACCAGGTCGCCGCGCAGCTTCAGCTCGCGCAGGGCTTCGAGAGCGCTCTCCCCGGACTCCGCGCGCACGATGCGGTACGTCTCGCCGTACCGGCGCCGCAGGTCACGGGCGACGGCACGCGAGACTCCGGGATCGTCGTCCACGGTCAGGATGACGGTCCGTGCTGCGTCGGTGCCCTGTGCCATTCGTCTCCCACCCCGAGCGGATCGGTGTCCCGGCGCGGTTGCGCGCGACACCCTTGCGGTTGCGCGTCCATCGTATGTTCGATCCTGCCGATCCGCTGCGAAAAAGGGACGTATCCCCTGGTCGCGACCGCAGGGTGTCGTACGGCCCAGCCGGGGCAACCGGAGACGGGAGGCAAACGATGAACGCAGGAACGTTGACACGAGGCAGCCGGGTGGGGAAGCAGAAGGCGGCCCCTGCCATCGAGGGGGCGGCGCGGGCGGGTTTCACCGCACGCGGTGTCATCTATGTGCTGGTGGGCCTGCTGGCGCTGCAGATCGCCTTCGGCGGCAGCGGCAAGCAGGCGGACCAGGGAGGTGCGCTCCAGGAGGTCTCCGGGAAGCCCTTCGGGGCGGTCGTCCTCTGGGCGCTGGGCGTCGGACTGGTCGGCATGGCGCTCTGGCGGCTGTCCGAGGCGGTCTTCGGCGCGGCGGGCCCCGACGGCCACAAGGCGAAGAAGCGGCTGGCGTCGGCGGGACGGGCCGTCTTCTACGGTTTCGTCGCCTACTCCGTCCTGTCCTTCGCGGCGGGTTCCGGCGGGAGCGGTTCGAGCGACGGCAAGTCCCGGGACGCGACGGCCAAGGCCATGGACCTGCCCGCCGGGCAGTGGCTCGTGGGGGTGGCCGGCGTGGTCATAGGGTGCGCCGGTCTGTGGATGGCGGTGCAGGCGATCCGCCGCAAGTTCCACAAGCACCTGCAGCTCGGTGCGATGTCGCGCAAGGTACGGCAGGCGGTCGACGTGACCGGCGTCGGCGGCGGTGCGGCCCGCGGTCTGGTGTTCGCCGTCGCCGGGGGCTTCGCGGTCAAGGCGGCCGTGGCGTACGAACCGGACAAGGCCAAGGGCATGGACGACACCCTGCGCTCGTTCACCGAGACCCCGGCGGGGCCGTGGCTGCTGGTGCTCATCGCCGTCGGCCTGATGCTGTTCGGGGTGTTCTCGTTCGGCATGGCCAGGTACCGCAAGGTCTGACCCGGCGGTCACCGAAGACGACCGTGGCCCCGAGTCCCGACGGACTCGGGGCCACGGTCGTGTCAGGTCAGCGGGGCAGTCCGGCGGGCGCGGTCGCCCACCGGGTGTCCGGCTCCGCGACGAGGCGGTACCTCAGGGTGCCCCCGGTGCGCAGGAGGCCGCCGTCCGTCCAGGACCGGTCGTGCGGACGGCCGTCGAGGCGGACTCCGGCCACATACGCGTGGGTGGCGTCGGCGGCGGGCGCGTCGATGACGATGTCGCGGCCGGGCCGGTCGATCACCGCGTGCGGGAACAGCGGCGCGCCCAGCAGGAGGTCGGCGCTGCCCGGTGTCCGCGGGTAGACGCCGAGGGCCGAGAAGACGTACCAGGCGGACATGGTGCCCAGGTCGTCGTTGCCGGGCAGTCCGGCCGGTCCCGTGCCGTAGACGGTGTCGACGATCTGCCGGACGGTGGCCTGGGTCTTCCACGGCCGGCCGAGCGCGTTGTAGAGCCACGGGGCGTGGATGCCGGGCTCGTTGGTCGGGTCGTAGCGCAGCGCGTCGCCGCCCTTCACCGACCAGGACCCGTCGGCCTTGTGGAAGAAGGCGTCGAGCCGGCCCGCGGCCGCCTCACGTCCGCCCATCGCCTCGGCGAGGCCCTGCACGTCCTGCGGCACCATCCAGGTGTACGTGGCGCTCGTGCCCTGGGCGAACCCGCGGTCGCTGCCGGGGCTGAACGGCGTGACCCAGGAACCGTCCAGGTTGCGCGCCTGGACGTACCCGGTGGTGCCCGCCCCGTCCGTGGCCGCGGGGTTGAAGACGTTGCGCCACCAGCCGCCGCGCTCGGCGAAGCCGGCGGCCTGCTCGTCGCGGCCCAGCAGCTTCGCCCACCGGCCCAGCGCGTCGTCGGCGACCGAGTCCTCCAGGGTCTCGGCGGCGCCGCCCCAGCAGTGGCACACGTCCTGAGCGGCGTACCCGGAGCTCATGTACTGCGCCAGATTGGGCCGTTGGCCGGTGCACTGGCCGGGGCAGCCCGCGTCGGAGAGCCCGTCCGGGTGCGGCACGGTGGCCTGCTTCGCCAGCGAGTCGAAGGCGCCGCGGTAGTCGAAGTTGCGCACCCCCATGGCGTAGAAGGTGGCGAGCGTGGCCGCGGTCGGGTCGCCGGTCATGACGTGCGTCGGGCCGTTGATGTGCACCCAGCGGTCCCACACCCCGCCGTTCTGCCGCGCGAAGTTGTACAGCGACTGCGCGAAGTCCCCGGCGATACGCGGCTTGAGCAGGGCGAGCAGCTGGATCTGCGCCCGGTACTGGTCCCAGCCGGAGAAGTTGCTGTACTGCGCCCCCTGCCCGCGGGCGAGGCGATGGGGCCTGCCGTCCATGCCCGGGTAGCGGCCGTCGGTGTCGCTGACCAGGTTGGGCTGCTGGAGGGAGTGGTAGAGCGCGGTGTAGAAGGCGGTCCGCCGGGCCTCACTGCCCCCGCCGACGCGCACGGACCGCAGTTCGCGGTCCCAGGCCCTGCTGCCCGCCGCCGCGACCTCCTCGACGCCCGCCCTCGGCGCTATCTCCTCGCGGAGGTTCGCCTCGGCTCCCGCGAGACTCACGTACGAGATGCCGAGCCGCATGTGGACATCGTTGTCGGACCCGGTGTCGAAGCCGACGTAACCGCCGGAACCGCGGCCCGCGCGGTCGGCGCCCGTGGCGTACCCCTCGCCACCGCCGCCCGTGGTCGAACCGGGGGAGAGGGTGCCGTCCTTCCAGGTGCCCGTGGACGAGAAGGCACGGTCGAACGAGGCGCTGAAGTACAGCCGGTAATAGCTCTTGCGGTTGTTCGCACCGCCGTTGGCGCGCCGGCCGCAGAACGCGCCCGTCAGTACCGACCCGGTCACCTTGCGGTTCGCCCGGTCGATCTCGACCTGCGCGTCCTCGCTGCCGTTGAGCGAGTTGGAGACCCGGAAGAGCAGGTTGGCGGGCTTGTCGGCGGGGAACGTGAAGTCGGCGACGCCGGCCCGCTGCGACACCGCGAGGTCCGCGCGGGCGCCGGAGTCGAGCCCCACGGAGTAACGGCCCGGCACGGCCCGCTCGTCCGCGTGCGAGAAGTTCGCCGCGTAGACGGAGTCCGTGGTGTCCGCCGAGGGCGAGGAGGTGACGTCCCCGACGAACGGCATGATCGGCACGTCGCCCGCGGCGCCCGGGTTGCAGCCCGCGCCGTTGACGTGGGTGAGACTCAGTCCGCGCAGCCGGGTCACGCCGTACTCGTAGCCGTTGGCCGCGCCGGTGCTGGTCTGGTCGCCCCTGGTGCTGGTCGGCGACCAGCCGATCATGCCGTACGGAAGATTGGCGCCGGGGTAGGTGTTGCCGCCGTTCGCGGTGCCGATGAGCGGGTCGACGTACGCGGTGGGGCGGGCCGGCGCGGCGATGGCGGCGTCGGCCGCCGAGGAGACCGGGCCGGGCAGCGCGGCGGCGAGCGCGGTGGTCAGCGCGAGAGCGGCCGCTCTCCTGCCGAACCTCCGCCCGCCGGTGGATCTGAGGACCATGTGCGAGGGAACCTTCCGTGTGGACGGGCGGCGGGTCCGGCCGTCTGACGGCGGACCGGACCCGCGGGGTGCCGCCGACGAGCGTAGGCCGCCGGAACACGGGGCGGACCGACGCCGGCGGCAACCCCGGTGAACGGCCGGTGAACCCGGGGCACGTGCAGCGCCCCGTCAGGGGCGCGGGGCCGTGACACGGTGCGGCTCCGCCGCGCGGGCGCGCCCGGCTGCCCGAAGCAGGCACGCGGCGCCGGGCCGCGTCCCGGCAGGGGCGCGGGGAACTGCGCTCTCAGCCCCCGCGACCCGCGGGTGACATCCCCCGTGCGGAGCGCTGAGGTGCCCCGCTACGGGACCCGTGCGGGCAGGAAACGGCCCCGCCACCTCCGGCGACGGGGCCACCCCGCACTGCTACGGCGTCACGCCGTGTGCAGCGTCAGCCCGTACCGGTTGAGGATCTCGTTGATCGGCTGGTACCAGGTCTCGCCGCCGGTGGAGCAGTTGCCCCAGCCGCCCGACGTGACGCCCTGCGCCTGGTCGCCGCTGATGAAGGAGCCGCCCGAGTCGCCCGGCTCCGCGCAGACACTGGTCTTGGTCATCTGACGCACGGCGCCCTGGCTGTAGTTGACGGTCTCGTTCTTGGCCAGCACCGCGCCGCAGTGCCAGTGCGAGGTCGACCCCGACCGGCAGATGGACGCGCCGACCGGTGCCTCGTTGGAGCCGCGCACGAGCTGGTCGGAGACGGTGCCCCAGCCCAGTACGACGGGCACCGTCCACCAGCCGCTGCCGACGTTGACCCAGGCGTAGTCGTTCTCCGGGAACGACGAGCCCTGGATGTTGCCTATGTAGGAGCGGTCCCAGCCGCTGACGCCCTGCCCGGCGCCGCCGCAGTGCCCGGCGGTGACGAAGCCGCCGTGCACCGAGAAGCCGATGGAACAGCGGACGTTGCCGGTGTAGAAGGGGTCGCCCCCGACCGTCCCGGCCGCGAAGGTCTTAGGCGCCTTCGCGGTCTCCTCGACGGTGACGGGGCCGGCGGCCCCGGCCCGGTCGAGGAAGGAGCGGACATCGTTGTCAGCGCGCTGGGCGGCGACGACGCCCACGACGACCGAGCTCGACTCGGCGTCGACGTACCAGTTGCTGATTCCCTCGGGCGCGTCCAGCTCGTCGATGCGGGCCTTGGCCGCGTCGAGCTGCCGCGCGCTGTACTTGACGGTGCGGACGGCCGCTCCGGTGTCGCGTACGGCGTCCAGCGTGCCGGCGGACGCGCCGGACCTGACGGCGACGGTCAGCCTGCCGCTGTCGGCGTCGAACCAGGAGCCGCCGTACGCGGCTCCGGCCGCGCGTTCGGCCTTCGGTTCGACGGCGGTCGCCTTCTTCTCGGCGGCGAGCCGTGCCTCGGCCCCGGCCTTGGTCAGGCCGAAGTCCCTCTGCATGGCGTCGAGGAGGGCGTCGGAGGCGGGAGCCTTCGAGGTGGGGGCGGCTTCGGGGGCGGGGGCGGCCGAGGCGGATCCGGTGCCGACGGCTGCCCAGGCGCCGATCAGCAGGAGGGAGGCCAGGCCGGTGCTCAGGGTCGTGGTGCGTCTCAAGGCGGTAGCCCTTCGTTGTTCCAGCAAGGTGGGGGCGGAACAGCTGAACGGTGAGAGCGCTCTCATGAATGCGGGGCAGAGCTTAGCGGCTGACCATCGACAGGTACAGACCAAAAACAACGGTTGTTGAAGGGGTAAGCGGACGGGCCGGTCCGAACGGGCCGGCCCGGACAGGCCGATTCGGCCGGGGTGGTTCAGCGTGCGAGGGGAATGCCGTACGCGCGCTCCACCCGCAGCCGCAGCACGAGCCGGCCGTCGCGGACCATGGCGGCCCGGTAGTCGTCCCAGTCGGGGTGCTCGCCCTGGACGTCCCGGTAGAGCCCGATCAGCTCCTCCACCGTCTCGTCGTCCACGTCGCGGGCCACGGGGGAGAGGTCGGCGACACCCTCGGCGACGGTGTAGGCCCAGCGGTCCGCGCTGGTCACGTGGTACGAGGCCCGCGGGTCCCGGCGCAGGTTGCGGGTCTTGGCGCGGCCGTCGGTGAGCGAGACGCGCACGATCCGCTCGGCGGGGTAGTAGGCGTGGTTGACGTTCGACAGCTGCGGGCGGCCGTCGCGCTTGAGGGTCGTCAGCACTCCGCCGTCGTACTCGGAGAGGAGCTGGAGCAGTGTGTCCTGGCTGATGTCATCCGTCATGCGCTGGTCAATACCCGTGACGGTGCCGGGCATTCGGGTCCGCGCGGACGGCTTCATGCGTAACCCGCGTCCCTACGGGTACTCCGACGGGTCGGACGTGGCGCGGCGACCGGAACCGCCGCGCCATGTCTGCGTACCGATCCCTGTGTCGATCTCTGTACGGATCTCCGCGCCGACCTCTGCGCCGGCCTCCGTGCCGTCGGAGGCGGTTCAGGAAGCGCTGCACGAACCGATCGCCGGTGCCGCGGAGTTGCCGTTCTTCATGACGGTGAAGCCGAAGCTCGTCGACGCACCCGCCGCGAGGTTTCCGTTGCCGTTCGGCTTCATGGTCATCACGTTGCCGCTGGAGTCCCAGCTGGGCGTGCCGTTCCAGGTCGCGGAGACCTTCTGCGGGGAGGTCACCGTGACGGTCACGGTCCAGCCGGTGACGGCGGCACTGCCCGCGGTCACCGTCACGCTCCCGTTGAAGCGGTCGCTCCAGTCGTCCGTCCTGCTGTACGACACCGTGCAGGCGGCGTTGCCGCCTCCGCCCCCTCCGCCACCCCCGCCCGACCCGCTGCCGCCGAGCGCGGTGAGCACGGCGGTGTAGGCGGCCTTCTTGGTGTAGTTGCCGTCGAACAGCAGCGGTGTGCCGCTCGCCCGCCAGGAGTACTTGTCGGTGACGCCCCAGACGGTGATGCCGGTGCAGCGCGAGACGGCCAGGCAGGCGTTCACCACATTGGTGTAGTTCGCGGCCTGCGCGCTGCCGGAGCCCTCGATGTCCAGCTCGGTGATCTGCACGTCGACACCGAGGTCGGCGAAGCGCTGCAGGTTCGCCCGGTAGTCACCGGGCACCGGGGAGGCGCTGTTGAAGTGGGACTGGAAGCCGACGCAGTCGATCGGCACACCGCGTGCCTTGAAGTCCTTCACCATGGCGTAGACGGCGTTGCTCTTCGCGTTGACCCCGTCGGTGTTGTAGTCGTTGTAACAGAGCTTGGCGGCCGGGTCCGTGGCGCGTGCGGTGCGGAAGGCCTCCTCGATATGGCCGTCGCCGAGCTTGTCCTGGAAGGGCGAACTGCGCCGTGCGCCGCTGCTGCCGTCCTGGAACGCCTCGTTGACGACGTCCCACGAGTGGATTTTGCCCTTGTAGTGCTGCATGACCTGGGTGATGTGGTTGTTCATCGCCGACCTGAGGTCGCCGGCGCCGAGCCCGCCGACCCAGCCGGGCAGCTGCGAGTACCACACGAGGGTGTGCCCGCGGACCTTCATGCCCTTGCTCTGGGCGTGGCTGACGATCTGGTCGGCGTTCCCGTACGAGAAGGAGTTGCGGCTGGGTTCGACGGCGTCCCACTTCATCTCGTTCTCGGGGGTCACCGAGTTGAACTCCGTGTCGAGCGTCGAGGCGTACGCGGCTTCGCCCAGGTGGTTGGCCGCGACCGCGGTGCCGAAGTAGCGGCCCTTCTCCGCCGCCGCGGCACCGAGGGTGCCGGCCGCCGCGGCCGGTTCCGCGAGAGCCGCGACACCGGCCGTGGCGAGCAGGCCCGCCACGGCGAAAGCCAGGGCTCTTCGGGTGGGGGACCGGCGGGGCGGTGGGGTTGCCGTGCGGTCCGTGAACGTGCGGGTGATCATGTCGTCCCCTTCTGTTGTTTCGAAAGTTTCGAGCATGTTTCCGAATGGCTGCGCAGACCTTACGGCTGACCTCACGGACCGTCAACGACTTGCGCCGCACCGAATTTCGGTTGGCTCAAGATGATCGGGCCGCCCCATGCGTCGCCCGCATCCCCTTGCCTGACGGTTCATATCTGCCTACATTTCCCAGAACAATCGTCAGTAGCGTCGAATGTTTCGAAGACGGGCGTGCCGAACAGAAGGTGGGTGCGAGTTCCCCGTACGGGACGGCCCCGCTCAGACGCCGAGGGAGTTTCCTCCGGTGCCTCCCCGCTCCCCCTGACGGGTGGTGCCGGTACCAGGATCCGTGGTCCTGCCCACAGGAGGGGCCTGGTTGCCCGGGCGCCCCTGGTGCACCGTGGACGCATGGACACCACCCAGCAGCCGACTGATCAGCAGGCGACGGATCAGCAGGGGGTCAGGATCCGTGTGACACCGCTGCGTCGCCTCGGCGGCGGCGTGTACGTGCCGCGCGGCGCGCCGCCCAGGGGTGCGGGGAACCGCGCGAGCGGCCCACGACGGGCCGCATCCGCCGCCCCGCCACCGGAAACGGACACGGCGGCGCCGCCGCGCGGCCGGTTGCGCAGTTCCCCCCGCCCCTGAGATCCGTGTACTTGAGATCCGCGCCCCCGGGGTCCGCGGACCCCGGAAAGCCCTACGGGCCCCAGGACATCCTGGGGCCCGTAGGGCTTTTCGACCGCGCTCGGGGCCGGGGCGGCGGGCGGCGCGGGTCAGTCCGCCGCCCGGTTCGAACCGGCCAGCTGCCGTACGTCGGGCCGCGGGCGCGGCCGCTTCGACGCCAGGAGCGTGACCAGCGCCGTCAGGGCCCCCAGCGCGGCGAGCACGGCCGCCAGGCCGGCGAGCCACTGGGGCGCGAGGGTCAGCTCCAGGGCGCGGGACAGGCCGGGCGAGGTGACGCGGCCGTCCAGCAGCTGGGCGATGGCGAGTGCCGCCGGAACCAGGATCCCCGCGGCGAGCACCGGCAGCGTGCTCCGACGGACCAGTGCCAGACCCAGCAGGACGCACAGGGCGGCTGCGCCGAGGGCGAACCCGTAGGCGCCGGCGGAGGCTCCGTCCCGGCTCGGCGGGAAGTGCGCCGCGCCGCACAGGACGAGCAGCAGCACCGCGGCCAGGCGCGGCCAGGCGGGGGAGACGCCGTTCTGCGCCGGCCGGCCTCCGCGTCCCCGGGCCGTACGGCCGACGGGGACCGTGCCGGCCGCGGCGAGGAGCGGGTCCCCGGCGGGCGGACCGTCCTTGAAGGAGGCCGCGCGCGCCTTCCCGGAGGCCGACTTCGTCCCCGTCCGCGCGTCCGCTCCCGCCTGCAGCAGGTCCTCGCGTACGCCCTGCTGATGGGCCATGCGGCCGATGAGCTCCACGAGTTCCTCGACCGGGCGGCTGGTGGCGGCCGCCCGCACCGCGGCCTCGCCGCAGTGGGGTTCGAGCGGGGGCCGGTGCAGCAGCGCCATCAGCTTGGTGACCTCTTCCACCGGCCGGCCCCGGGCCGCCGCGCGGATCGCCTCGTCGGCGCTGTCGGCGTTCCTCGGCGGCCGGGTCAGCAGGGCCACCAGCCGACTGACGTCCTCCACGGACCGGTCCGTGCCGGCCGCCCGCAGCGCGTCGACCGTCGCCCGCGCGTACTGCGGTGACTGCTCCAGCATCTCGATGAGCTGGATCACCTCTTCCAGCGGCCGGTCGGCGACGGCCGCGTGGACCAGCCCGTCGACCGGGTTGTCGTACGACGGGTCGGGCTCCACGGGAGGCTCGGCGTACCGGTCCTCGGCCTCGTCGTCCGCCGTGGTGCTGCCGGCCGGACGGGGGCGCGCGCGGTCGGGTTCGTCGGCCGGCTCGGCGTACCGGCGGCCGGAGTCGTCGGCCGGCCCCGGGTACCGCCGGTCGAGCTCGTCGGCCAGGTCGGTGTAGCGGCCGTCCCCGTCGTTCCGGTCGGCAGGGTCGGCGTACCGGTGGTCGGGCTCGTCGGCGGGGTCGGGGTACGCGTGGTCGGGTTCGTCGGCCGGATCGGCGTACCGGTGCTCGACGGCGTCGGCCGGCTCGGCGTACCGGCGGCGGTCGACCGCGTCGGCGTACCGGTGTTCAGCCCTGCGCGTCGGCCTGTCCGGCGCCTCGGCCGGCGGCGTGTGCCAGGGGGCGGAGACGGGTGGCGGCGGCATGGGGGCCTCGACCACGCTCTCGGGAGATATGCCAGGTCGGTCGGAGTCGAAAGGCGAACGGGTTGTCATACTCGGCTCCCTACGAAGGGTGCAGTCGCTGTCGTGGCCCGGACGTGCGGCCCGAGAGTTGCTGTTCGACCTTCTTTCTAAGCGCCCGCGCCGAAGGCCGCCAACCGGATGAGGCACACGTGTGACGCGGGCCGGGAGCGGGGCCTGTCACCGCGTCAGCTGTCGGGTGTGCCGTACAGCCACAGCCGCAGCAGCCGGCTGAGCCCCGGCATGACCAGGTACGTGAGCACGGGCAGCAGCACGAGCGGGAAGACGGCGGCGCGCAACGGCAGGGGCCAGGACGTCGTATTGGGTGCCACCAGCCACTGGATGAGGAAGGTCATCGGATAGGCGCCGAGGAACGTCGTCAGGACCATCTTCCAGCGCGGCGGGGCCTTCACGGTGGTGCCCGGCAGACGGAACCAGCTCTCCAGTCCGGTGGTCGACTGGCGCTCGTCACGGACCTCGGTGGCGATGCCCTGGATACGCGCGTGCCACTCCGCGCGCTCGGCCGAGACCAGCCAGTCGGTGAGCCGCTGGGGGTCGGAGAAGCGGAGCACCGCGTGGAACCGGTGCCCGGGCTCGGGGCGTAGCCAGGACAGTCCCTGACTGCCGGGGAACCGGGCGACGCAGTCCGCGACGCCCCGGGTCCACTCCTCGAAGTCGGCTTCGTGGCCGGGGCGTACCTGCCAGGTGAAAACCGTGGTGACGGGTTCGCCGCGCGAGGCCTGCGTGGTGCTCATGACCATGACGAGTTCCATGGGCCGCGCGGGTCATGCGCGGTCGGGCCGAAGGGGTCGGGCCGAAGGGTGGGACGGGAGAGGCCGGGCCGAAGGGGCCGGACCGTCCGGCTTCAGCCGTCCGCGTCGTGCACGCCCGGGGTCACTATCTCGTCCAGCGCCTTGCGCACCGCCTCGTAGGTCCGTCCGCGCAGTTCGGCGTCGCGCGCGCCGTCCGGATCACCGGTCCTGAGCTCTTCGCCCCGTGCCTTCCATGTCTGCTCCTCCCGGCCGGCCCAGGAGCGGGCCCGCTGGATGCGGCGCAGGAGTTCGTCGGAGTCCACCACGTCAGTCATGAGATACGGGTACCCGCGCGGACCCGTTCGACGAGTGCGGATCGGTGCCGCGTCTGTGAACGTGATGGGGACATGACGCGGAGAAGGCCGCCGACCGCCCCGAAGGAACGGCCGGCGGCCTTCGTGCCCGGTGCGAGCGGGAACGCGGCGGCAGGAATCAGGTCGTCGGCGGCGTGGAGAGCTGGGGGAGCCCGCCGCCCGAGCCGCCGGTCAGCAGCCCCAGCACGGACGACAGGACCTTCGGCACCGTGCCGACGATCCCGCCGATGTCGAGGGCGGCCAGCGACGAGACCAGACTGTCGACCGACGTCTCCAGGTCGGTCGCGGTGTCCCGCCCGGGAGCGTCCGCCGCGGACCCCACCGGCGCCATGGAGTCGGCGCTCGTCGTTCCCTCGAACGGTGCCGGGTCGGTCACGGTGTCTTCGGGCGTCGTGGCATCGGCCGTGTCCCGCAGCTGCTGCTGGAGCAGGGCGGTGGTCTCCTTCACGGCCTGCGCCTGCTCGGCGGCCACGGCCGCGTCGAGGGTGCCGCCCTGCCCGCCGCCGACCAGACCGGTCAGGTCGGCCAGTACGGTCAGGAGGGGGGCGAACGCGTCACCCTGTTCCGTGTCGGCCACCGTGCGCAGCCGTTCCGGCGTCATGTCCGTGCCGGGGAGCCGGGGCTCCGTGGCACGGGCGTCCGGGGTGCCGGGCCGTACCTCGGCGGCGGTGGCGACGCCCACCGGACCGAGGACGAGCGCGGCGCAGACGAGGGGCGGGAGGAGCAGCCCGCGGGATACCAGGGCGCGCATACGGTTTCCTTTCCAGAACGGCTGTCGTGTGCCCCCACCGTGGAAAACCCCCGGGCCCGCCGCAACCGGTCGCGCACCCGCGAGCGGTTCGGGGAACCCGGCTGCCGTACCCCCGGACCAGGACTTTCGCCCGCCGACAGGTGCGCTCCCGGTGCCCCCGCGGCGTACGGCCGTCGGAGTAGCACGGGAGGCGACGCCGCGGACCGGGAGTCCGCGTCACTCCTGACGCGTGCCGTCGTCCGTCTCGCGGTGGAGCACGAGGTGCTCGTGGAACAGGACCCCGTCGCGGACGTCGCCGGTGGCGGTGAAGCCCGTGTCGTCGAGGTAGTCGATATGGCTGCCGGTCACCGTGTACCTGCCGGTGTACGCGCTCGCGCGGGTGCCGCGGGCCTCGTCGTAGCGGCCGTCGGGCAGCAGTTCCTGGCGGATGTGGCCGTCCGCGGTCACCCACATCCCGACGTACGGGTGCGGGGCCGTCCCGACGTACGGGTGCGGGGCGCGGGACGAGCCGTTGTCCGGGCTCGGGTTCGTGGTCGTCATGGGTCCAACGGTCGCCCCGGTCCGGCACCGCGACCAGGCCGCCGTTCTCCCCGGTGCGCGTTTCCCGGGTGCCGCACACCCAGGAAACGGTGGCTCGGTCACCACAGGGTGTCCAGGAACCCGGCGAGGTTCGCCCGGGTGCGCCGGATCTTCTCGTCGACGCCGAGGGACTCCTTGGGGTGCCCGCCCGGCTGCACCCGCTTGAGACCCCGCACGTACAGCGAACAGGACAGGTCGCTGCAGATGTAGGTGCCCACGGTGTTGTAGGCGTCGCCCGTGGAGCGGGCCTTGTGGGCGGTCATCAGCTCCACCCCGTTCGCCGGGTGCGTGGTCAGGCACAGCGAGCACATGCTGCGGTGATGCGACCCGCCGACCCGGGAGGCGCGACGGAACTCGACCCCGACCCATCTCCCCCGGTGCTCCGTCACGATGTAGCTGCGTTCCGGCGCCGACGGGTCGCGCCATCCCAGGAAATCCAGGTCGTCCCAGGGCAGTTCGGTCAGGAGTCGGGGGACCGAAAGGCGCTTGGCCGCCCCTTTCGAGCAGTTGACGAACGACGCACGAATCACCGGCTCACTCAGTTCCTTCATGACGCAGCACTGTAGCGCAGAAATACCTAGGGCTATTAGGTGTGAGTCAAGTGGTGCTAGCTTCGGTAGGACTGGGGACCTTGCGTGGGGGCGGTCCGGTCCGCCGCCCTGCCCGCGCACCACGGTCCGAGCGCACCCGTGGTCCGCAGCTGACCGCCTTCGGGGCGTTTCGCAAGGAAAGCGGGATCTCGCACCGGAATCCACTTCCGGGAACGAGTCGGTATACGCGCCTTCCGGCCCCGTACGTCCAGAAGCCCGGATGCACTAGGATTCTTTTATGAGGCCAGGAAGGGCTGATGCGTGATATGGGAGTGCATGCGGGTCTGACGGTCGACCGGATCACCCGGGCCGCGGCGGAGCTGGCCGACGATGTCGGTATCGAAAAAGTATCCGTCTCGGCGCTCGCCAGAATGTTCGGGGTGAAGGACGCCAGTTTTTACTCACATGTCAAAAACCTCCAGGAGATTCGAATCCGGGTGGCCGTCCTGGCGTCCGGTGAGATGAACGACCGCATCGGCACCGCGATCGCCGGGCGGTCCGGCGGTGAGGCGCTCGCCGCCTTCGCCGACGCCTATCGCGGATACGCGCTGCGCCACCCGGGCCGGTACGCGGCGACCCAGTTGCGGCTCGATCCGTCGAAGATCGCCGACACCACGGTCTTCGCCCGCAGCGTCGAGCTGACTTATGCGGTGATGCGCCACTACGGGCTGGAGGAGCCCGACCTGACCGATGCGGTCCGGCTGCTGCGCAGCACTTTTCACGGCTACATCAGCATCGAGGCCGTCGGCGGCTTCAACCACCCGCGCGAAGTGGAACGCTCCTGGCGCAAGGCCGTCTCCTCCCTGCACGCGATGCTGGAACAGTGGCCGCGTACGGAAGAAAAGGCCGAAACCGCTGCCGTGAGCTGAATACCGGCTATCGGCTACCGGCTACCGGTCAAGACCGGCACCGCTCATTCGTCAGCGGACGGATCTCCGACAGCGCCCCGGTTCGAACCACCGGTAGGCTCACGGCCGATGCCGGAAAACCGCCAGCCTTCCCCACCGTCTCCCGCGCCGTCCTCGACGGCACTCAACGGCGCGGGCCGGCTCCCGCACGGCTACCACCTCGACACGCACTCCCATGACGCCGGTCAGCTGGTGTACGCGGTTGCGGGCGCGGTGGCCACCACGACCGAACGCGGGACCTGGGTCGCCCCGGCCGACCGCATGACGTGGACGCCGCCCGGCTTTGCGCACTCCCACCGCTTCTACGCTGAGACCGATGTCCGCCTGCTGACCGTCCCGGCCGGCCTGTGCGACACGCTGCCGGCCCGTCCCGGCGTGTTCGCCGTGAACCCTCTGCTGCGCGAAGCCCTCCTGGCGCTGACCGAGCGGGCACAGATGCGCCCGGAGGCCTTCGAGCGGCTGCTCGCGGTCGTGATCGACGAGGTCGCCGGGACGCCCGAGCAGTCCCTGCATCTGCCCGAACCGGCCGACGACCGCCTGCGCACCGTCACCCGTCTCCTGCACGCCGACCCCGGCCGGACCGCGACCCTGGCCGAGCTGGGACGTGCGGCCGGGGCCGGTGAACGCACCCTGAGCCGTCTGTTCCACACCGAACTCGGCATGAGTTTCCACCGCTGGCGCACCGTGCTGCGTATCCACCACGCCCTGGTGCACCTCACCGCCGGCCGGTCGGTCACCGACACCGCGACCGAGTGCGGATGGTCCAACCCCTCCGGCTTCATCGACGCCTTCACCGAGGTCGTCGGCCAGACCCCCGGCCGCTACCAGGCGGAGCTGCGCGGCCGTACGAGGTAGCCCGTCCGCAGGTTGGCGGGTTTTCGGTATCTCGGGTTCATCCACCGGTTGGCGACAGCGCCGGCGGATTCCACAGTGGTGGTCGGAAGATCCGAACCCACTCGAACCCGTCCGTGCCGGCACGCCCTCCACGCTCCGCCAGGACCGCGGGCCGCCACTTTCCGAAAAGGCTCCGACATGACAGAAACATCCGAGACCACGACCGTCGTCATCGTGGGGGCCGGGGTGGCCGGGCTCACGCTCGGCACCCTCCTGCTCCGCAACGGCATCGACTGCATCGTGCTGGAGAAGCGCAGCCGCGCCTACGTCGAGCAGCGTCAGCGCGCCGGCACCATCGATACCCGCGGAGTGCGTCTGTTCCGCGCCTGGGGACTCGAAGAGGTGCTGGCGGGAAATCCCGTCACCGAGTCGCAGGGCGGCTTCTTCATCGACGGTGAGGAGATGCCGATCGACACCGGTGACGACAACGAAAGCCTGTACTGCCCCCAGCAGGTCCTCGTCCGCAACCTCACCGACGTCTTCCTCCGCGACGGCGGAGACCTCCGCTTCGAAGCCGCCGACGTCGCCCTGGAAGGCATCCAGGGCCCCCGCCCTCTGGTGCGCCACCGGGACGCCACGGGCTCGGCCGTGACCATCGGCTGCGACGTCGTCGCCGGCTGCGACGGCTACCACGGTGTCAGCCGCGCGAGCATCCCCGAAGGCGTCCTGACCCGCTTCTCCCACGCGTACGGATACTCCTGGCTGAGTGTTCTCGCCGGCATACCCGCAAGCCACCCCTCAGGGATGGCGATCCACTCCCGCGGCCTGGCAGGGCTGATCCCGCGCGGCGCGAACGCCAGCCGCATCTACCTCCAGTGCCCGCTCGACGACACCGTCGAACAGTGGCCCGACGAGCGCATCTGGAGCGAGCTGGGCGCCCGCTTCGGCACGTCCGTGACCACCGGGCCGATCGCCGAGAAGCGAATCCTGCCCCTGCGCAGTGTGGTGCACAGCCCGATGAGCCACGGCAGGCTGTACCTGCTCGGCGACGCCGCCCACATCGTCCCGCCCATGAGCGCGAAGGGCATCAACCTCGCCCTCAACGACGCCGAGGTCCTCGCCCGCGCCCTCGTCCGGTACAGCGGGCAGGGCGACACGAGCCTCCTCGACAGCTACTCCGACGCATGCCTGAGCCACATCTGGAACTACCAGGCGTTCGCGGCATGGATCACCGAACTGATGCACAACGCCGGTGACGCCTCCCATGCGGGAGAGTTCCGCAAGCAGATCGCCCGGGCCGAACTGCAGCGCCAGTTCACCTCACCCGCCGCGAACCAGCTCTTCAGCGAGCTGACCTCCGGGGTGAACTGACTCCGAGGCGGTGGACCGGCTCCGGGCGGCCGGACCGGTCACCTGCCGTTGTCCTCGGCGAGCGTGTGCGCGACCAGCGCGTTGGCGTGTCCGTGACCGATTCCGTGCTCGGCCTTGAGCCAGGACACGAGTTCCATGTGCTTCGTCAGGGGCGAGGACCGGATCAGGTCCTTCCACTCGGCGACGGGGCGCCCGTACGTGGCCTCGATCGAAGGGAAGTAGCTCGCGGGGCCCTTCACGGTCTCGCTCATGTCCGTGTCCTGTCTTTCGGTGTCGCGCGTCTTGCCGATGTCGCGCGGTGGAAGCTGTCGTGGTCTTGGACCGGCGGTACGGCCCGACATCATCGCCCACAGGGTGTGATCCGGGTCACTGGTGACCGTCGGTTAGGCTCGGCTTCTTGATCAGCACGTCATGGCAGCTGCACTGCGGGCGTGGCACACGAGGAGGACACATGGCGGTCGAAGTCAAGGACGTTCCCGAGGCGCGGCGTTACGAGGCGCGGCTCGACG
The DNA here is from genome assembly GCF_030817535.1 of Streptomyces sp. V3I8. Taxonomy (NCBI): domain Bacteria; kingdom Bacillati; phylum Actinomycetota; class Actinomycetes; order Kitasatosporales; family Streptomycetaceae; genus Streptomyces; species Streptomyces sp. V3I8. The sequence goes on along the minus strand of NZ_JAUSZL010000002.1, from coordinate 696,672 downwards.
GGGCGTCGGCGGTCGCCGGTCACGCGGACTACATCCGCACCACCGAACTCATCGCGTTCGTCCACACCGAGGTGAGCCCGGAGTGCGAGGGCAAGGGGATCGGCTCCGCGCTGGCCCGGGCCTCCCTCGACGAGGCGCGCGCCGCCGGCCTGCGGGTGCTGGCCACCTGCCCGTTCTACGCCGGCTGGATCGCCCGCCACCCCGAGTACGGTGACCTGCTCTACCAGGCCCGCAGCAGGGTCAGCGACTGAGACCCCGCACCGGGGAACCGCTACCCCCGGCGGGCCGACGGCTGCCAGCCGAGGGCCGGACCGAGCACGGTCGCGATGTCGGTGAGGATCTGAACGTAGTCCGCGTGCTCGAAGGTGAACGGCAGCGCGAACGCCACCTCGTCGATCTCCCGGAACGCGGCGTGCGCGTACAGCCGTTCGGCGATCTCCGCGGAGGTCCCGACCAGGTCGGGCGCGAACATCATGCGCGCGGGACCCTGGGGGGCCGTGGTGCGCGGGGTCCGCTTCCCGGCGTACGCCTCGTACTTCGCGCGCTGCTCCGGAGTGGCGCTGTCGGTGGGGATGACGACGAGCCCCTGCGAGACGCGGGCGCGGTCGCCGTCGGGGTGGTGGGCCCGGAAAGCGCGTACGTGGGACAGCTGGATCTCGGCGAAGTCCTCGGACTCCTCCGCCTTGACGACGCTGCTGGTCAGAAGGTTCATCGCGTGCTCGCCCGCCCACCGGGCCGACCGCAGGCTGCCGCCGCCGTACCAGAGGCGGCCGCCCAGGCCGGCGGCGTGCGGCTGGACGCGGTCCGAGAACACCTCGAACCCCTCGACCCCGCTGAAGTCGGTGGCCGGTCTGCCCCGCACGAAGTCCAGCAGCCGGGACACCCGCTCGTGGCCGAAGTCCTCGGCGTCGGCGGTGTCCGGGTAGAGCGCGCCCTTGACCTGGTCGTAGTGCATCGGCGGACCGACGCTGACGCCGGGGTTGAGGCGGCCCCCGGACAGGATGTCGACCGTGGCCAGGTCCTCCGCCAGCCGCAGTGGATTCTCCCAGCCCAGCGGGATGACCGCGGTGCCGAGCTCGATACGGGTGGTGCGCTGCGAGGCCGCGGCCAGGACGGCCACGGGGGAGGAGATCCCGTACTGGAGGTGGCGGTGACGCAGCCACGCGCTGTCGAAGCCCAGCCGTTCACCGAGCTCGATGATCTCCAGCGTCGACTCGTGGCCCGTACGGGGATCTGCCTCGTCGAACAGCCCGATGGTCAGGAAACCCAGCTTCCGCAACGGTCGTGAGGGCAGCGGCACGGGGACTCCTCCGTCGTCCGGGGGCGCACACTCTCGAACGTATGCGCTGATCCCATTCTGTCAGGCGATCACCGGGACTCGCGCTCGGCCTGCTTGTCCTTGATGCGGGCTGCTTCCTTGCGGACCTCGGCCTGGGTGGCGCGCTCCTTCCGGAGCCATTCCGGGGAGTCCTGCTTCAGCGCCTCGATCTGCTCCGTGGTGAGGGCGTCGTTCACGCCGCCGCGGGCGAGCCCCGAGATGGAGATGCCGAGCTTCGCCGCGATCACCGGCCGGGGGTGCGGGCCGTTGCGCCGCAGCTCCCGCAGCCACTCGGGCGGCTCGGCCTGGAGCGCGGTGAGCTCGGAGCGCGAGACGACACCCTCCTGGAACTCGGCGGGTGTGGCCTCGAGGTACACACCCAGTTTCTTCGCCGCGGTCGCGGGCTTCATCGTCTGGGTGTTCTGGTGCGACGTCATGCGGCCAAGGGTATCGAGCATGTGAACCGGCCCCGACCACGGCGGGTAACCTGGCCAGGTGACAGGCGCCCAGGACCCCCCTTCGTTCCGGCTCGCGTACGTCCCGGGAGTGACGCCCGGCAAGTGGGTGAGGATCTGGAACGAGCGACTGCCCGACGTTCCCCTGACGCTCCTCGCGGTGTCCGCCGCCGAGGCGCCCGACGTGCTGCGGCGCGGTGACGCCGACGCCGGTCTCGTGCGCCTGCCGGTCGGCGGTACGGATCTCAGCGCCATCCCCCTCTACGCCGAGACCAGTGTGGTCGTCGTGCCGAAGGACCACGTCGTGACCGCGGTGGACGAGGTCACCGCCGAGGACCTGGCGGACGACGTCGTGCTGCACCCCCTGGACGACCTCCTCGACTGGGAGCGCCCGCCGGGCCGTCCCGCGATCGAGCGCCCCGCCACGACGGCCGACGCGGTCGAACTGGTGGCGGCGGGGGTGGGACTCCTCGTCGTCCCGCAGTCGATCGCCCGCCTGCACCACCGCAAGGACCTGACGTACCGGCCGGTCACGGACGCCACCGAGTCGCGGGTCGCCCTGTCGTGGCCCGAGGACAGGACCACGGACCTGGTCGAGGACTTCATCGGGATCGTCCGGGGCCGCACCGCCAACAGCTCCCGGGGCCGCTCGCAGCCCGCTGCGGACGCCGGTCCGAAGACGGCGGCCGCCGGCAAGGGCACGACCCGGCGCGGAGCCGCCGCGGGCAGGACCAGCGGCAAGAACCCCCGGACGGGCTCCGGCACCTCCAAGGGCGGCAAGGGAGCCAAGGGGGCCAGGGGAGCGAAGGGCGGCAAGCCCCGCCGCCGCTCCTGACCCGCCTTCGCGTGCGGTCCCCGCTGCCGCCGGGTGGCGGGACGCGTTACGGACCGTGCGGGACCTCGTCCGTGTCGCACACCAGGCCGGCGACATGGTCGGTGATCGTGTCGAGGATGTCCGCCCACGCCGAATCGTCGCCCAGGACGAGGAAGTTGAGGGTCAGCCCGTCGGTCATGGCGGCCAGATAGCGGGCCAGCACCGGTACGGGCACGCGCAGCGTGAAGTCCATGTCGTGGGCGAGCTGCCCGACGAGTTCGGCGTACGTGTCGCGGTACAGCTCGTACTGCCGCCGGGCCAGGTGCTCGAACCCCGGCCGGCGCAGGGCGTACTGCGTCAGCTCGTAGGTGAGCATGTGCTCGCCGGGGTGGGCCGACACATGCTCCCAGTAGGCCCGGAAGCCGGCCGCGACGGTCTCCCGCAGGGTTCCCCTCGGCCGGATCGCCTCGCGCACCACCGCGACGGAATGGCTCGTGATCGTCTCGATCACCGACTCGACGAGCGCCTGCTTGGAGTCGAAGCAGTAGTGGAAGACGCTCAGTGACACGCCCGCCTCGGCCGCGATGGACCGGGTCGTCGTCCTGGCGACGCCGTCCCGGGTCATCACGCGGATGGCCGCCTCGGTGAGCTGACGGCGCCGTTCCGCCGACGGCCTGCGGACCATGGGGCCCCTTTCGAGCCTGCTGCCGGACGGCGGGCGTCAGCTGCCGTGGACGCCCACCTCGTACAGGGAGTAGCCCCAGTCGGTGCCGCGGTCCAGTGCGTGGACCCGTACGTGGCGGGCGGGCACGCCGGCGAACAGGACCGTGTCCAGGCCCCCGTCACCGGTGGTGGTGGACCACACGGACCGCCAGTTCGTGCCGTCGGCGGAGACCTCCACGCGATACGCCTTCGCGTAGGCGCGCTCCCAGTCGAGGGTGACGCGCCCGACCGTGTGCGTGGAGCCGAGGTCGATCCGCAGCCACTGGTCGTCGCTCCAGCCGCTCGCCCAGCGCGTGTCGCGGTTGCCGTCCACGGCCCGGCCGGGCGCGTAGCTCGTGAAGGGGTTCGACTCCGCCGAACTGGCCGTGGCGGGCGCGCCCGCAGCGAGGTCCACCGCGGCCTCGTGCCGCTCGGAGGCACCCCAGGTGCCGAGGTAGGACTCGGCGCCCCGGAACAGGTCGTCCACCACCTCCTGCCCCGCGACCACCCGGATGTCCTCGATCCAGTCCGGTACGAGCCCGTAGTGGGCGGCCCCGTCGGTGTTGATGTCCCAGGTGCGCTGTCCGGTGGTCTGCCGGTCGATGACCGCCGTGCCGTCGGTGCTGCGGAACGGATACCGCACGGGGTTCGAGGTGTCCGCGCCGCGCGGGGCCGGCCAGCCGCCGACGCCGTTCATGTCGGTGCCGTACCCGTAGCCCACGCCGTACTCGTCGCGCAGGGCCTTCGTCCGCGCGGCCTCCGCGCCGAACTGCTGCGAGCCGTGCATGTACTGGGCGATGAAGCCGCCGAGGCGGTAGACGCGCTCGGTCCAGTTCAGGTCCATCCAGCTGTGCGAGGAGATGACACCCGGGTAGGACTCCGCCTCGAGGAGGTCGAGGGCCCGGCCGGTGGCCTTGACGCCCATGTGGTCGATCTCCAGCATCATCTTGCGCTTCATCAGACCGCGCACGGCGTACTCGCCGAGATCGGTGAGCCCTCGTTTGTTGCACCGCGCGTCGTCGTCGTACGACGGGACCTCGACACCCGCCGGCAGTTCCTTCTCGGCGCCCGGTGCCGCGGCGCCGCCGATGGGGTTGTCGTGCTGCGGGCCCGTGCACTTCTCGGTCTGCCAGAACGTGCCCGTCGACAGGAACTGGCCGACGTTGATCGCCGTACCGAGGCCGCCCTCGTCGAACCGGACCCCGCACAGGGCGTTGTCGAACTTGTGGCACAGGAACATGCTGCGCACGCCGAGGTCGTACAGCTCGTCCAGTCCCGCGTCGATGTCGGCCCTGTCGCACTGCGCGACGTCCAGGATCTGCTTGCAGCCGAACGGCTCGGAGGTCTCGACACCGAGAACGACGGCCAGCTTGCCCTGCTCGACGACCCGGCGGGCCTGCGCGCTGTCGGTGACGATCCTGAACCAGCCCTTGCCGGGGCCGCCGTACATCGCGTCGATGTAGTCCTGCATGTCGTACGTCAGCTTCGCCTGCAGCCGGATCGAGGTCATCTCGTCGCAGCCGCGGTCCTTGAAGGGGTAGACCGAGCAGATCACCCCGTTGGTGACGAGGTCGTTGACGAGGACGCGCTGGCCGCCGCGCCAGGCGCGTTCGACCCAGGCGTAGTAGTTCTGCTGGTGGGTGAGCGAGTCATGGGCGGGCCAGTCCGCGAACGTGGGCCAGCCGTCGGGATCGTGCCTGCCGTCACCGCCGTTGGTGATGAAGTCGAAGATCGCCAGCGAGCCGTCGGGATAGTGCTCGGGACAGTCCTTGAGGGCGGCGGCCACCCCCGCCGTCGAGAAGGGCTTGCCGCAGATGAGCCGCCCGCCGAACGCCTCGTTGGCCATCAGGTGGTTGTGCGCGTCGACGAACCCGCGCACCTCGCCCTGCGCGCCGGTACCCCTGAACGGCTCCCCGGTCACGTTGATCTGCGAGTCGGGCGCGGGTCGCGCGGTCGGGTTCCACCAGTCGGTCCCGGCCGCCGAACTGGGCGTGGGACCGAGCGACATCGCCAACACGACGAGCAGCAGCGACAAGGCCGTGAGGGGTCTGCGCCGGTGGAGGGGCTGCCGGGTCATGGTCATCACCCACGTCTTCGGTCTTCGACTTTTGTCATGACTCGTGCAAAAGCTGTGACGAGAATCCCGGCCGCCGCGGGGGGAGTCAAGGGTCCGGGACGGATGACCTGATGACCCGTCGGGCGCTGCGGCTCCGCACCCGCGCCGGCCGGGCACCCCGCCGGGGACGCGGGGGAACCGCGCGACCGGTCCCCACCGGCCCGTACGGGATGATAGAAGCGGGACATGACCATGTGCTCCACCTGTACGCGCACCGGCACCGATACCGGCGCGACCCCCGCCGCCGCCCGCCCCTCCTCCCCGGCCGGCACACGATGACCGCGGGCATCGACACCCCCGACCGCAGGGGCCGCACCGGACTCGACCGGGCCGGCCTGGACCTGACGGGCAACCCCCGGGTCAAGGTGCGGGACGTGACCCTGTTGTCCTGCCACTGGTACGTGGGGCGGACCACGACCTTCGACCTCCAGCGCGCCGACGGCACCTGGTCCACCCAGGAACGCGAGACGCACGACCGCGGCAACGGCGCCACGATCCTGCTGTACGACACCGCACGCGAAACCGTGCTGCTCACGCGGCAGTTCCGCTACCCCGTGTACGTCAACGGCCACCCCGACGGCATGCTCGTCGAGACACCGGGCGGCCTGCTGGACGAGGAGGACGAGCACCCCGAGGTCGCCGTGCGCCGCGAGGTGACCGAGGAGACCGGGCACACGGTCGGCGAGGTCCGGCGGGTCTTCGAGGTCTACATGAGCCCCGGCTCGGTCACCGAGCGCGTGACCTTCTACGCCGCCTCCTACGGGCCCTCCACCCGCACCCACGAGGGCGGTGGCCTGGAGGAGGAGGGCGAGGACATCGAGACCGTCGAACTGCCCTTCCGCCAGGCCCTGGCCATGATCCGCACCGGCGGGATCGCCGACGCGAAGACCATCATGCTGCTGCAGTGGGCGGCGCTGGAGGGGCCGTTCAGCGGAGCAGCAGCTGGATGAGGGCGGCCGTGCCGACCGTCACGATGAGGATGCGCAGGACCAGCGGGCTGAAGCGGCGGCCGACCGAGGCCCCCAGCCGGCCGCCGAGCGCGGAACCGACGGCGATCAGCGCGACCGCCGTCCAGTCGAAGTCGGCGACGAAGAGGAAGAAGGCCGCGGCGACGGTGTTGACGACCGCGACCAGGACGTTCTTGACCGCGGTGAGGCGCTGCAGGGGTTCGTCCAGGAGCACCCCCATCAGCGACATGTAGAGGATCCCCTGCGCCGCCGCGAAGTAGCCGCCGTAGACGCTGGCGAGCATCAGGCCGACGAACAGCGCCGGACCCCCGTCGCCGTGGGCGGGAGCCCGCTCCGGAGCGCCGTCGGGGCCGGGACCTGCGCCTGCCGCCGGTGCGGTGGCCGTGGCCGACGCCCGGCGGCGGCGCAGGTACCCGGTGATCAGCGGCTGGAAGGCGACCAGGACCAGGGCGAGGCCCACCACGACCGGCACGATCTTCTCGAACGCCGTCGCGGGCAGGGCGAGCAGCAGCACGGCGCCCGTGAAGCCGCCCAGCAGGGCGCCGACGCCCAGTGTGAGGATGCGCCTGCGCTGACCGCGCAGTTCCCGCCGGTAGCCGAAGGCGCCGCTGACGGCCCCGGGGATCAGCCCGAGCGCGTTGGAGACCGTCGCGGTGACGGGCGGCAGACCGGTCGCGAGCAGGACGGGGAAGGTGATCAGGGTTCCGGAGCCGACGACGCTGTTGACGGCGCCCGCGCCCACGCCCGCCGCGAGGACGGCGACGGCCTCGACAGGTGTCACGCGGCGCCCCGCCCCCGCCGTGCGCCGCGGCCGTCCGGACCGGGGGACGGCCGGGCGGCCGCCGGTCCGGTGCGGCATGGGATGCGTCGAGTGCGCGGGGCGACGGTCATGCCGGTGACGTTAGAGGGCTGACGCTTCGGCGCGTGCCGCACCGTCCCGGCACGCACCGCCTCCGTACCGCCGTACGACGGGTCACTCGAACCGCGTGACGTCGCCCGCTCCCTTGCGCACGATCTCGGCCTCGCCACTGGAGAAGTCGATGACCGTGGTCGGCTCGGTGCCGCAGTCGCCGGAGTCGATCACCGCGTCGACGGAGTGGTCGAGCCGCTCCTTGATCTCCCAGCCCTGGGTCATCGGCTCGTCCTCGTCGGGCAGGAGGAGCGTGCTGGACAGCAGGGGCTCACCGAGCTCGGCGAGCAGGGCCTGGGCGACCGTGTGGTCCGGGATGCGCACGCCGACCGTCTTCTTCTTGGGGTGGAGCAGTTTGCGCGGAACTTCCCTGGTCGCGGGCAGGATGAAGGTGTAACTGCCGGGCGTGGAGGCCTTGATGGCACGGAACACGTCGTTGTCGACCTGGACGAACTGGCCGAGCTGCGCGAAGTTCTGGCAGACGAGCGTGAAGTGGTGACGGTCGTCGAGCCGGCGGATGGAGCGGATCCGGTCGATGCCGTCACGGCTGCCCAGCTGGCACCCCAGCGCGAAGCAGGAGTCCGTGGGATACACGACGAGCGCACCCGCGCGGATGGAGTCGGCGACCTGGGTGATGGTCCGCTGCTGAGGATTCTCGGGATGAACGTCGAAGTACTTTGCCACCCGTCGAGCTTATGCCCCCCGTCCCTGTCACCGTCGCAGGCACCCTGCACCCTGCACCCCGGCCTTCGGGGACGCGGGGAATCCGCGCGGGCAACCCCGCCGGGCCGCACCGGACACGCGACCGCGCCCGGTGCCCGCCCAGGCGTCCGGTCAGTCCCGGAGCCGGTCGATCTGCCGGATCTTGTTGGTGGCGTCGAGCGCGGCGACCTTGTAGGACTCCGCGAGCGTCGGGTAGTTGAAGACGGCGTCGACCAGATAGTCGACCGTACCGCCGCAGCCCATCACCGACTGGCCGATGTGGATCAGTTCGGTGGCGCCCGTACCGAAGCAGTGCACGCCGAGCAGTTTGCGGTCGTCGGGGGAGACGAGCAGCTTGAGCATGCCGTGCGAGTCGCCGATGATCTGCCCCCGGGCGAGTTCGCGGTAGCGGGAGATGCCGACCTCGAAGGGCACCCGCTCCTCGGTGAGCTGGTCCTCGGTCTTCCCGATGAAGCTGATCTCCGGGATGGTGTAGATGCCGATCGGCTGGAGGTCGTGCATCCGGTTCACCGGCTCGCCGCACGCGTGGTACGCGGCCGTACGGCCCTGTTCCATCGAGGTCGCCGCCAGTGCCGGGAAACCGATGACGTCGCCGACGGCGTAGATGTGCGGCACCTCGGTGCGGTAGTGCTCGTCCACCTTGATCCGGCCGCGCCGGTCGGCGGACAGGCCGGCCTTGTCGAGGCCGAGGTCGTCGGTGAGGCCCTGCCGGCCCGCGGAGTACATCACGGCGTCCGCCGGGATCTTCTTGCCGCTCTCCAGGACGGTGAGGGTGCCCCGCGCATGGCGTTCGACGGCGGCGACCGTCTCGCCGAAGCGGAAGGTGACGGCCAGTTCCCGCAGGTGGTACTTGAGCGACTCGATCACCTCGACGTCGCAGAAGCCGAGCATCCCGGGGCGCTGTTCGACCACGGTGATCTTGCTGCCGAGGGCGGCGAACATGGAGGCGTACTCCATGCCGATCACACCGGCCCCGACGATGACCATGGACCGGGGCACCCGCTGCAGGTTGAGAACGTTGTCGGAGTCGAGGACCGTCAGCTCGTCGAACTCGACGGTGGCGGGCCGGGCCGGCCGGGTGCCGGTCGCGATGACGACGGTGTCCGCGGTCAGCAGCTTCTCGTTGCCGGTCACTTCGCGCAGGGCGACGGTGTGGTCGTCCACGAAGCGGCCGGTGCCGGCGAACAGGGAGACGTGGTTGCGGGAGAGCTGGCTGCGGATGACGTCGACCTCGCGGCCGACCACGTGCTGGGTGCGCGCGGTCAGGTCGGCGACGGTGATGTCCTCCTTCAGCCGGTAGCTCTGGCCGTAGAGGTCGCGTTGGGTGAGACCGGTGAGGTAGAGGACCGCTTCCCGCAGGGTCTTGGAGGGGATGGTCCCGGTGTGGATGGAGACCCCTCCGACCATGTCGGGGCGGTCGACGACGGCGACCCGGCGGCCGAGCTTGGCCGCGGCGATGGCGGCCTTCTGGCCGCCCGGGCCGGATCCGATGACGAGCAAGTCGAAGTCGCGCACCACCAGAGTCTGTCAGCCGGGCGTGCCGCCCGAAAGGGTGAACAGGTGACAGTTGTCCTGCGGACGGCCCGCGGATCGATCACCGCCGCGGGCCCGGTGGTGGGGGGGGGTGGGGGCGCACCGTCCCGCAGTCCCGCAGCTACGAACGACCCCCGCAGCCCGCCGCAGGCGTCCGCGCCACGCGGAACCCCACGTCGTCGACCTGGTAGCTCGGGTGGCTGCGCCGCCGCGCGGAGGCGCGGCAACTCCAGTGCTCGTCGAACCAGCCCCCGCCGCGCAGGACCCGGTAGGTGCCGTAGACCTCCGCGTCGTAGACGTCCCAGCACCAGTCCCAGACGTTGCCCAGCATGTCGTGCAGGCCCCACGGGTTGGGCCGCTTGCCGCCCACGTCGTGCACGCGCTCCTGCGAGTTGTCGCGGTACCAGGCGATCTCGTCGAGCGGTCCGTAGCGCGGTCCCGGCGTACCGGCACGGCAGCCGTGCTCCCACTCGGCCTCGGTGGGCAGCCGGTAGCCGTCGGCGGTCCTGTCCCAGGCGACGTCCTCGCCGTCGGCACGTAACGAGTAGGCGGGGGTCAGCCCCTCGTGCCGCGACAGGGCGTTGCAGAACCGGACCGCGTCCCACCACGACACACCCTCGACGGGCAGCTGGTCGCCGTCGGCGCTGCTCGGCCGTACACCCGTGACCCGCGCGTACAGCGCCTGCGTGACCGGGAAGGCCCCGAGCCGGTAGGGAGCGAGCCCGACCGACCAACTGCGTTGTGTCCGCCGGTCGGACAGCGTGACCCGGCCGGATGGGACAGCGATCATCTCGTACACCGCGCGTGTGTCCATGAACAGGCAATCCTACGGACGATCCCGCCGGCCCGCGGCGCATGGTGGCACGTACCGCCCGGTTATGCCAAGGTCATCCGGCCGGACTCGTCCAGGTACCCTGCTCGGCGGAGCGGACCATCGCGTCCAGCGCCTCCGCACTGTGCACCGCGTCCTCCAGGGTGGCCCCGTACGGTGTGCCCTCCGCGACGGAGCGCAGGAAGTTGTACGCCTCGACGACCTTCAGGTCGTCGTAGCCCATGCTGTTGGCCGCGCCGGGCTGGAAGGCCGCGTACTCGCCGTGCCCCGGTCCGACGTACAGGGTGCTCACCGGCTGGTCCTGGAACGACGTGCCGCGGCTGACGCCCAGTTCACCCATACGACGGAAATCCCAGAAGACCGCGCCCTTCGTGCCGTGGATCTCGAAGCCGTAGTTGTTCTGCTCGCCGACCGAGACCCGGCAGGCCTCCAGGACGCCCCGGGCACCGGAGGTGAAGCGCAGCAGACAGGACACGTAGTCGTCGTTCTCCACGGGGCCCGATTCGCCGCCCGTGGCGCGGGTGTGGCCCGCGGTCGCGCCGGTGGGCCGGGCCCGCCGAGGGACGAAGACGGCCGTGTCGGCGGTCAGCGACGCGATCTCACCGAGCAGGAACCGGGCCAGGTCCACACCGTGCGAGGCGAGGTCGCCGAGCACTCCGCTGCCGCCGCGCTCGCGCTCGTACCGCCAGGTCAGGGCGCCTTCGGGGTGGGCGGCGTAATCGCTGAAGAGACGGATGCGGACATGGGTGACGGTGCCGATCTCACCGGCGGCGATCAGCTCGCGGGCGGCGGCGACGGCGGGCGCGTTGCGGTAGTTGAAGCCGACCGTGCCCTGGACGCCCGCTCCGGCCACGGCGCTCGCGACGGCCCGCGCGTCCTCGGCGCAGAGGCCGACCGGCTTCTCGATCCAGAGGTGCTTGCCCGCCTCGGCCATGGCGACGCCGATCTCGCGGTGCAGGAAGTTCGGGGCGGCCACGCTGACGGCCCGGACCCGGGGATCGGCGGCGATCTCACGCCAGTCCCGGACCGCCGTCGCGAACCCGTACTGCGCGGCGGCCTCCTCGGCGCGGCCCGGCACCTCGTCGGCGACGGCGACCAGTTCGGGCCGCAGGGGCAGTCCGGGGAAGTGGTGCGGCACGCGCGTGTACGCCTGGGCGTGCACCCGTCCCATCCAGCCGAACCCCACGACGGCGACGCCGAACGTACTCCCCATGACTGTCCCTCTTCGGATCGGTTCCGGATCGCTTGCGGTCTGGCCCTGGCCCTGGCTCTGGTCCTGGCCTTGGCTCTGTGTCTGGCTCTGGTCCTGGCTCCGGCTCGGTTTCGGGCCGGTTTTGGATCGGTCCAGAGCCGTTCCGGATCACACTGGAGTTCGTCACCGCAGGTGTCAACCCTTTGACTTCCCGCCAGGCCCTGTGGAACGGTCCAACTCATGAGGCCACCGACGATCCGCGATGTCGCCGAACGGGCCGGAGTGTCGAAATCCCTGGTCTCACTCGTGCTGCGCGGCTCCGACCGGGTACGTCCCGAGAAGCGGCGGGCCGTCCTGGCCGCCGTCGAGGAGCTCGGCTACCGGCCCAACGCCGCCGCGCGCAGCCTCAGTGAGCGCCGCGCCCCCCAGGCCCTGGACCACGCCCGTTCGGGAGGCAGGCCGCTGGTCGGGGTGCTCCTGAACGACCTGCGCAACCCGTGGTTCGTCGAGCTGCTGGACGGCCTCAACTCGCTGCTCGACGCCCGCGGCCTGCACATGCTGCTGGCCGACGGTCACCTGAACCGGCGGCTCGGCGAGGACCTCACCCGCCTGTTCACGGACCTGCGGGTCGACGGCCTCGTCGCGGTCGGGACGCTGCCCGGTCCGCAGATGCTGCGGTCGGCGGCCGCCCGGCTGCCGACCGTCGTCGCGGGCGCCCGCGAGCCGGTGCTGCCCCGGGCGGACATCGTCGCCAACGACGACGAGCACGGCGCCCGGCTCGCCACGGAGCACCTCGTCGGCCTCGGTCACCGGCGCATCGCCCACATCGCCGGCCTGGGGACGGTCGGCGAACTGCGCCGCCGCGGCTTCGAGACCGTCATGCGCGAACACGGACTGACCGGCACCGCCGTCGTGGAGCAGGGCGACCTCACCGAGGAGGGCGGCTACCGCGCCACGGTCCGCCTGCTCAGCGCTCCCGAGCGGCCCACCGCCGTCTTCGCCTTCAACGACATCGCCTGCGTCGGCGCACTCTCCGCAGCGGAGGAACTCGGCCTCCGGGTCCCCCGGGACCTCTCGCTCGTCGGCTACGACAACACCTACCTCGCCCGGCTGCGCCACCTCTGGTTCACCACCGTCGACGGCGCGGGCCACGAGGTGGGCCGCCGCGCCGCGCAGTGCCTGCTCGACCGGATCGCCGACCCCGCCCGTCCCGCCCGGACCGTCCTCGGCACGCCCGTCCTCGAGGTACGGGGCACGACCGCGCCGCCCTCCGGAGCGGCTGTCCGGCACCGGTCGTGACCTGGCCGTGGACGAGGTGCGGGGCGTCTTCCGGGCGGAGATCCGAGGGCCGGGCGGCAGGCCGTCCCGTAGGGTGACGGGCATGGCATGCCGTATCAGTGAACTGGTCATCGACGCCGTGGACCCCGAACGGCTGGCCGCCTTCTGGAGCGACGTCCTGGGCTACGTCGAGCTGGACCGGGAGGAGGACGGAAGCATCGAGATCGGCCCGCCCGACGCCGGGTTCGGCGGCCCGCAGCCCACTCTCGTCCTCAGCCCGACCGGTGATCCCCGGCCGAAGAAGCTCCGGCTGCACATCGACGTCAACGCCACCGACCGCGATCAGGACGCCGAGCTGGAACGGCTGCTCGCGCTCGGCGCCCGGCGCGCCGACATCGGCCAGACCGGCGCCGAGAGCTGGTACGTCCTGCTCGACCCGGAGGGCAACGAGTTCTGTCTGCTGCGCAAGCGGCTCAAGCCCGTGTGAGCCGGCCCCCGCGTCCGGGGCACACAGCGGCCGGCCCGTTCCCCGGTTCAGGGTTCCGCCTCCTGGTGCGACCGGCCCGCCCGGTCCGTCCGGTCCGCGGCGAGCTGGGCCACGGCCGCGGACAGGTGCCGCCGCAGGGACTCGGGCAGCGGCTCGCCCCGGACGGTGGCCACCATGTCCTCGGCGAGGTGGTGCAGCTTGACGTTGGCGTTCTGGGAGACCGTGACGAGGACGCTCCACGCGTCCTCGGGGCTCAGCCCGAAGGTCGCCATGAGGACTCCGCGGGCCAGGTCGATGACCGGCCGGGTCCGCATGGCGCGCTTCAACTGGACGACCTCGACACGTAGTTCCCGCTCGGCGACGACGGGGCCGGCCGGGTCACGGACATCGGCGCCGTCGACGGTGTCCGTGGCGTCGTGGGACGACGGGCTCTCTTCCGTGGTGCCGTGCGCGGTGCCGGTCCCTCCGCCGTCCGCCGGTGCGAACAGCGGCGCCGTTCCCGTGAGGGTGAGCAGCCGCTCGACGGCGGGGCTCGCGGACCGGATGACGACCGTCCTGCCGTTGGCCGCCGCGAGCCGGTGGGCGAGCAGCAGGACGTTGAGCCCGGAACAGTCGCAGAAGCCGATGCCGCTCAGGTCGAGGTCGATGCCGTGGCCCGAGGCGTCGAGGGCCGTGCCCAGCAGCTTCCGCAGTTCCTCGCGGGTGTCCATGTCGATGTCGCCGGCCGCCACGACGGTCGTCCGTTCACCGTCGGGGCGTGTCCTGATCCGCAGCCGCGTCGGCGGACGCTCCCGTGCGGGGCCGGGCGACGCCGTGCGGGAGGTGGCGTTCCGGCCCGCAGGCCGGGCTGAAAGTACTGGTTCCGACATGGCCGCCGCTCCCCGGGCATCCACCGTCACTGTCCCCTCCAGGTTCGGCTCCAGGATTTCACACGTCAAGGGATACACGAAAACTGTTTCACCCTTTGTTTTACGCGAACGTCAGCTCGTATGCTGTGGTCCATGGGTGAAGTACCTGAGACACACAACGGCTGGACGTTCCTCACCAACCACGCCCGGGTGCTGGCGGCGATCGCCGAGGACCAGAACACCCGTATCCGGGACATCGCGGCGCGCTGCCGCCTGACCGAGCGCGCCGTCCAGAAGATCATTTCCGACCTGGAGCAGGACGGCTACCTCACCCACACGAGGCAGGGGCGCAGCAACGAGTACCGCATCCAGCCGGGGACGATCCTGCGCCACCCGGCCGACGCGGGCCTGAGCGTCTCGGGCCTGCTGGCGGTCCTCGCCCAGCACGACGCGGTACCGCGGGGACAGCAGCAGGCCGCCGTCCACGAGCAGGGTCCCGGGGCGGCCGACCGGTGACGCCGTGGCCGCGGACGGCCCGTCCGGCGGCCATGTGTGGGTCCATCCGTACGGGGGACTGGCAGGGGTGGTACAGAGCGGACCCGGCCAGAGAGGCACACCCCATGAAGGACTCCGAGCAGCGCAACCCCGTCGAACAGCACGCCCGGCCCGACTTCCCGCAGCAGGAGCAGCAGCACCCCGGCTGGACCGGCCCGATGGACCCGCCGCCGGACCACGGCGAGGAGTCGTACGAGGGCAGCGGTCAGCTCACGGACAGGAAGACGGTCCTGACCGGAGGGGACTCCGGAATCGGCCGGGCCGTCGCGGTCGCCTTCGCGCGGGAGGGCGCGGACGTCCTCTTCACGCACCTGCCCGAGGAGGCCGACGAGGCCCGTGAGACCGCACGGCTCGTCGAGGAGGCGGGCCGCAAGGCGGTCGCCGTGCCCTGCGACATCCGTGAGGAGGAGCAGTGCCGCCGGCTCGTCGAACGCGCGGTCGCGGAGTTCGGACGCATCGACGTCCTGGTCAACAACGCCGCGTACCAGATGTCGCAGCCCGACGGCATCGCGGCCATCACGACGGAGCAGTTCGACCGGGTGATGCGCACCAACCTCTACGGCATGTTCTGGCTGAGCAAGATGGCGCTGCCGCACATGCCCGCGGGCGGCTCGATCATCAACACCACCTCCGTGCAGGCGTACCAGCCCAGCCCGCACCTCCTCGACTACGCCATGACCAAGGGCGCGATCGTGACGTTCACCCAGGGGCTGGCGCAGATGGTCGCCGGGGACGGCATCCGGGTCAACGCGGTCGCTCCCGGGCCCGTCTGGACGCCACTGATCCCGGCGACCATGCCGGACACCTCCGAGTTCGGCAAGCAGTCGCCGATGGGCCGGCCCGCCCAGCCCGCCGAGATGGCACCCGCCTATGTCTTCCTGGCCTCCCAGCGGGCGAGCTTCATCACCGCGGACATCGTCAACGCCACCGGCGGTACGCCCCTGCCGTAGCGGCGACGCAACCTGCCGGGCCCGTGTCCCGCGGGCCCGGCGGCGGCACTTTCCGCAGGTGGTCCCGCGCCCGATTCGGTCGGCGGGCAGGGGGAACTCGGCGCCCATGACTGGTAACACCGACGAGCAGACGTCGTACTGGATCGAGACGGCCCCCCCGGGGAACCTGCACGCGCCACTGGCGGCCGACATCACGGTGGACGTCGCCGTGATCGGCGCCGGCATCGCCGGGCTCAGCGCCGCCCGGGAGCTGGCCCGTGCCGGTCGCAGCGTGGCCGTGCTGGAGGCCGACCGGATCGCCACGGGTGTCACGGGGCACACCACGGCCAAGCTGAGCGCCCAGCACACGCTGGTCTACGAGCAGCTGCGGCGCACCCGGGGGGCCGAGGCCGCGAAGCTGTACGGGCGCTCCCAGTCCGACGCGATCCGCCACGCGGCGGCGCTCGTGGCCGAACTGGGCATCGAGTGCGACTGGGAGGACACCGAGTCCTACACCTACACCCTGGACCCCAAGAGGACCGGGGAGCTGGAGGCCGAGGCGGACGCCGCCCGCGAGGCCGGACTGTCCGCGCGGTACGTGACGGAGACGGACCTGCCGTTCCCCGTCACCGGCGCCGTCCGGGTCGCGGAACAGGCCCAGTTCCATCCGCGCAAGTACCTGCTGGCGCTCACCGAGGACCTGCTGCGGCACGGCACCCGGATGTACGAGCACACCAGGGTCGTCGGTCTGAAGGAGGGCGAGCCGTGCCGCCTCACGACCGAGGCGGGACCGACCGTGACCGCCACGGACGTCGTGGTCGCCACGCACTACCCGATCTTCGACCGGGCCCTGCTGTTCACCCGCCTCTCCCCGCACCGCGAACTCGTCCTCACCGCCCCCGTGGCGGCCGACCGGGCTCCGCTGGGCATGTACATCACCCCGGAGCAGGGCAAACGCTCGGTGCGTACCGCTCCGTACGCGGACGGGCAGCGGCTGCTCATCATCACCGGGGAGAGCTTCCTGCCGGGGACGGCCGACACCGAGGAACGGTTCGGGCGGCTCGCCGGCTGGGCCACGGAACACTTCGGGCCGCTCGACTTCACCCACCGCTGGGCGACGCAGGACAACAGTTCCACCGACTCCGTGCCGCTGGTCGGGCCGTTCCACGCGGGCAGCCACCACACCTACGTCGCGACCGGCTTCGGCGGCTGGGGCATGAGCGGCGGCATCATGGCAGGCCGCCTCCTGTCGGACCTGATCACCGGGCAGAGCCCGCCGTGGGCCGGACTGTACGATCCCCGGCGGGTGCGGACGGCCGTACGTGAGGCACCGGCCTTCCTCAAGCACCAGGCCGTGGTCGCCAAGCACTTCGTCGGCGACCGGCTGCCGCCCACGTCGCACTCGGTGGACGACCTCGCCCCGGGGGACGGCGCGCTCGTCCGCATCGACGGCCACCGCTGCGCCGCCTACCGCGACGACGACGGAAAGCTCCACGCCGTCTCGGCCCGCTGTACGCACATGGGCTGCCTGGTCGCCTTCAACCGCGCGGAGCGCGCCTGGGAGTGCCCCTGCCACGGTTCCCGGTTCGACCCGGACGGCGCGATTCTCCAGGGCCCCGCGACCAAGCCGCTCGAACGGCGCGCCGTGCCCGGTGTCGACGCGCCGGCCGCGGACACCCCCGCGGAGGGTTCCTGAGCGCTCCCCGGTGCCCCGGAGCGGGTTTCCGGCCGCCGCCGCGGGGGACCCGGTAGCGGTCATCCGACCTACGGCAGCAACATGACGCAGCCCCGGCCCCGTGCGGGGCCCGGGCGCGGAAGGAATGTGAGAGTCGTGACCGCGTACGGCAGCATCCAGGACACCACCCGCCGCCCCGAGACCGGCTGGGCGCAGGCCCGCCGGCGCCGCGTCGGCGGCGTACGCATCTGCCTCCCGGCCACGGCCGACAGGGACGCGCGCCGCTCCGCCGCGCAGCCGGAGGGGAACATCGTGCGGGGCGAGGACTGACGGTTCAGGGCAGTGGCTGTTCGGCCCAGATGACCTTGCCGGCGGGGGTGTAGCGGGTGCCCCACCGCTCGGTGAGCTGGGCGACCAGGAACAGACCCCGCCCGCCCTCGTCCGTCGTCGCCGCGTACCGCAGGTGGGGCGAGGTGCTGCTGCCGTCGAAGACCTCGCAGATCAGGCTGAGGTCGAACAGCACGCGGACCCGGATGGGGCCGTTCCCGTACCGGATCGCGTTGGTGACCAGCTCGCTGAGGATCAGCTCCGTCGTGAACTCCATGTCCTCCAGGCCCCACTCGGTCAGCTGCCGGGTGACCGAGGCGCGCACCTCGCCGACGGACGCCGGGTCGGACGGCACCTGCCACTCGGCGACGCGGTCGGGGTCGAGCGCCCGGGTGCCCGCGACGATCAGCGCGATGTCGTCGCCCGGCTTGGACGGCAGCAGGTCCTCGAGGACGATCCGGCAGGTCTCCTCCGGCGACCGGTCGGCCCCGGTGAGGGCGGTACGCAGGAGTTCGAGGCCGGCGTCGATGTCCCGTTCCCGGTCCTCGACGAGCCCGTCCGTGTAGAGGACCAGTCTGCTGCCCTCCTCCAGGGTGAGTTCGGCCGTCTCGAAGGGCAGACCGCCGAGACCGAGCGGCGGCCCGGCCGGCACCTCCGGGAACTCGACACCGCCGTCCGGGCGGATCACCGCGGGCGGCGGGTGGCCGGCCCGGGCGACGGTGCACTGCCGGGAGATCGGGTCGTAGACGGCGTACAGACAGGTGGCGCCCGTGACGGCGGCGCTGCTCTCGTCGGCCGCCTCGTCCTGGTCGATCCGGCCGACCAGCTCGTCGAGGAGACCCAGCAGCTCGTCGGGCGGCAGGTCCAGCGCGGAGAAGTTGTGGACCGCCGTCCGCAGCCGTCCCATCGTGGCCGCCGCGTGCAGCCCGTGGCCCACGACGTCGCCCACGACCAGGGCGACCCGGGCGCCGGACAGCGGCAGCACGTCGAACCAGTCCCCGCCCACGCCCGCCTGGGCGGGGAGGTAGCGGTAGGCGATGTCCAGGGCGCTCTGCTCGGGCAGGCTGCGGGGGAGCAGACTGCGCTGCAGGGTCACGGCCATGGTGTGCTCGCGGGTGTAGCGGCGGGCGTTGTCGATGGAGACCGCGGCCCGGGCGACCAGTTCCTCCGCGAGGGCCAGTTCCTCCTCGTCGAACGGCTCGGCCTGCGCGGAACGCCAGAAGTTCGCCACGCCCATCACCAGGTGCCCGGCCCGCAGCGGGACCGTGATCAGCGAGTGGATGCCGTAGTCCACGATGCGCGCGGTGCGCTCGGGGTCCTGGGCGAGCCAGCCGTGTGCCTTCCTGAGATCGGGCGCCATCACGGCCTCACCGGTGCCGAGGCTGCGGGCCTGCGGCGTGGAGGCGATGAATCCGATCCTCTCGCCCACCGGATACAGCGGAGCGTCCCGGCGGATCCCGCTGAACGCCGTACGGCGCAGCGAGGTGCCCGCGTCCGGCTCCTCCCCGCTCAGCACGGCCTCGGCCAGATCCACCGTGGCGAAGTCGGCGAAGCGCGGTACGGCCACCTCCGCCAGCTCCTGGACGGTCCGGGTCACGTCCAGGGTCGTACCGATGCCCACCCCGGCGTCGTACAGGAGCTTGAGATGCTCGCGGGCCACCTCGGCCCGGCCGGACAGCGCGCGCAGCTCGGTCGAGTCGCGCAGGGTCGCGACGCTGCCGGCCGGGCCGCCCTCGAGGTCCGTGGGGCGCTGGTTGATCGCCAGCAGCCGGTCCCCGACGAGGTGCACCTCGTCCGTGGCGACGCGCCCCGAGGCCAGCAGACCGGCGGTGTCGGTGTCCAGGCCGAGTTCGAGGACGTGGCGCCCCTCGGCGTTGTCGGGCAGGTCCAGCAGGCGGTGCGCCTCGTCGTTGGCGAGCAGCAGGCGCCCCTCGCCGCCGACGATGAGCACGCCCTCCCGGACGGCGTGCAGCACCGCGTCGTGGTGCTCGTACATCCGGGTCATCTCGAACGGTCCCAGGCCATGGGTCTGGCGCAGCAGCCGCCCGCTCACCAGCGCTGTGCCCGCCAGGGCCACGACGAGCGCGAAGGCCGCGGCGGTCAGGAGCAGCGGCAGCTGCCGGTCCCCGACACCTCCCACGTTCTCCGTCGTGATGCCCGCCGACACCAGGCCCACGACCGTGCCGTCGTCCGCCTTGACGGGCACCACGGCCTGCACCAGGGGCCCGATGGTCCCGGTGATCTCCTCGGTGAAGGACTTGCCGGCCAGCGCCGGAGCGAGCGTCCCGACGAACTTCTTGCCGATCCGGTCCGGCTTGGGATGGGTGTAGCGCACGCCGTCGGTGTTCATGACGACGACGAAGTCCACCTCGGACCGCACACGGGCCGCCTCGGCGCGCGGCTGGAGCACCGCGGTGGGATCGGGGGCGGTCAGCGCCTCGCGGGTGCCCGGGGCGCTGGCGAACGTCTCGGCGACGGCCAGGGAGCGGTTGCGCGCCTCCGTCGTGCTGTCGTGGCGTACCTGCAGGACCAGCGCCACCGCCGCGGCCACGACCAGCAGCAGCACGATCGCCACCTGCAGCAGGAAGACCTGGCCTGCGACGCTGCGGCCGGTCAGGACCGAGCGCACCCACGCGGGTCCGCGCCGGGGTGCGTCCTGCGGGGAGCGGGCACGCGCGCGGAGGCCGCCGGGGCGGGAGGTCGACCGGGCCCAGGATCGACCCGAGAGTCGGACCATATGCCCATGTCTACACTGCCGGGGGCCCGGAGGCGAGAGGCACCCCGTGGGGCGGTGCCGCGGGCACGGCCCTGCCGGGCCGCGTCGTTCCCCGGCCCCCGGAAAAACCGCGCGGTTCCCCGCGACCGTCCGGGCGCCCGCCGGGCCGGATCGCGCTCCGCCGTCCGTGTGGTCCGGGCGCATGACGGAAGGGGGTGCGTCCGTGCCCTTCGTGGGGGACGCGTGAGTGGAGACCTTCCTACGGACTCCGGACCGCTACCGGCCCGCCTTCGCCCGCGGGGGTACGGGGACCGGCGCGGACGAGGTGGTCGTCGGGCCGGGCGGCGACCCGGTCTGCGGCCACCGGACGCTCGGTGCGCACCGGTACGCACCGGTACGCGTCGGCCCGCGTCGGCCAAGTCGCTCTCCGGGGCCGGGCTTTCCCACGACCGCGTGGCCGTGTGGCCGACGCGTCGGCACTGACGGAACGCCCTTCCCCCATCAGACCGCAGGAAAACGTGACTGCCCGGACACGGTTCTCGCAAACGTCTGGTTCGTGAGAGGTTTCTATGAATCCGAGATGTCTCTGAACACTCGGAGCTTCATCTCCGTATGAGGCGGGGGATTGCCATGCCGGTCGGCAACGAAGCGTAGGAGTAGATCCTTGGGACGCAACACGCGCAGACGCCCAACAGGCGCACGACGCGCGACCATCGGGGCGGTCGCACTGATGCTGGGAGGAGGCGGGATCGTAGCGGCGAACGTCTACGCCACGGCCTCCGAGAGCACCTCGGAACAGGCCGGCCAGGTCCTTGCCTCGGGTGCCGCCACGATCGACTGCCCGGACGTCGGCAGTGAGCTGGCGGCGGTGCCGGAGGGGGCCAAGGCGGAGGTCGACAAGGAACTCGCCCTCCTGGACAAGCAGATCGCCGAGGCCTACCAGCGGCTGCAGGGTTCCGCGGACGCGATCAAGCAGGACGGCGGCTTCGCCCAGAACTCGATCATGAATCCGCTCAAGGACAAGCGAGCGGCGACGATCGAGCGCATCGTGGCGGCCGTCGACGCCGCGGGGGACCGCCCGGAGGGGCTGGACGCCTTCGCGCCCTGCATCCTGCGTGCCTCCGGCAACCAGGACGAGCCGGGGACCGGGCAGGACGGCGCGGAGACCGGCGAGCAGACCGGCGACGGCCAGGGCGACGACGCCGGTGACGGCGCAGGCCAGGACGGCCAGGACCAGGGCGACGGTCAGGACCAGGGCGGCGAGCAGGACCAGGGCGGCGAGCAGGGGCAGGGCGAGCAGCCTCCCGGCAACGGCGGCCAGGCCGGGAACGGCCCCGTGGCGGCGGACTTCGTGGACATCTCCACCGTCCAGCCCAACGTGTCGAAGCCGGCCGCCCAGAGCGACGCCTCCACGGGCTCCTTCGTCACCAAGTGCGGTGTGAACGAGAACGGCCTGTTCAACTCCGACAACGTGATCGTGGCTCCCGGTGTCACCAACGGCGCCCACCACTTCCACGACTACGTCGGCAACCAGTCCAACGACGCCTTCGCGAGCGACGAGGACCTGGCGAACGCCGAGACGTCCTGCGAGGACGAGGGCGACAAGTCCTCGTACTTCTGGCCCGTGCTGCGGCTGCAGAACGGCACCGAGGAGAAGGACGCGGCGTCTCCCGGCGGCGGCATCGAGGGCAACGCCGGCGAGATCGTCAGGCCCAAGGCGGCCACGATGTCGTTCGAGGGCAGCCCGAGCGGCGACGTCACGGCCATGCCGAAGCTGCTGCGCATCATCACCGGCGACGCCAAGGCGTTCGTCAACGGCCCCGCCAACGCCAACGCCTCGTGGAGCTGCACGGGCTTCGAGGACCGGCAGCTGAAGGACAAGTACCCCCTCTGTCCCCAGGGCAGTGACGTGGTGCGCACCTTCAGGTTCCAGAGCTGCTGGGACGGCCGGAACATCGACAGTGCCAACCACCGCACCCACGTGGCCTTCGCCGGCGCCGACGGCAACTGCGCGAACGACTTCAAGGCCATTCCGCAGCTGGTCCAGCGCATCGTCTACGACGTCGACGCGCCCAGCGTCGCCGACGGGGGCAGGACCAAGCCGCTCTTCGCGGTCGACTCCTTCCCCGAGCAGCTCCACAAGCCGGTCACCGATCACGGTGACTTCATCAACGTCTTCGACGAGGCGCTGATGAGCGAGATGGTGGACTGCATCAACGAGGGCCGTAAGTGCGACGGCGCCGACGACGGCGGCGGCAACGGCGGCGGCAACGGTGGCGGTGGCGAGGAGCCGACCGACCCGCCGGCGCCCTCCCCGGACCCGACGGACGGCAACGAGCAGCCGGGCGGCGACGAGCCCGGGACCGAGCAGCCGGGCGGCGACGACCAGCCCGGTGACGGCGGCCAGGACGAGGACCCGGCGGACAACGGCGGCGACAACGCGCCGGAGCCCTCCGAGAGCAGCGCCCCGCCCGCGGACGACGCGGACCAGGGCGACGCGGACCAGGGCGACGCGGACAACGGGAACGCCGACAACGGGAACGCGGGCAACGGGAACGCGGGCGACAACGGCGCGGGCAAGGACAACGAGCCCAAGGCGGCCACCTCCCCGTCGGCGGTCCAGAGCGACGCGGCCGGTTCGACGGGCGGTTCGGGCTCCGACACGGCCCTGCCCGGACCCGAGCCCGAGGAGGCCGGCGGAGTGACCGAACCGCAGGCCGTCACGGGCGGACTCGCGGAGACGGGTACGCAGCTGTGGCCGGCCGCGGCCGGCGCGCTGCTGGTGCTCGGAGGCTTCGTCCTCCTGCGCCGCATCTCCAGCAGGTCGAGCTAGCCGGGCGATCCGCACCACGGGGAGGGCGGCCGGACCTGCGCACGCAGGACCGGCCGCCCTTCCCGGTTCGCCCGGCGAACGGCCGGATCAAGACAATCCGGTGTCTCAACTTCTCCCGCGCGGCGCACTTCTTGCCGTCCGGTGTGGCCGACACGGCTCTTGTTTGACATATTTGCCTACCGAGTTGGGCGCGCTGGAGCCCGTGCCGGTGGTCAGTATCGAGGATTCGGCGGACGCCGTACGACGGTGCCCGTGCTGAGGTTCACGGGGAGAGCGGTGCGCACAGGCAGAGCCAGAGAGATGCGGAACCTGATCGGTCAGCTGGTCGACGGGATCAGTCTGCCCGTGCCGACGGACCCCGACCTGCTCTTCGCCGCGCTCATCACGGTCGTCGGCGAGCTGCGGGGCCGGGAGGTCCGGCTCGTCAAGGAGGAGTTCCCGCAGCAGACCGCCAGCGGACTGTGGCTCGACCTCCCCGCCTACGACCTCATCGTGGTGGACAAGCGGGCCACGCCCCTGCACCAGCTGGCGATCTTCTTCCACGAGGTCTGGCACATGCTCAGGGGCGACTGCGGCAACCATGTGGTGGGCAAGGCGGTGGCGGCCCGGATGCTCTCGACCGGCGCCGAACTGCCCGAACTGCAGGAGCCGGCCCGCAAGGTGGCCGCCCGTACCGAGTTCGACCGGCGGGAGGAGGCGGACGCCGAGCGGTTCGGCCTGCTGGCGGTCACCCGCTTCCGCGTCTGGCTGGAGGGGGAGGCCGACAGCACGGCCGTGGACCGGGGCCGGATCGCCGGCCGCATCGGTGCGTCGCTGGGACAGCGCAGGCCACAGGGCTGAGCCGTGGACTCCTCGGACTACTACATACCGGCCGTCGCCATGCTGATCGGCCTGGCCGTCAAGCTGCCGGGCCTGGTCAAGGACTGGCGCGACCCGCTCGTACGGTCCGTCTGCCTCGTGATCGCCCTCGGCGGGGCGGGTTTCCTCTTCGCCGCACCCCCCACCATCACCGCCGTCAACGACGCCACCGGCACGGCCAACTTCTCCAGCCTGCTGGTGTACGGCATCATCAGCGCCTTCAGCGCCGCCTGCCTGCTGCTCATCGTGCACTGGAGAGGGGGCCCGCCCGAGCACGTACGGCGCGTCTCGCGGCGCTGGCAGGCCGGGTACGGCCTGGTCATCCTCCTGCTGGTCGTCCTCTTCGCCCTCGGTGACGCCCCGGTGGACCGGCTCACCGACTTCGACACCTACTACGCGACGACCCCGTTCATCCGCGAGATGATCGTGCTGTACCTGGTCGCCCACATGACCGCCGCGCTCGTCACGACCGTGCTGTGCTGGCGCTGGGCGCTCCAGGTCCGCGGCTGGCTGCGGGCCGGCCTGTGGATCCTCGTCGTCGGCTGGCTGCTGAACCTGACCTTCAGCGGCCTCAAACTGGCCGCGGTGGCGGCACGCTGGGCCGGCCAGGACTGGGGGACCCTCAGTACGACCCTGGCGCCCCTCCTCTCCGCGCTGTCCGCCCCCTGCGCCACCGTCGGATTCCTGCTGCCCCTGGTGGGACCCTGGGTGGTCTGGAACTGGCGGGCGGCCAGGACCTACCGCAGACTCGGCCCGCTGTGGCGCGAACTGGGCTGCGCCTCCCCGCGTACGCCGCTCGCCGGACCCATCGCCTGGTACTCGTCGCCCCAGGTACGGCTCACCCAGCGGGAGGCGGGCATCCAGGACGGGCTGAGCCTCGTGGCGCCGTGGTTCGACACCGAGGTCCGTACGCGTGCGCAGGCCGAGGCGACCGCCGTCGGACGCACCGACGACGAGGCGCTGCGGATCGGGCAGGCGGCGATGGTCGCCGCCGCCGTCCGGGCCGTCCGGCGGGGCCTGCCCGTCGGTGCCCGCGTCCGCCCCGACCACGCCGGGATCACCGCGGTGCGCACCGCCCCCGTGGGCGTGTCGGCCGCGCTGCGTACGTCCCCGATCGTCGCGGCGGCCCGTGCGCACCCCACGGCGGCACCGGCCGAGGACGGCGAGAAATCCCCCACATGAACCACCTGGGCACCGCAACCGAACCCGGCCCGCCCTTCCCGAAAGGCCGGTGAAGCCATGGACGTCGTCTTCTACATCCCCGGCGTGATCCTCCTCGCCACCGCGGTCTTCAACCTGTCGGGCATGCGGGGGTACTGGCGCGACCCCCTGATGGCCGCGAGCTTCTCCGTGCTGCTCATCGGCGCCGTCGTGTGCATCCTGTCGGCGCCGCCCACCATCGGCGTCGTCAACGGGCTCACCGGGATCACGAACTTCTCGGCGCCGCTCGTCTATTCGGGGATGTCGGCGCTCAGCGCCTGCTACCTCGTCCTGATGATCGCCTGGCGGGGCGGGGAGCCCGAGCGGGTCGCCCGCTCGTCCGGTCTGGTGATCTGCGTCTACGTGCTGGTGATCGTCGGCATCGTCGTCCTCTTCGGCCTGGCCGACGTGCCCGTCGAGCGCACCCGTGACCTGGACACGTACTACGCCAGGACGCCGTACATGCGCGAGATGATCCTCCTGTACCTGGTCGCCCACACCGCGGCCACCGCCGCGCTCGCGGGCATGTGCCTGAACTGGCTGCGGAAGGTGCGCGACCTCACCCGCACGGGACTGGCCCTGATCGTCGTCGGCGTGCTGTTCGACCTGTCGTACCAGATCGCCAAGTACCTCGCCATCGGCGCCCGTTGGTACGGCCACGACTGGGACTTCCTCTCCACGAGCGTCTCGCCGCCCCTGGTGGCGGTCGCGGGCGTCACCGTCGCCGCCGGCTTCGCGCTGCCGCGCGTGGGCCCCTCGGCCGCGGCCAACTTCCGTGCCTGGCGGCGCTGCCGGCTCCTGCGGCCCCTCTGGCTGGAGATGCGGGACCTCAGGGACCCGGTGGCCGACACGCACTGGTGGGACCTTCCCGTGGTGCGTCTGGTCCAGCAGGAGATCGCGATCCTCGACGGGGTCCTGGTGTGCTCGCCCTACCTCGACAACGAGGTCGGCCGGACCGCCTGTTCGGAGCTGCGCGCACAGGTGGCCCCGTCCGCCGCCCCCGCTTCCGCCGCCGTCCCGCACGCGGACCCGTATCCGCACCCGCCCGGGGGGCGACGGGTGCTGGACCACGCGGAGATCGTGGCCGAGGCGGCCATGCTTGCGGTGGCCAGGACGCGCGTCCGCTCGGGCCCGGACGCGGAACGCCCCTCGGACGTGGGCCGGTTGCGGTCCGTCGCGCAGCCGCACCTGATGGTGGCACTCGCCCGTGCCCTGTCCTCCTCGCCCCTGGTCGCCGAGGCTCGGCAGCGGGCGGCCCGGCAGCGGACCCCGGACGGCTGAGACGGCGGGAGCCATCGCCCAACTCGGTTTCCCGAGACTCCCGTTGGCTGTCCGGGGTCCGTGTCGGCCCGCCGGATCGATCATGGTTCGATCATGGTTCGATCCATGGGGCCGGATCGAAGGGGATCCCGGCCCCCGCGCTCCGACCGGCGAGCGCGGACACACGCGCGACCCGCGTGCCGCGCCGTGCGCCGCCGGCCGTCAACAGAGAGGGCCCACACCCATGCCTGACACCCACTCCGCCACCGGGCGCAGCGCGATCGTCGTCGGGGGAGGCATGACGGGCATGCTCGCCGCATCGGTGCTCGCGCGGTACGCGGACGTCACCATCATCGAGCGGGACCTCCTCCCCGAAGAACCCAGGCCCCGCAAGGGCCTGCCGCAGGCCCGGCACGCGCACGTCCTGTGGTCCGGCGGGGTGAAGGCGCTGGAGGAGCTCCTGCCGGGCATCGTCGACCAGCTGGTGCGCCGCGGCGCCCGCCGCACACCCGTCATGGCCGACCTGGTGTCCAAGGCGCCGTCCGGGCAGTGGTTCCGGCGCTTCACGCACACCCGGCACGTCAGCCTCATGTGCAGCCGCGATCTGCTCGACGCGGTGATCCGCGCCAGGGTGCTGGAGGACGACCGCATCACCTTGCGCCAGGAGACCGAACTGCTGTCCCTGCGGGGCGATGCCCGGCGGGTCCGCGCGGTGCGCGTACGGTCGGCGGGCACCGACAGCACCCTGCCGGCCGACCTGGTGATCGACGCCAGTGGACGGGGCAGCCGCGCCCCCGCCTGGCTGCGGGACCTGGGGCTCCCGCCGGTGGCGGAGCGCACGGTCGACGCCGGCTTCGGCTACGCCAGCCGGATCTACCGCGCCCCCGGGACGACCGCCGACGGCTTCCCGATCGTCAACGTGCAGGCCGACCCGCGGCAGAACCCCGGCAGGGGCGGCATCATCACCCCCGTCGAGGGCGGCCGCTGGCTCGTCACGCTGGCCGGAACGCGGGAGGGCAGGCCGAGCGCCGACAACGCGGAGTTCGTGCCCTTCGCGCTCGGACTGCCGCACCCGGTGATCGGGGAACTCCTCGCCGGCGCCGAACCCCTGACGGATGTCGTCACCACCCGCAGTACGGCCAACAGACGGCGCTACTACGAGAGGGCGGCCCGCTGGCCCGACGGGTTCGCCGTCCTCGGCGAGGCGGTGGCCGGCTACAACCCGGTGTACGGCCACGGGCTGAGCGCCGCCGCGCAGAGCGTGGTCGTGCTGCGCCGCGTCCTGGAACGGCGGGACCTCCGCGCGCCCGGGACGGCCCGGCGCATCCAGAGGGGGGCGGCGCGCCCGGTCGAGAACGCCTGGAACCTGGCCGTGGGCCAGGACGTGTTCTACCCGGGCGCCGCCGACGAGCCCCCGACCCGGCGCGAGAGGGCCCTCGCCGCCTTCGTGGACAGGGCGGTCGACGCCGGCTCGCGCAATCCTCGCGCCCTGCGCATCCTGCTGGACGTGATGAGCATGGAGAAGCCGCCTGCCCGGCTCCTCATGCCCGACATGCTGGCCCTGGTCTGCTTCGGCCGCAAGAAACCGCCCCTCACGGGCCCGCCCCTGTCCCGCCACGAACGCGAGGCCGCCACACCCTGAACGCTCCCACCCCCGTCCCCGCGGCTGCCCCCGCCCGGCGGCCGGTGTCCTTCAGGGCGCCTTCGGGTGCGGGGCGTCTGCCGGCCTGCCGTGTGCCGTCGTGTCGGTGGGTCCGCTCCGGGAGAGCGAGGCAAGGAGACGCAGCTTCTCGTCGCTGTCGCTGTCCTTGTCGGGGTAGTAGACGACGAGGATGACGTCGTCCACGGGGAGTTTGTCGCGGTGGAGCCGCAGTGCACCGACGACGGGGTGGTGGACGGTGGTGGTGCCTCCGTCGAGGTTGCGGACGTCGTGCCGGGCCCACAGGGTGCGGAACCGCTGACTGGCCAGTGCGAGCTCTCCGACGAGCTCGACGAACCGGGGGTCGTCGGTGTCGTCCCCGATGGTGGTGCGAAGAGCGGCGACGAAGCTGACGGCGGCTTTCGCCCAGTCCTGCTGGAAGGCCTGTTCCTCGGGATCGAGGAAGAGGGAACGCAGCCGGTTGTGGCCGGGCCGCAGGCGCGGGGAGAGCGCGACGGCCATGGGGTTGGAGGCCAGGACGTCGAACGCGCGCCCTTCGACGAACGCGGGAATCGGAAGGTGGGCGAGGAGCTGGTGCACCCGTGCCGGCACGTGCTCGGGCCGTTTGCGGCGCGGCGCCCTGGGATGTGCCGCCGTGAGGCCGAGCAGATACGTCCGCTCGACGTCGTCGAGGTGCAGGACGCGCGCGAGTGACGCGAGGACCTGGGGCGAGGGGTTCTTGTCGCGGCCGCGTTCCAGTCGCAGGTAGTAGTCGGGGCTGATTCCGGCGAGCAGGGCGACCTCCTCACGGCGCAGACCGGGCACCCGGCGGTTGCCGCCGGGCGGGAGCCCTGCCTGACCGGGGGAGACCAGCTCGCGCCGGGCGCGGAGGTAACTGCCGAGCCGGTTGCCGGATTCGTCGTCCTTCATACCGACACCGTAATGCGGTGTGCGGGATGCGGAGGGGGCCCTGGCAGGGCCAGGGAGGACGGGGGCACTGTCACACCCGGCGGATGCCGCCAAGACTGGAACAGCGCCGTTCGCGAGGACGGAGCACACCAACGGAACACCTTGTACGACGCGCCGCGGGCCTGAACGCCGGCGGCGCCCTGGACCGAAGGGAAGATCTGGTGGATCTCTCCAACCGCACCGTTCTCATCGTCGGCGGAACCTCGGGTATCGGGCGGGAGCTGGCCCGCCGGTTCGCCGCGGCGGGCAGCACCGTGGCCGTCGGCGGCCGCAGCCCGGAGGCACTCGTGGAACTCGCCGGAGAGGGTTTCGGCACGGTCGCCGTCGACGTCACCGACAGTGCCTCTGTCGCATCCGCCCGTGACGCCGTGCTCGCCCGGTACCCGGAGCTGGACACCGTCGTGACGATGCCCGGCGTCATGCTCCTGGAGGACCTGCGCGACCCCGCGCACTTCGAGGCGGCGCAAACGACGATCGACACCAACCTGGTGGGGACCATCCGGGTCATCGACGCCTTCACCCCGCACCTCGTCCGGCGGGGCGCCGGCACCTTCGTCACCGTCACCTCCGGCATCGCCTTCCTGCCCTTCCCGCCCATGCCCACCTACGCCGCCTCGAAGGCCGCGGTGCACGCCTACTCCGAGGCACTGCGCGCGCAACTCGACGGCACCGGCGTCGGCGTCGTCGAACTCGTCCCGCCGGCCGTCGCCACAGCGGGCCAGGAAAAGGTGAATCCGCACGCGCTGCCGCTCGACGACTTCGCCACCGAGGTCATGCAGCTGCTCTCGGCGGACCCCACCCCCCGCGAAATCCTGGTGAAGGGGGTCCGCATGCACCGCTGGGCCGAGCGCGACGGCACCTACGACGACCTCGTCGCCCAGCGGTCCCAGGCCCTGGCCATGCTCCCCGGCCGCGAAGGCTGACACCCCTCCCCCTCGGCGGAGGCGATCGCCACGCCCCCCGGGCCCCTCGGCCGGTTCCGGTCCTCCGTCACCCCCTTGACCGGTGACGCGCGCTCTGTGATGATCGCCACCGGTACGGCAGCTGACGTCGTGCAGTCGTGGGTCCGAGACACAGGAGGCCGGGATGGCGCAAGAAGAGCAGGTTTCGGATGTTGCCGGGGCGGCACGCCGCGCGCGGTTCGGCGCGCTTCCGGAGCGGATCCGCCTCGCGGACACCGTCGAGGAGAAGCAGGCCATCGCCCCGGACCCGGCGCGGAGCGCGTACGACGACGAGTGGCTCGTCCGCAACTGCGTCTGAGACGTACGCGCCCGCGGTGACCTTCGTGACCGGTGACGGTCCGGCAGGAGACGGCCGAACGGGTGACGGCCCGGCGGGCATGGCACGGATCGGGTAAGCGACGGGGTACGGGCGGCGTGACCCTTGACTCTTCAGGGCTTCCGCGCCACATTCCTGACTCCGCACCGGAACCGGGACGGCCGGACCTGAGGCCGTCCCGGGGCACAGCACGCTCTCCCCCTCCTCCGCCCGGTTGGAGCGCCCCTGCCATGGCCACGAACGCGGACCCCGCGAGACGCACCGAGCGCCCGCCCCGCCGACCCCCACCGCCCACCCTGCCCCCCACGCCGCCCGCGCCCACCGTGCCCGCTCCGGACGGCCCGTCGCGGCGCCGGATGCTCGGCGCGGCCACCGGAACGGGGCTCGCGCTCGCGGCCGGCCTCCCCGCGACGGCGGGTGCGGCCCGGGCGGCCGACCTACCCCCGCTCGGCACGTACGACGTCGTCGTGATCGGGTCGGGCGCGGCGGGGATGACCGCCGCGCTGACAGCCGCCAAACAGGGTCTGAGCTGCGTCGTCGTGGAGAAGGCGGCCACCTTCGGCGGTTCGGCGGCGCGCTCGGGCGCCGGGATCTGGATCCCGAACAACCCGGTCGTCCTGGCCGCGGGCGTGCCCGACATACCCGCGAAGGCCGCGGCCTATCTGGCCGCCGTGGCCGGACCCGAGGTCTCCGCCGACCGCAGACAGGCCTTCCTCGGACACGGGCCGGCCATGCTCTCCTTCGTCATGGCCAACAGCCCGCTGCGCTTCCGCTGGATGGAGGGCTACAGCGACTACTACCCGGAACTGCCGGGAGGCCTGTCCGGCGGCCGCTCCGTCGAACCCGACCAGCTCGACGGGAACATCCTCGGCGGCGAACTCGCCCGCCTGAACCCGCCGTACCTGGCGGTTCCGAGCGGCATGGTCGTCTTCGGCGCCGACTACAAGTGGCTCGCCCTCGCCGCGGTCAGCGCCAGGGGTGCCGCCGTCGCCACCGAGTGCCTGGCCCGTGGCACCCGCGCGGCGCTTCTCGGCCAGAAGCCGCTCACCATGGGGCAGTCACTGGCGGCAGGCCTGCGCGCCGGCCTGCTGGCGGCCCAGGTGCCCGTGTGGCTGAACACCCCGCTCACCGAGCTGTACCTGGAGGGCGGAGCCGCCACCGGAGCCGTCGTGACCAGGAACGGCACCCCCGGCCTGATCAGGGCGAGGCGCGGCGTGATCGTCGGATCGGGCGGCTTCGAGCACAACGCCGCCATGCGCGACCAGTACCAGCGACAGCCCATCGGCACGGCCTGGACGGTCGGCGCCAAGGAGAACACGGGTGACGGAATCAGGGCGGGCCGACAGGCCGGCGCCGCACTCGACCTGATGGACGACGCCTGGTGGGGCCCGGCCGTTCCGCTGCCCGGCGAGCCGTACTTCTGCCTCGCCGAACGCACCCTGCCCGGAGGGCTCCTGGTCAACGCGGCCGGAGCGCGCTTCGTCAACGAGGCGGCCCCCTACAGCGATGTCGTGCACACCATGTACGAGAAGGACGCGAGCGCCCCGCACATCCCGGCCTGGCTGATCCTCGACCAGAACCACCGCAACCGCTACCTCTTCAAGGACATCGCCCCGACCTTCGCGTTCCCCGACGCGTGGTACGCGGCCGGTGCCGCGCACAAGGCCTGGACGCTCGACGCCCTCGCCCGGTCGATCGGTGTGCCGGCGGCCGCCCTGCGCACGACCGTCGACCGCTTCAACGCCCTGGCGCGCGGCGGCACCGACACCGACTTCCACCGCGGCGACAGTGCCTACGACCACTACTACACCGACCCGGCGGTCCTGCCGAACTCCTGCCTGGCACCGCTGTGGCTGGCCCCTTTCCACGCCCTCAGGATCGTCCCGGGCGACCTGGGCACCAAGGGCGGCCTGCGCACGGACGCCCGGGCGCGTGTGCTGCGCCCGGACGGATCCGTCATCCCCGGCCTGTACGCCGCCGGGAACGCCAGCGCGGCTGTCATGGGACACAGCTACGCCGGCGCCGGCTCGACGATCGGACCGGCCATGACCTTCGGCCACATCGCGGCACGGGACATCGCGCACGGGACGCCGTGACGGGCACCGGGGCCTGAGACCCGCCCGCCGTCGGGTCAGTTGTGGAAGCGGATGTAGCCGTTGCCGTCGGAGTCCGAACCGCTCTTGGTGTAGGCGTGCACGTCGGAACGGCTGCGGGAGGGCTTGTAGAGGTAGATCGTGTCGCCCGGGTTGTTCCACAGGAAGTTGCAGTTGTCGCGGTAGACGACGTTGCGGCTGTCGGAGTCGGTGCCGTGGCCGCCGCGCAGCTTCACGTAGTCGCCGGGCTGGAGGTAGTGGTTCGCGGTGAAGAGGAACTGATTGCCGGTCCTGTCCTTCACGAGGTAGTTCTTCAGGTTGACGGTGGCCGAGGACGAGTAGTTCTTGATCGTCAGGTACTCCTGGGCCGTGTTGCCGGTGGCGCAGCTGTTGGAGTCGCTGCCCGGTGCGTCGTACTGGACGCCGCGGACCTTGAGCGCCGACCGGTACTCGGCCGCCTGGGCGGGCGCGGCGGCGACGACGGCCAGCGCGCCGGTGGTGACAGCGGTGACGGCCGCGGCTATGACTGGGTGCTTGCGCATGAGAAATTCCCCCTCCGGAAACGTGCAAGGCTCCGGATCTTAACCATGTCGTGAAACATCCGTGCGAGATGGATGGAAAATATCTCTTCTTTCATGGAAACCTGATAAGAGACGCCATCAGGTGAACGGTTCCTCTCCTCCCCGGTGTCGGCCGAGGGGCGAAGAACCCGCTCACAGCACTTGTGGGAGCGCTCCCACAGCGGTCAGGATGCTCGTCATGGAT
The DNA here is from genome assembly GCF_030817535.1 of Streptomyces sp. V3I8. Taxonomy (NCBI): domain Bacteria; kingdom Bacillati; phylum Actinomycetota; class Actinomycetes; order Kitasatosporales; family Streptomycetaceae; genus Streptomyces; species Streptomyces sp. V3I8. The sequence goes on along the minus strand of NZ_JAUSZL010000002.1, from coordinate 663,399 downwards.
CCGCAGCCGAGAATCCGTCCCTACCGACTCGCAGACCGTGCCGCGGTCGCCACCGTCTGCGTGCTGACCGCGCTCGACGGAGGGGACTCCCGCGGGCGTTACCCCGACGAGGAGTTGATGCCCTCCGTCTTCGCCGCCCCCTACTGCCATCTGGAACCGGAACTGGCCTTCGTCCTGGACGACGGACGGGGCAGGGCGGTCGGGTACGTCATCGGTACCGCGGACACCCCGCGGCTCGTGAAGGAGTTCCGCGAGACCTGGATACCGCGCGTCGCCGGCCGCTACCCCGCGCCCACGGCGCCGCCCCGCACCCCCGGTGAGGAGATGGTCGCACTCCTGCACACCCCCGAGCGGATGCTGCTGCCGGAACTGGCGGCGTACCCGGCCCACCTGCACATCGACCTCCTGCCTCCATGGCAACGGCGGGGCTTCGGGCGGGCGTTGACGGACACGTTCCTGGCCGCCCTGCACGACCGCGCGGTCCCGGCGGTCCACCTCGGCATGGTCAGCGCCAACACCGCCGCGCGCGCCTTCTACGACCGTCTCGGCTTCCACGAGATCCCGGTGCCCGACCCCGGCCCCCTCACCTACCTCGGCAGGTCGACGGCCGCCGACGTGCGGTAGGGACCGCCCGCCCGGGGACGGCTGTCGTACCCGTCCTCTATGCTCCCGCGCATGAGCGAGGCGGACTCCGGCAGACGGGTCATCGACGGACGGTTCCGGCTGGAGGCACGGCTCGGCGGCGGCGGAATGGGCACGGTCTGGCGTGCCACGGACCTCGCCCTGCACCGGAACGTGGCCGTCAAGGAGGTGCGGCCGCCCGACGTCGACCTCGCCGAGTACGACCCGGCGGGCGCCCGGACACTGCGGGAACGGGTACTGCGTGAGGCCCGGGCGCTGGCCAGGATCGACCACCCCAATGTCGTGACGATCCATCACATCGTCGACGGCGGTGAGGGGACGTACCCCTGGATCGTGATGGAACTGGTCGGCGGCGGCTCGCTCGCCGACCGGCTGGAGCGCGGCCCGATGGACCCCGCGCAGGCGGCGCGGACCGGGCGGGAGGTGCTCGCGGCACTGCGCGCCGCGCACGGGGCCGGCATCGAGCACCGGGACGTCAAACCCGCCAACGTACTGCTGCGCCCCGACGGCCGCCCCGTGCTCACGGACTTCGGCATCGCGGCGATCCGGGAGTCCACGGCCCTCACCGCCACCGGCGCGATCATCGGCACGCCCGACTACATGGCGCCCGAGCGCATCGCGGGCCACGACGGCGGACCGGCCTCGGACCTGTGGTCGCTCGCGATGATGCTGTACGCCGCCGTCGAGGGCGAGCACCCGCTGCGCCGCGGCACGACGCTGGCCACCCTCGCGGCGGTCCTGTACGAGGACGTGCCGCCGCCCCGCAGGGCCGGCCCGCTGACGGACGTACTGGTGCGGGTGCTGGTGAAGGATCCGGCGGCCCGTCCGGACGCCGGCTCGCTGGACCGGATGCTGGCGGCCGCGACCGGGTCCCGTACGGAACCCACGTCCTACCGGCTCCCGCCCCCGCCGGACCCGGGCCCGCCCCCGCAGCGGCCGACGGCGCCGGACGCGCCGTCCCCCGCACGGCCGGCGGGACGGCGGCGCCGGACCACGATCGCGCTGTCCGTCGTGGGGACGGTGCTCGTGGGCGTGCTGGGGTGGACCCTGCTGCCCGACGGGTGGAGGTCGGACGCGTCCTCCACGAAGGATCCGGGGACCGGGGTGACCGCGGATCCTTCGGACAGGACGTCCTCGTCGGCCTCCCCCGCCGGCACCGGCACCGGCCCAGGCACCACGCCCCGGCCGGCCGAACGGGACAGGACCACCGGTCTGTTGACCGGGGACGGCATCCGCACCGCGATCGAGGCCCTGGAGAAGGAGACGGGCCGTGACCGGTACGGCAGCTTCTCGGTGTACCCCGACTTCGTTTCCGCCCAGGTGCTGGTCAAGGGCAGCAGGACCAGTTACGACCAGTACACCTACTACGTCGGCCGGGGCGTGCAGGAGAGCATCGTCAAGGGGCAGCTGGCCGGCGGGGCCCAGCCGATGAGCCTGGACGGCTTCGACTGGGACAAGGTCCCCGCCCTCTTCGCCGAGGCGGGGAAGAAACTGAACGTGGACGACCCCACGAGCCGCTATCTGCTCGTCGTCCCGCCCAACGACGTCTTCGACAGGCCCGCGTACATGGCCGCCTACCTCGGCGACGAGTACAGCAGGAGCGGCTACCTGCAGGCGGACGCCCGCGGCAGGGTGACCAAGGTGATGCCGGCCGGCGACTGACGCGTCAGCCGTCGGCCGGCACCGGGGGAGCGCAGTGCCGCACGGTCATCGAGGCCAGTTCCTCGGCGGTGCGCGGGCCGGGGGAGGTGCCGGTCCAGAGGCCCCGCGCGCGCAGGAGTTCCGTCACCGCGATGCCCCACGGCAGCCGCAGCCCCGCCGCCGCCAGCAGGTCCGTGCGGGCCAGGGTCGCGGCGGCGGGGCCGGTGACCGCTCCGGACGGGGTGAGGAGCGCCACGTCGTCGGCCCAGCGCAGGGCCAGGTCCACGTCGTGGGTCGCCATCACCACGGTGGTGCCGCTCCCGCGCAGCCCGTCGAGGGTCGTGAGCAGCCGCTCCTGCCCGTCCGGGTCGAGCCCCGCGGTGGGCTCGTCGAGGATCAGGACACGGGGACGCATCGCCACGGCGCCCGCGATCGCGGTCCGCTTGCGCTGCCCGTAGGAGAGCAGATGGGTGGGCCGGTCGGCCAGGGCCGTGATGTCCAGGGCGGCGAGCGCCTCGTCCACCCGGGCCCGTACCTCGGCGTCCGGCAGGCCGAGGTTCAGCGGCCCGAACGACACGTCCTGGCCGACCGAGGCGGCGAAGAGCTGGTCGTCGGGGTCCTGCACCACCAACTGGACGGTCGTACGCAGCAGGGTCAGGCCCTTGCGGTCGTGGCGGACCGGGCGGCCCTCGACCGTCAACTGCCCGCCGCGCGGCCGCAGTCCGCCGCTGAGCAGCCGCATCAGTGTGGTCTTGCCGCTGCCGTTGCGGCCGAGCAGGGCGAGCGCGCGCCCCGCGCGCACCTCGAAGTCCAGGCCGTCGAGCACGGTCGGCCCGTCCTCGTACGCGTAGGACGCGCCCCGCAGGGCGACCAGCACGGGCTCGCTCATCGCAGCGGCCTTTCCAGTACGAAGGTGAGTGCGGCCAGGCCCGCGAGCAGGGCCGTGCTCAGGAACGTGAAGCGCGCGGAGATCCGCGCCGGCGGCACCAGGACGCGCAGGGTGCCGTCGTAACCGCGCCCGGCGAGCCCGGCCTGCAGCCGGGTCGCCCGGTCGAAGGCCCGCACGAAAGCGGTGGCGCCGAGCCCGGCCAGGGAGCGCCAGGAGGCGGCCCGTGTGGTGTGCCCGAGCCGCGCGGCCTGCGCCTCCCTGATCCGACGTACCGAGTCCAGGAGCAGAAAGCTCATCCGGTACGTCACCAGGGCGACGTCGACGACCGGCGCGGGCACCCCGGCGTTCACCAGCCGGGGCAGCAGGTCGGACAGGGGAGTGGTGAACGCGAACAGCAGCACCCCGAGGGAGGCCGCCGAGGTGCGCAGCAGGAGTTCGCCGGCGCGCACCGGCCCGCCCCCGGCCAGGGTCACGAACCCGTCCGGACCGCCGACCTGGAACAGCAGCGGCAGCGCCCCGGTCACGCAGAACCCCAGCGGCACCCGGTAGGCGCGCCAGAGCCTGCGCCCGGGTACGGCGGCGGGGCCCAGCAGCACGACGAGGGCGGTCACCAGCACCAGGGCGGCGCCGGGCCAGGGCGGGAGCGAGATCGCCAGCACGGTCAGACCGAGCCCGAGCACGGCCTTGTCCACGGGGTGGCGGTGGCGCCAGCGGCTGCTGTGCGCCGCCGCGTCGATGGGCAGCACGAAGACTCAGGCCCGTCGGGACACGGACTCGGCGGTACCGCCGGCCGCGGACGTGCCGTGTGCCGCACCGGTACCGCCGGCCGGGGACGTGGCATGCGCCCTGTCCTGGCCGTCCTTTGTGGCCAGGGCCCGCAGTTCGCCCTGGCGGCGGCCCCGGCGCAGACCGAAGTAGTAGGCGAGGACGCCCGCGCCGAGGGCGGCCTGCAGGGCGAAGAGCGCCGACTCGATCTCCCCGGACGGCGGCTCGTACAGGGGCGAGAACCACGGCTCGTAGTCCGGTTCGATCTCGGTGATCGCGGTCTCCGCCTCCGCGTCGGAGCCTGTGAACGGTTCCTTCTTGTGGTCGCCCAGTCCCAGGGCCAGCGGCAGTACCGCGAGGGCGGCCACGACGAGCAGCAGCAGGGTGTTGATCTTCGCGTTACGGCTCATCGGGCCACCGCCTCCGTCGTGTCGGCCGTCCCGGTCCGGGACCGCTCCTTGGTGAGGAGCACGCCGAGCCGGGTCAGTTCGCCCTTGCTCGACTGCACCAGCAGACGCATCACGAGCACGGTGAGCAGGCCCTCGCTCACCGCGAGCGGGATCTGCGTGACAGCGAAGATCGAGCCGAACTTGCCGAGCGCGCCCAGGAACCCGCTGCTCGGGTCGGGGAACGCGAGCGCGAGCTGCACGCTGGTGACGCAGTACGTGGACAGGTCGGCGACGAACGCGGCGAAGAACACCGCGACCATCAGCGGCGCGCCGAACAGCCGGAGCAGCCGGTAGATCCCGTAGCCGGCCCAGGGCCCGGCGATCGCCATCGAGAAGACGTTGGCGCCGAGCGTGGTCAGCCCGCCGTGCGCGAGCAGCAGTGCCTGGAAGAGCAGGGTGATGGTGCCCAGCACCGCCATGACCGGCGGCCGGAACAGGACGGCACCGAGGCCCGTGCCGGTGGGGTGCGAGCAACTGCCGGTCACCGACGGCAGTTTCAGTGCGGAGAGGACAAACGTGAACGGCCCGGACGCCCCGATGAGCAGCGTGCTCTCGGGATGCTCCCTGACCTCACGGGTGAGCGACCGGACTCCGTGGACGACGAACGGCGCCGACGCGACGCCCCAGGCGACCGCGTGCGCCGGAGGAAGGAAACCCTCGGCTATGTGCATGGCTCTGCAGACCCTCTCCAGCACCTCGTGGATGGTTGACGCGCCTTGGCCGGTCTCCTGGCTTACGGGTCAAAACCGCCCGTGCTCCGCCTTCCCGGGTCCGAGGACCCAGTGGCTGCCCGTGAGGGCCGGAGCCGGACTTCCCGATCACAGTGGCGAGGGCCGCACCGGCATCACACCGATTTCCCGAGCACCAAGGCGTGGTGACACTAGTGCGCGTACCGGGGTGGTGACAAGCGGCCCCCCAGGGGCGTACGGGTGGTCACGGTGCCTGGGGCGGCCGGCGGTTCTTCACACCTGTTACGCGTCGGAACGTGCGTCAAGTCTTGACGTGCCCCTGACGAAGTGACTCTATGGGAGCGCTCCCACCCATCCGAAACTCACGTTTCTTGGCGCTCACTTTCTGGAGTCGCAGTGAGAAGAACAAGAAGCACGACTCGAAAGACCCTCGTCAGCGCGCTGCTGGCCGGGCTGGCAGCGTTCCTCGGGCTTGTCGTTCTCGGCGCCCTCGTCCCGACCGCCGCACATGCCAAGTCCCCGGACGTCCTCGCGACCGGCCTCCACATCGACGACGGACGCCTGCTCGAAGGCAACGGCAACGACTTCGTTATGCGCGGCGTCAATCACGCCCACACCTGGTATCCGAGCCAGACGCAGTCGCTGGCCGACATCAAGGCGTTCGGTGCCAACACCGTCCGCGTCGTCCTGTCCAACGGCCACCGCTGGACCAAGAACAGTGCCGAGGACGTGGCCGGCGTCGTCGCCCAGTGCAAGGCCAACCGGCTGATCTGCGTACTGGAGGTGCACGACACCACCGGATACGCCGAGGAGAGCGCCGCAGCCACCCTCGACCAGGCCGCCGACTACTGGATCGGCCTGAAGAGCGTCCTCGCCGGCGAAGAGAACTACGTCATCATCAACATCGGCAACGAGCCCTGGGGCAACACCGATCCGGCGGGCTGGACCGCTCCCACGATCGCCGCCGTCAAGAAACTGCGCACCGCCGGGTTCGAGCACACCATCATGGTGGACGCACCCAACTGGGGCCAGGACTGGCAGAACGTCATGCGCACCAACGCCCAGGCCGTCTACGACGCCGACACCACCGGCAACCTGATCTTCTCGATCCACATGTACAGCGTCTACGACACCGCACAGGAGATCACCGACTACCTGAACGCCTTCGTCAACGCCCGACTGCCGATCCTGATCGGCGAGTTCGGCGGACCGGCCGACCAGTACGGCGACCCGGACGAGGACACCATGATGGCCGCGGCGCAGCAGCTGCGGCTCGGGTACCTCGCCTGGTCCTGGAGCGGCAACACGGATCCGATCCTCGACCTGGTGATCGGCTTCGACCCCGGTCGGCTCAGCTCCTGGGGGCAGCGCATCTTCAACGGCGTCAACGGCATCGCACAGACCTCGAAGGAAGCCACGGTCTTCGGCGGCGGGAACCCGGGCGACACCCAGGCCCCGACCACTCCGGGAACCCCCGCCGCGTCCGCCGTGGCTGCCACGTCCGTGACCCTGACCTGGACCGCCGCGACCGACAACGTCGGCGTCACCGGCTACGACGTCGTGCGCGTCGGCACCTCCGAGAGCACGGTCGCCGCGTCCACCATGAACACCGCCACCGTGACCGGCCTCACCGCGAACACGGCCTACACCTTCGCCGTGTACGCACGTGACGCGGCCGGGAACCGGTCGGCCCGCTCGGCCACGGTGAACGTCACCACGGACGACGGGAGTTCACCCGGTACGACCTGCTCCGTCGGCTACCGCGTCGGCAACGAGTGGCCGGGGGGCTTCCAGGGCGAGATCACCATCCGCAACACGGGCACCACCGTCATCAGCGGGTGGCGGCTGGTCTTCGCCTTCGCCAACGGGCAGACCGTCTCCAACATGTGGGGCGGCACCCCGACCCAGAGCGGCGCCTCGGTGAGTGTCGCCGCGGCCTCGTACACCTCCACCATCCCCGCGAGCGGCTCGGTCACTGTCGGTTTCACGGCCAACAAGGGGACCGTCAACGCCGTTCCGACCGCGTTCGCGCTCAACGGCGCCACCTGCGCCGCCGTCTGATCCGGCGACCACCGGCCGGCGGGGTTCACCACGCCCCGTCGGCCGTCCGGTACGGGTCAGGCGGTATCCGGCGCCTGTTCGGTCCCGGTCTCGGTGACCTGCGTGGTCTCCGCGGTGTCGCCGGGAGCCGCGGCGGCCGCGGCCGTCGTGTAGAAGACGGACGACCCCTGCTTGGTGCGCTGGACCTGCCCCTTGGCGACCAGCCCCTCGATCGTGGTGCGGACCACCTTGGGCTTGATCTCGCGATCCGGGTGGGCCTCGGCCAGCGCGGTGGCGACCTCGGCGGACGAGCGCGGCTCGGACTGCCGGCCGAGGTGGTCACGGATGAGCTCGACGAGGGTGGGCCGGGCGGGGGCCGGCTTCGCGAGGGCCGGCTTCGCGGCGGCGGGCTTCGCGGCGGCGGATTTCGAGGCGACGGATTTCGAAGCGGCGGACGCCGAACTCCCGGACTCGGCCGCCGACTTCGTGGCGGCCGGTCCGGTGGCCGTCTTCTTCCGCTTCGCCGTGGTGGCCGCCGCCTGGGCGGAGTCGTCACCACCCAGCGCCCGCTGCAGCTGCGCCAGCAGGGTCCGGTCGTGCCGCAGGCCGCGCAACTGCTCCTCCAGCGAAGCCACTTCGGCGCCGATACGTTCCTGCTCCTTGGTGTTGCGTTCCAGGTCCGCGGCGACCTGGGCGGCGTACTGGGTCTTGAGCTGCGTGGCGGCCGATTCGACTTCGGACATGGCGGTGACCTTTCCTCGTCATCGTGTGCTGCTGGGGCCGGATGCTACCTGGATCCCGTCGCGTCATCCGGGCCATGATCCAGAACGCGTTCGCACCCGCCCCCGTGTCCGGGGCCACCCGGCCCGCACCTTTTCCGTCACGACCACGAGCCTTGACAGGCTGCATGCTGTTTCGCGAAGTGTGAGCCCCCGTCGAACACTTCGGGTCCCGGCCGTCGGCCGTCGGCCGGGGAACGTGCATCGACGGACGACGGACGACGGACGGCGGACGGCGGAGGCCGCGGGCCGGGAGGGCGCGCGGATCATGGACCTGAGCCGTGGCGACAAGGAGTACAAGGACCGGCTCAAGACGCGGGAACTGTGCGTGGGGGAGGGCTTCGCGAGCCGCCCCCGTCCGGTGGCGGCGGTGCACCGGCTGGGGCGCAGACCGGTGCGCGGCCTGCGGAACACGGTCCTGGCCCATCACCGGCTGCGCGACCCGGCCGGCCGGCCGGTGTCCCGGACGCGGTCGGTCCCGTACGTCAGCGGTGGTCGTCCCCGGCTTCGCCCGGGGAGCCGTCGGGCCTGCCCAGGGACCAGCCGGAGATGTCCGTGAGCCGCCCCCGCCACAGGGGCATGACGACGGGTCCGCCCGCGCCGACGACACTGGTGGCGTCCCGTAGGTGGATCCACTGGGGCAGTCGCTGCGGGGCCGGGCGCCCCTGCTTCTCGGCGACCGCCTGGTCCACCTGCTCGGGGAACCGCTCCAGCAGCTGTGCGCCGGGTCCGTCGACGCCGCGCAGGCTCTGCGCCCAGTCGGTCGTCCACGCCTTGTGCGAGATGAGGTCGCCGTGCAGGAGACCACCCCCGATGATCAAAGTGATCGGCAGGGCGGCCTGCGGGTCCTGGCCGACCAGCCGTACCAGCATCTGCAGCTGCAGATCGGGCGCGGGCTCGGCCACGATCGGCGCGGCCGCCTCACGGAGCGGATCCTGCTCTTCACTCACGGCTCTGCCGGTCCTTTCGATCCCTTGGCTCTGCTGTCGCTCGCGTCGCCGCCGGCGCCTAAGGTGCCGTCCCGACCGGAGAACGCATCGCCCGTCTCCTGCCCACTGTGCCCGCGGACATGTGCGCACGGACCCGACGGATCCTCGATCGTCGCGTTCGCCGCTCCCGGCGCCGCGTGTCCGGGAAGCCGGAGTACAGTCTGCTCGCCGCGCCCGTGCCGGACCGGGCCGCGTGCATCCTCCTGTCTCCTCCCCGTGCCGGCCGGGTGATGCCATGACCAGTACGAAGGACCAGTTGCAGAAGACCTCCCCCCGCGCCGGGACGCCGGCCGCGCCGGTCTACGAGGACCGTGCGCAGCGGATACGCCGGCGGCTGGAGAGACTCATCGGTATCGCGGCGACCGAGGGCAACACCCTCACCGCCCTGCGCAACGGCGACGAGATCTTCGCCGCGATGCTGGCGGGCATCCGGTCCGCCGAACACACCGTGGACATGATGACCTTCGTGTACTGGAAGGGCGACATCGCCCGTGAGTTCGCCGAGGCGCTCACCGAGCGGGCCCGGGCCGGTGTGCGGGTGCGGCTGCTGCTGGACGGGTTCGGCAGCAGGCTGATCGAGAAGGACCTGCTGGCGGCCATGGAGCAGGCCGGGGTGCAGGTGGCGTGGTTCCGCAGGCCGCTGGCGCTCTCACCGTTCAAGCAGAACCACCGCTGCCACCGCAAGGTGCTCGTCGTCGACGAGCAGACGGCCTTCACCGGCGGGGTGGGGATCGCGGAGGAGTGGTGCGGGAACGCGCGCAACGAGCACGAGTGGCGCGACACCCACGTCGAGGTCCGCGGGCCCGCCGTGGACGGTGTCGCCGCCGCCTTCGCGCAGAACTGGGCCGAGTGCCACGACGAACTCTTCGACGGGCGCGACCGGTTCGTCGGACACGAACCCGAGGGCGGGGCCGTGGTGCAGGTGGTGCGCGGCTCGGCCAGCTTCGGGTGGCAGGACATGCAGACCCTGCTCCGGGTGATGCTGGAGTCGGCCGAGGAACGCTTCCGGCTGGCCACGGCCTACTTCGCGCCGGACGCGTTCTTCATCGAGCTGCTGTGCGCGGCGGCCCGCCGGGGTGTGGAGGTGGAGATCCTGCTGCCCGGCCCGCACACGGACAAGCGGGTCTGCCAGCTGGCGGGCCAGCACTACTACGAGGACCTCACCGCCTGCGGCGTGAAGATCTACCAGTACCAGCCGACGATGATGCACGCCAAGGTCATCACCGTGGACCGGGTCGCCGCACTGGTCGGCTCGACCAACTTCAACCGCCGCTCGCTCGACCACGACGAGGAGATCATGCTCGCCGTCCTGGACGAGGAGTTCACCGCCACCCTCGACGCCCACTTCGAGGAGGACATCGCGAACGGCGTCCTGATCGAGGAGGGCCGCTGGAAGCGGCGCTCGGTCGTCCAGCGGGCCCGGGAAGCGGCGGTCGTCCCGATCCGCCGCTTCCTGTGAGCCCGCCGCCAGGAGGCACGGGCACGGCGGGCGAGGGGCCCGGCGGAGCGCGGCCCGGCGGTCAGCCGGGCCTCTCGCCCGTACGGCAGATCTGGCGGGCGATCTCGCGCACTTTGACGTTGCGGTCCTGGGAGGTCTTCTTGAGCACCTTGAAGGCCGCGTCCTCGGCCAGGCCGTAGCGCTCCATGAGGATGCCGATGGCCTCGCCGATCTCGTGCCGGGTCTCCAGGGCGTGACTGAGCTGCTGGTGCGTACGGGCCGCCGAGAAGGCCACCGCCGCGTGCGAGGCAAGGATCCAGCCGGCGCGTCTGGCGGCCTCGTCGAAGGTGTCCGGCTCGTGCGAGTACAGGTTCAGGGCGCCGAGGTCGTCGTCCTCGGTGAAGAGCAGGAAGCCCATCATGCTTCCCATCCCCAGCTCCCTGAGCCGGGGAGTGAAATGCGGCCACTGCTTGCTCGGCTTCGTCATGTCCTCGATCGTGTAGACCTGCTGACGGTCCGTCACGGCGTCGAAGCACGGGCCTTCCTGCAGGTCCTGCTGGATCCGGTCCGCGTGCCGGACCACGTCGCCCGTCGCCGCCAGGGCGTTCACCTTCCCCTGCCGTACGGTGAGGATGCCGGCTTCGTCACACCCGTTGATCAGGACCTTCGCGTGCTCCACGACCCGGTCCAGGGTGCCCTGGGCGGAGTCCTGCGCCAGCAGGTCCCGCGCCATCTCCGCCACGGCGATCGCGAACTGCTCCCAGACCTCGCCCGGCTGCTGCGACATGCGTCACCTGCTTGTTCGTAGAAATGTCCCGGCCGTGGCCCATGGAGATCCCATCTTGTCACCCGGGTGCCCCCGTCGTGCCGAGGCCGGGTCCCCCGGCGCCCCGCGCGTACGTGATCGCCCGTGCTGCCGGACACCGGAGCAGCACTGTCCCACAAGACTCCTTGTTTCACCGGTGCCGTCGTGGGTGACCCGGAGGGGGAACCGAACCCCGTGAACGACATCATCACCACCCAAGGAGGCACTCATGGAAGGCTGGCGCGAGGACGCGGAATGCCGCACCGTCGATCCCGATCTCTTCTTCCCCATCGGCAACACGGGCCCGGCGCTCGTGCAGATCGAGGACGCGAAGAGCGTGTGCCGACGCTGCCCGGTGCAGGCGCAGTGCCTGGAGTGGGCGCTCGAGACGGGCCAGAGCATCGGTGTGTGGGGCGGCAGGAGCGAGGGTGAACGACGCGCCCTGCGGCGCCGCGCCGGTGGCCGCGCCTCCCGCGGCAGCGCGTAGCCCCCGCCGCGCGCGCCACCCGACGTGGCGACGCGTTGACGTGATGACGCGTTGACGTGACGACGTGACGAAGCGTTGCCGTGACGACGCCTTGACGTGGCGCTTCGTCGGAGCCGGCAGGTGTCGGACCGTGTATGGGGGGCAGACGGGAACGGGACCGCTGAGGGAAGCGATCAGCGCCATAGCCGAACGAGGTGGAGCGGTGGGTCTGGAGCAGGACCGGGTGTCCGGTCTCGTCGACGACATGAACGACGAAGTGGCGGAGCCGTCCGACGACGAGCGTGACGCCTGGGCACGGGTACGGCGCTCGGCCACGGGAATGCGCCACCACGAGGCGAAGGAAGCGCTGGAGCGCGCCCGCGGGGCGGCCGGGGACGGGACGCTCACCGGCAGGGACGCGCTGGTCGCGCAGGCGGAGATCGAGGAGTGGGAGCGCATCACCGAAGCGCTCTTCGACCACGCCGGGGTGTACGACAGCGCCGACGACCCCTTCGTCCAGGGCGAATTGGAGGGCCGCGCCCACCACGGCCCGATCCCGCCGGACCACCGGTGAACCTGGACTCCCGGGGCCGGTACGGAGTGGCCTCGGCCGCATTGTCAGTGCCCTCCGGAAGAATGCAGAGCATCAAGACGTCATCGTCCCCGGTGACACGCGATCGAACCCGTCCGTCGAAAGGCCGCCCGCACATGACGCCCTCCTCCCACCTCCGTGCCGTGCCGCGAGCCGCGGACGGGAGCGCCGACATGCTGCGGGCCCTCTCGCGTACCCCCGCGCCACTGACCCCCGGCGGTGCCGAGGTGCTGCGCCTCATCCAGGTGCAGCGGGTCCCCGTCTGCCTGACCGTGCACGCCAACGGCCGCCGCAGGTACGGCTACTGGCAGTCCGTCAGCGCCGGTTCGGCGTACGGGGGTTGCTATGTGGCCCTGCCCACGGACGAGTGCGACGCGCTGCACGCGGCGGGCCGGATCGTGCTCGGGGATCCGGTGACGGACCCGGCCAAGACCACCTACCCGGTGCGTCCGGTGGCGCGCGGCACCTCGTCGACGAGCGTGCCCCGACAGGCCGTCCCGGCCCGGCAGGCCCCCGCGGCCTGGCAGACCCCCACGAACCGGCAGCCCCGCCCGGCAGCGGGACAGGCACTCCCGACCCGGCAGTCCCTCCCGACCCGGCGGGCGCTCACGGCGTAGCGGTGCAACGGCGTCACGGTCCTTCCCTGCCCATCGTCCGGCCCGTCCTCCGCTCCGTCCTGAGCGGTGTGTGCGGGCCGGCGATTTTCTGCGGACACGGGGGTAGTCGTCCCCAGGACCTGATGACCACCGACCACCGGGGAAGGCACACCGCACATGTCCGAGACGCACGATGTCGTCGAACTCATTCTTGAAGACCACCGCACGATGGAGGACCTCTTCCGGCGGATGCGCAGTGTCGAGGCGGACAGGGCGCAGGCGCTGGAGGAGTTCTCCCACCTCCTGATCGCCCATGCCCTCGCCGAGGAGGCCGAGGTCTACCCGGCCCTCAAGCGCTACCGGAACATCGACAACGAAGAGGTCGAGCACGGCGAGGAGGAGCACGAGGAGGGCAACGAGGCGCTGCTCGCCCTCCTGGAGGTCGACGAGGTCGGCTCCGACGAGTGGGACGAGAAGCTGGAAGAGCTCGTCGAGGCCATCACGCACCATGCCGACGAGGAGGAGCGCACGATCCTCAACGGCGCGCGCGAGAACGTCGCCATGAAGCGCCGCGAAGAGCTCGGTGTCGCCTTCCTGAAGGAGCGGGCGCACCAGCTGGGGTCCGGCTGCGGCTCGGTCGAGAACGTCCGCGGCATCGTCAAGGGCTGACCCGGGCGGGAGCGGCACACCCCTGTCCGTGACGACCGGGCGCCCCCGCGGGGGCGCCCGGTCGGACGTCTGCCGTGCCGGAGGGACGGGCCCGCGACGGCGGGGCTCACGGGTGGGCGAGCGGTACCACGGCCGTGATGCGCTTCCCGCCGGTCCGCAGCTCCGAGATCGTGATGTCGCGGGCCAGCCGGCAGACGATGGGCCAGCCATGGCCTCCGGGGCCCATGTATCCCCGCTCGCCGTCGTCGCGCTTCGGCGCGGGGTACTCCCGGCTGCTGTCGCTCACCGACAGGCGTACGACCTCGTCGTCCAGCGCCACTTCGAAACCGGTGACACCGCCGCCGTGCAGCATCGCGTTGGTCGTGAGTTCCGTGGCCACGAGCAGGGCGTCGCCGATGATCTCGTCGCCGCCCTGGGCGATGCGCCGCCGGGATCGCTGGGCCTCGGCCAGCGCGTGCCTCAGCTCCTCGCGCACCTCGGCCGGGCTGCTCGGCCGGGACGGGGCGCGCCGCGACGGCTCGGCCGTCAGGCCGTGGGGAGAAGACGTACGGTACTCCGCGAGCATGTTCTCGCTCCTTCTTAAAAGAAGCGGGCCCGCCGCAAGAGCGTGCGGCGGGCCCTGCGCATCGGCTGGCCCCTCAATGCCGGAATGCGTCCTTGGTCTTCTCCTTGGCCTGGCGGGCGTCACCCTTCGACTGTTCCGCCTTGCCCTCGGCGGTCATCCGCTCGTTGCCGACGGCCTGGCCGAGGGTCTCCTTGACCTTGCCCTTGGCCTGCTCGGTCTTTGCCTTGGCCTTCTCGTCCTGTGCCACTGCGGATCACGTCCTCACTGATGCTTCGTCGCTCTGTCCGTGCGATCTACTGGTACGGCTGACCGAACGAGGCCGGTCCAAACCCGGCTTTTCGAGAATGCGACGGGCTTCCCCCGAATGGCCTGATCACTCCCGCGAAGAATGCGGAAAACGAAATCGAATGACGACGGACGGCGTCGGGGGCGTGAAAGCGACGACATCCATGAACGATCTTCGGCGTACGTGTCCTGCCGGAATGCGCCGCGAATTGACGGCCTGTCCCACGGCCGTCCGCGGACAACTCACCCGCGGCGGGGGAGGCCGCCGGGACGCCGTGCGGCGATGGTGGCGGTCGCGGGGCGCGACACCGTGCCGGGACATGCGATGCCCGGCGGCGCTCCGGCACGGAAGGAGCACCGACCATGCGACGCTATCCCCCCATCGCCGACCACGGGCTGGTAGGCGATCTGCAGACCGCCGCACTGGTCTCCTCCGACGGCACCGTCGACTGGCTGTGCGCGCCCCGGTTCGACTCGCCCAGTGTGTTCGCCTCGCTCCTCGACCACGACCGCGGCGGCCACTTCGCCGTGTCCGCCGACACCGAACGGCCCCCGGTCCAGCTCTACCTCCAGGACACCGCGATCCTGGTGACCCGCTTCCTGGCCGAGTCGGGCGTCGGCGAGGTGGTCGACTTCATGCCGGTGGACCGCCCCGAGCGCGTGGCGGGCAGGCACCGGCTGGTCAGGATCCTGCGGGTCACCCGCGGCCGGGTCCGCTTCACCCTGCGGTGCCGGCCCCGCTTCGACTACGCCCGCGCCGGACACCGCGTCGACCTGGCCGAGGACGCCGTGCGCTTCGACGCCCCCGGCGCACAGGCGGTGCTCCAGACGGCCGGCGCGGTGCGATGGGCCCGGGACGGCGACGACGTCCGCAGCGAACTGACCCTGAGCGAGGGCGAGTCCGCGGCCGTCGTCCTGACGGTGGGCGACGCCGACGACACCCCCGTGCCGCCGCTGACGTACCCGGACGTCACGGCCCTGTTCGAGAGCACCCGGGACTTCTGGCACGCGTGGGTACGCCGCAGTCACTACCACGGACGCTGGCAGGACATGGTGAACAGGGCGGCCATCACCCTGAAACTGCTCACGTACGCGCCCACCGGAGCGCCCGTCGCCGCCCCCACCATGGGGCTGCCCGAGCAGATCGGCGGCGGCCGCAACTGGGACTACCGCTACACCTGGGTGCGGGACGGCTCGATGTCGGTCGGCGCGCTGCTGGGACTGGGCCACGTCGAGGAGGCCCACGCGTTCCGCGGCTGGCTCGGCGACCGGCTGAAGGCGGGCCGCACGGTCAGCGGGGAACCCCTGCAGATCATGTACCGCGTCGACGGCGACCCCGAGCTGACGGAGGAGCCCCTGGATCACCTGGAGGGCTACCGCGGATCGGCGCCGGTGTACGCGGGCAACGGCGCCGCGGGACAGCTCCAGCTGGACATCTACGGAGAGGCGGTGCTCGCCCTGTCCCAGGCGGTGCAGGACACCGGGGAAGCACCGCCCTACGACGGCTGGCAGGCCCTGGCCGGCGTGCTCGACTGGCTGGTCAAGGCCTGGGACCGGCCCGACGAGGGGATCTGGGAGACCCGGGGCGGACAGAAGGACTTCACCTACAGCCGCCTCATGTGCTGGGTCGCCTTCGACCGGGGCATCCGGATGGCCCGCGACTTCGCCCGGCCCGCCGACATCCCGGAATGGACCACGGCACGGGACGACATCCTGCGCCAGGTGATGGAGCGCGGCTGGAGCACGAGCCGGCGGTCGTTCGTCCAGAACTACGAGGACACCACCCTCGACGCGTCCCTGCTCCTGATGCCGTCCGTCGGCTTCATCTCGCCGAAGGATCCGCGCTGGCTGTCGACCCTCGACGCGATGGAGCACGAACTCGTCTCCGACAGCCTCGTGCAGCGCTACGACACACAGGCGTCCCCGGACGGCCTGCGCGGCAGCGAGGGCACGTTCTCCCTGTGCAGCTTCCTGTACGTCGACGCGCTGGCGCGGGCGGGACAGCTCGGCCCGGCCAGGTACGGCTTCGACAAGATGCTGACCTACGCCAACCACGCGGGCCTGTTCGCGGAGGAGATCGGGTCGACGGGGGAACAGCTCGGCAACTTCCCCCAGGCGTTCACCCACCTGGCACTCATCACGGCCGCCCTCTCGCTCGACCACGAGATGGACGCCCTCGGCTGACGGCACGACGCACGCGTACGAGGGAGGCGGTGCGGACCGCCGTACGCGGACCGCGAATGCTGTGACCACGAGCGGCGCCGGAGGGAAACGACGATGTCCAGTACCGGGCAGGCCACGCCCCGGACGGTACGCAGGGCCGAGCGCCGGGCCCGGGCCGACTGCAGCGGTGCCGTCTACGGGTCGATGCTCGCGGCCTCCGTGATCATCGGCGCGGGCACGCTCGGCTCCTTCCCCCGCGTCGAGATGGTGCTGTTGCTGCTGCTCACCGGCCTGGTGTTCTGGATCGCCCATGTGCACGCACAGCTTTTCGGCGCGAGCCTGGCACAACAGAGCCTGGACCGCCGGGTGGTACTGCGGGTGTGCCGCGACGAGTGGCCGATCGTCGAGGCCGCCGTCCCGCCGGCCTTCGCCGTGGCGGTCGGCCCCCTGGCGGGTCTCGGGATCCAGGGCACGCTGTGGCTGGCGCTCGCCGTCGCCGTGGCCGGCCAGGTGGGCTGGTCGACGGCCGCGGCACGGCGCGCCGGCGCCTCCCGGCGCATGGTGGCCGGCACGGCGGCGGTGAACCTGGTACTCGGCCTGCTGATCATCGCGTGCAAGCTGTTCCTGACCCACTGAACGCGGCGGGCGCGGGGCGTACGGCCGGCGGCGTGTCACCTCCGGACGAAGGCGGTCGCGCCACTCGCCGTGTCCCCGCGCGCTCCCAGAAGCCCGAGGAGCCTGAGAAGCCCGAGAAGCTCCGAGAGGTTCTCGAAGGCTCTCAGAGGTTCTCGGCGGTGACCCTTCCGAGGCGGACGGCCGCGCCCAGTGCCTCGAAGTCCCGTTCGTTCTGGTCGGCGTAGGCCTGCGCGAACCCGGCGAGCGCACGGTCGAAGCGGTCGCTGCCGCCGAGGTACGCGGCGATGGCCACGGGGTCGCCGGAACGGGCGTGGGCCCGCGCCAGGCAGGCGCCGCACAACTGCCCGAACAGGCGCAGGAGTCCGGGGTCCATGGTCTCCGGCCGGGCGATGCCCTTCCAGTCCCGTAGCTGGCGTACGTAGAAGTCGCGGCCCAGGCCGTCGAGGCCCACCACGTTCGTCCAGCCCAGGAAGATGTCACTGGTCGTCTGGATCAGCCGCTGTCCCGCCACCACCCGGCGGCCCTGGTTGTCGTAGTGGTCGCCGCCGTTCGTATAGGGGGCGAGGACCGATTCCTGTGCCTCCTTGGCCTGCAGCAGCAGGGGGTCCCCGTCGTCCCTGCCGAGCATGAGCAGGATCCAGCAGCGTGTTCCGACACTGCCGACGCCCACCACCTTCCGGGCCATGTCCACCAGCCGGTAGTGACGCAGCAGGTGCCGCCGCTCCGAGGACAGGGTCCGCGCGTACCCGTCCAGGACGTTCCTCAGCTCCTTCTCCTCCTCGTCCCCGGAGGAGTCCGCGAGCAGGTCGCGCAGCGGGGTGAGCAGCGGCGGGTCGGGTGCGATCCGCCGGCCCCCGGCCGTGACGCGGGTGAGCTTCTCGAAGGCCTGCAGGTGCGTGCGCGTCCTGGCCTTCGCCGTCGCGTCCGCGGTACGGCGCCTGGTGCGTTTGTCCATCGAGGAGGCCAGCAGTTCCCGTATCCGGTCGACGTCGTCCTGCGCGTACCAGATGTCGAGCGTGCTCATGCCGGCGAACCGGCGCATCCGCTGCCGGTAGGCCTGCACACAGGCCCGTACCGCTCTGTTCTGCTGCTTGACCGAGAACCCGTTGGCCCGGCCGGCGATCGCGAGGCTGGCGGCCAGCCGTTTGACGTCCCACTCGAACGGGCCGGTCAGGGTCTCGTCGAAGTCGTTGATGTCGAAGACCAGATGGCGCTCCGGCGAGGCCAGCAGCCGGAAGTTCAGCAGATGGGCGTCTCCGCACAGCTGCACCGGCAGGCCGGTGCCGGGGACGGGCCCGAGGTCCGCGGCCATGACCGACGCGGCGCCCCGGTAGAAGCGGAACGGCGACTCCAGCATGCGTCCGTAGCGGATCGGCACCAACGCGGTCAGCCGTGAGGCCGACTGGCGCTCTATCACCTCGACGGGGTCGGGCCGCTGCTGCTCGGCCTCGAACCAGCCGTGGCACGAACGGGAGGCCCGCTTGCGTGCTTCCCTGCCGTACGCCGCCCGTTCGGCGGGAGACAGGGAGGCCGTGAAGGCGACCGGTATGACCATGGCGCGAACCTCCTGAACCCGTGTCCCGGCACCAGGGGGTACCGCTCGTGCCGGGAGCGACGCGTGTCTGCGTCTCCACCTCAGCGCCGTCCCTCCGGTGCCGGATCACCCGCCGGGGGTGATCCGGTGGCCGGTGGCCGGCGCGACGCTGGCGGCGAGGTCACCACCCACCGTCTCGCCGGCGGTCCGTCCGCGGTGCTCCGCCGGCCGCGCGAGGAGGAGCCATGACCGTGTCGCGTGGTTCGGCACCGCGTTCCGCACCGCAGTCCCCGTCCGCCGGGGCCGCCCCGGGGGCCGCGGCGGATCCGGCGGAGGCGCTGGGCAGGCTCGGGCGCTCCTGGACGTGGATCCTCGGTTCGGCGCTGGCGACGTTCGTGTCCGGCATCCTCGTCCTGGTCTGGCCGGACGGGACGCTGCACGTCCTCGGGGTCCTGGTCGGTCTGTACCTGCTGGTGACGGGCGGCTTCCGGTTCGTCGCGTCCTTCGCGCGCGACGACCCCGGCGAACGGCTGCCGGGTCTGCTCCTCGCGGTGCTGTACGTCCTGGCCGGGGTGCTGTGCATGCGCAATCCGCTGCAGACCGTCGCCGCGCTCTCGCTGATCGTCGGGGTCCTCTGGCTGGTGTCCGGCATCCTCACGCTCTACACGGCCATCGTGGCCAGGGGCCTGCCCCACCGCGGCTTCCTCCTGGGCGCCGCGGTGATCGGCATCCTCGCGGGCATCGTGGTGCTGGCCCTGCCGACCGAGTCGGCCCGGGCACTGACCCGCCTGCTCGGCCTGTGGCTGGTCCTGCTCGGCCTGGCGGAGGTGGTGGTCGCCTTCGCGTGGCGGGCGGCGCCGAAGAGGGGGAGCGCGGCGGGACCGCACGGTTCCGAGGGCTCTGAGGGCTCCGTGCACTCCGCGGGTTCCGCCGGCGCCGCGTCCTGGCCCGGCCGCGCCGGGACCGACTGAGATCCCTCGCCGGCGCCGGGCGCCGCGGACCCCGTAACCCGTCGGCAGCGTGCCACTGCCGGACGTACACCTCCGAGGAGGAGCCATGGTCCCGGGCAGCAGTTCCGTACCGCCGCACTCCGGTGGCCCCGCGGGGACCGGCGAGGTGCTGGACCCCGCGGAACGCGCGGAGTACGACCGGCTGCGCACGGCCGCGACCCTGCGCCACCGGCGGGCACGCCGGCTGGGCGCGACGGTCCTGCTCCTGGCGGCGCTCCTGCTGGCACCCCTGGCGGTCGTCGCGGCCTGGGTGCACGACACGGTCTCCGACACCGGACGGTACGTGGAGACCGTCGCCCCCCTCGCGTCGGACCCGGCCGTGCAGAAGGTCGTGACCGACCGGCTGACCGACCGCGTGGTGCGGCAGGTGGACGTCGGGGCGGTGGCGGCCTCGCTCACGAAGGTGCTCGCGGACGCCGGGGCACCGCCGCGCGTGGTGGCGGGGGCACAGGCCCTCACCGGCCCGTTGGACACCGCGGTGCGGACCGTCGTACGGCGCAACGTCGACCGGGTGGTCACGAGCGACCTCTTCCGGCAGACGTGGGAAGGATCGAACCGCCGGGCGCACGCCGCCGTGCTGCGCATGCTCACCGGAGAGCGGCACGGTGCCCTGCGTGCCACCGGGGACGCCGTCGAACTGGACATCGGGTCCGTGGTCGACCAGGTGCGCCGGCGCCTCGTCGACCAGGGTTTCGAGAAGGCCGCCGCCATCCCGGACAGCGACCGGACCGTCACCCTGTTCCGCACCGCGGAACTGGCCAGGGCGCAGGACGCGATGCGGCTGCTGGACGTCGTCGGCACCTGGCTGCCCGTGCTCACCGTCGCCCTCGCGGCCCTGGCCGTGTGGACCGCCCCCGGACACCGCGTGATGCTGCTGGTCACGGCACTGGGCACCGGCCTGATGATGGTGGTGCTGCTCGTCGCGCTGGCGGTCGTGCGCCGGGTCTACCTGGACACGGTCCCGGCCGCCGCGCTGCCGCCCGAAGCCGCCACCGCGGTCTTCGACACCTTCGTACGCTTCCTGCGCGACAGCACGCGCACCCTTCTCGTCGTCGCGCTGATCACGGCATCGGCCGCGTACCTGCACGGCCCGGGACGGGGGGCCGTCGGCCTGCGGACCGGCGTCCGGCGGAGTGCGGGCGCGGCCGGGCGGGCGCTGGGCCGGGCCGGTGTGCGCATCGGTCCGGTGGGGCGCCGGCTGGCCGCCCGCCGGTCGGTGGCCACCGGCGTCGTCATCGGGGCGGGCGCCCTGGCCCTGGTGCTCTGGAACCACCCGACGGTCGGCGCCGTGGCGCTCGTCCTGGTGCTGGTCCTGGCGGTGCTGGCCGCGGTGGCGGTGCTCGTCGCCGTCGCGGCCGCCACCCCGGCGGGCGGCAGCGCGGCCCCCGGTCCGGCCGTCCCGTGAACGGCGCGGACGCGCCCCTTCCCGCCCCGCGCGGCAGGCGCCCGGTCCTCTCACCCGCTCCGGGTGAAGCCGCCGGGTCCCTGCCCCGGCACGCTGAAACCGGTGGAAAACGGCTGGGCGAACGCCCAGAACGGAGGAAAGACATGTATCTCGCCTACGACTATCCGCTCATGAGTGTCTTCTGGTCCATGCTGGTCTTCTTCCTGTGGATCATGTGGTTCGTCCTGCTGTTCCGGATCGTCGTCGACATCTTCCGGGACGACGACATGAGCGGCTGGGGCAAGGCGGGCTGGCTGGTGTTCGTGGCTTTCCTGCCCTTCCTCGGCGTCTTCGTCTACGTGATCGCGCGGGGCAAGCACATGGGGCACCGCGAGGTGGCGCAGGCGCGCGCACAGCACGAGGTGTTCGAGTCGTACGTCCGGGAGACCGCCCGGAGCGCGGACCGGCCGAGCAGCGCCGACGAACTCGCGAAGCTGTCCGAGATCAAGGCCCGCGGCGACATCACGGAGGAGGAGTTCCACCGGGCGAAGGAGCTGGTGCTGAGCGGCTCCGGCGCCTCGGTACGGACGGGCGCCGGCGCTTCGGCGGCCGGTCACTGACGGCATCGCACGACACTGAATCGAGGCATCGGGATGACTGCGACACACACCGGCCAGGCGCGCGCGCACTCGGCCGGACGGCACTGGGCCGAAGGCCTGACGGTCTTCGCGGCGATCATGCTCATGATCGCCGGTGTGCTCGACATCCTCCGGGGGGTCATGGCGGTCGCCGAGGACGACATCTTCGTCAACACGCCCAACTACGTCTTCGAGTTCGACCTCACCAGCTGGGGCTGGATCCACCTCGCCCTGGGTACCGTGGCCGTGATCGTCAGCGTCGGACTCTTCCAGGCGTCGACGTGGGCGAGAGTCGCCGGCATCGCCATCGGCGGGCTCATCATCATCGGCAACTTCCTGTCCATGCCGTACTACCCGGTCTGGTCGATCATCATGATCGCCGCCTCGGGCTTCATCATCTGGGCTCTGAGCGTGGTCCGGCAGGAGGACTTCGACGAGTCGTTCACCACGCCGCCGCGGGGCCGGTGAGACGGGACCGGTGAAGCGGAGCCGGTGACCGGAACCGGTGAACCGGAGCCCGGACGCCCCCAGGGGTGGCCGGGCTCCGTGCGCCACCAGGGGGTCCACAAGCTGATACGGCGTACCGTACAGTGACACGCATGCCCCAGAACTCTCCGTCCCTGGACCGCGCGACCCCCGACCGCATCGCCGGGGCCGCCCTGCTGCTGGTCGACGAGGCCGGGCCCGGGGCGCTGACGTTCCGCGCCCTCGCCGCGCGGCTGGGGATCTCGCTCGCCTCCCTCCAGCGGCGCTGCACCGACCTGGCCGGACTGCTGGACCTGTGCACCGACCAGCTGGCCGCCCGCCTTCCCGAGATCGGGCCGGGCACCGACTGGGCCGCGGCCACCGAGACGCGGTTCACCGCCCTGTACCGGCTGCTGTCGGCCCACCCCGGCCTGCTCGCCCTGCGCGGCGCCCGCCCCTGGCTGGGGCCGAACCTGCTGGCCCGCCTCGTCGAACCGCAGCTCGCCGACAGCCTCGCGGCCGGGATGACCGCGGAGGAGGCGATCACCGCCTACCGGCGGATGTACCTGCTCACCCTCGGCAGCGCGAGCTTCGTCGACCACCGCGACCCCAAGGGCACCCAGGCGCTCACCCGCACCGCCCTGGCCGCCCTCGACCCGGACGATCATCCGGTCCTGTCGGGGAACATGGCGGCGATCCTGCCCGCCCTGACCGACCACGAGGTCTATTACGGCGCACTGCGCCAGCTCATCCGGGCCGCCGCACCGCGGCCGCCCGCCGCCGGCACGTCTCCCACCGTCCACGTCCAAGGAAAGCCAGGACCGCAGGCATGAACGACAGCACCACCGCGACCGCCCGTATGTTCAGCAGCGACAACGCCGCCGGCGCCTCTCCCGAGATAGTCGAGGCCGTGGTCCGGGCCGCCACCGGACAGGCCTCCCCGTACGGGGCGGACGACGTCACGGCCGGTGTGCGCCGCCGGCTCGGCGAGATCTTCGAACGCGACGTCGACGTCCTGATCGTCTCCACCGGCTCCGCCGCGAACGCCCTGGGTCTCGCCGCCCTCACCCCGCCGTGGGGCAGCGTGCTGTGCCACCGCGACAGCCACATCAACAACGACGAGTGCGGGGCGCCGGAGTTCTACACCTCGGGCGCGAAGCTCGTCGCGCTCGGCGGCCACGACGCCCGGATCGACCCGGCCGAACTCCGTGCGGCCGTCCGGCACAAGGCCGGAGACGTGCACAGTGTGGAGCCCTCCGTGGTCAGCGTCACCCAGGCCACCGAGACCGGCGCCGTCTACACCCCCGAGGAACTGCGCGCCCTCGGCTCCACGGTCCAGGAGGCGGGGCTGCGCCTGCACATGGACGGTGCCCGCTTCGCCGGGGCCGTCGCGGCCCTCGGTGCCACCCCCGCCGAGCTGACCTGGCGGGCCGGTGTCGACCTGCTGTCGTTCGGAGCCACCAAGAACGGCACGATGACGGCCGAGGCGATCGTCGTCTTCGACCGTTCCCTCACCGCCGAACTCTCCTTCCGTGCCAAACGGGCCGGCCAGCTCGCCTCCAAGATGCGCTTCCACGCCGCCCAGCTGGAGGCCTACCTGACCGACGACCTGTGGCTGCGCAACGCGGCCCACGCGAACGCGATGGCCGCCCGTCTCCAGGAGGGCCTCAAGGCGGTGCCCGGAGTCGACCTCCTCGGCTCCGCGGAGGCCAATATTCTTTTCTGCCGGCTGCCGCAGCAGGTCACCGAGGGCCTGCTGGCCGACGGGTACGTCTTCTACCACGACCGCTGGGAGCCCGGCGTGGTCCGCTTCGTGGCCTCGTTCGCGACGACCGCGCAGGACATCGACGGCCTGCTCGACGCCGTCCGCCGGCACGCCGCCTGACGCTGCGCCGGACCGGATCCGCGCGCCCGGTGCCGCCGGGCCCATGGCGACCGCGACCGGCCGGTGCCCGGCCCGGTCCGGACGCCGGCCGGACGCACGTGCGATCATCTCCCGCCGGTGACGGCTGAATCCCCGACGACCGGCAAGACGGTACGAAGGGCTCGGCCGGGGACCGAATCACCGGCGTCCGGGGCCGGACGACACGAGGAGACATACGCGATGGGTACCGCCGTGCACGTCCCGCAGACGCGGGACATGATCGGGGAGGAACTCTCCGGGGACGAGGCACTCACCGCGCTGCGGCGCTACGGAGGCCGCCGGCTGCTGGTGGACGCGTTCTCCCGCTTCCGCTACGCCGACGGCTTCAGCCACGCGCGCTCCCTGGCCTTCCAGGTGGTGGTGGGCATGGTCCCCTTCGCCATCGCGCTGGTCGGTGTCGCCACGACCGTCCACACCGAGAGCATCGGGCGGATCATCGAGCTCACCCTCGGCCGGATCGTGCCCGGTGCCAGCGCCGCTCTGGTCGAGGAGGCGCTGGACAAGACGGCGCGCAGCGCCGGGTCCGGCGCCTGGGGCGCCCTCGCGATGTGGCTCGGCCTCGCCTTCGCGGTGCTCAACCTGGCCTCGGCGATGGGCCAGGTCGAGCGGGGCGCCAACCGGATCTACGGCATCGAGCGCGACCGTCCCTTCCTGGTCAAGTACGGCCGCTCCCTGCTTCTGGCCCTCGCCGCGGGCATGCCGCTGGTGCTGGGGTTCCTCGTCCTCGTCGCCGGTGACGCGGTGGGGGAGTCGGTGGTCCAGGCCCTCGGCTGGTCCCGGGACAGCCTCGACTGGTGGGGGCCGGTCGAGGTGCCGCTGGGTGTCGCGCTGGCCTGGGTCGCCTCCGCGGTGATCTTCCGCTGGGCCCCTCGCAGGGACCAGCCGGGATACACCTGGCTGGCCTTCGGCTCGGCGGTCCACCTGGTGCTCTGGGTCGTGGCCACCTGGCTGCTGGCGCTCTACGTCGCCAGGAGCGGGTCGTTCGGCGCGGTCTACGGGCCGCTCACCGCGTTCGTCGCACTGCTGCTGTGGGCCAACCTCACCGGCATCGCGCTCTTCCTCGGCGTCGCCTTCGCCGCCCAGCTCGAGGCCGCCCGGGCCGGCATCACCGACGCGGTGGAGCCGGATCCGGGCTCCGGCCCCTGAGGCTCCGGCCCCTGAGACCCGTGTCCGGGGCCCGCGGGCGTCCCGGATCACCGTCCGCGGACCACCGGGTTCTCGGTGCGGTGGTCGTAGTAGGCCCACAGCCCGACCGCCACGACAGCGGTGGCCCCGGCGGCCACCACCCGCAGGACGCCCGAGGTGGACAGGGCGACCAGGACGGTCGCCCCCGCACCGCCCAGCATGGCCGCGCGGCTCAGGAGACGCTGCCGGGGTGACTGCGGTTCCTCCCGGTCCTTGAGGTCGTGCAGGGCGTCGTGGCCCGGATGCCCGGAGCCGCGCCGGGTGCGCGCCCGGTACGCCAGCGCGTAACTGATCAGTGCGTACAGCGCGAGGGCGCCCAGGGCCCAGAGCCAGGATCCGGGATCGCCGCCGCCTCCACGTGCCAGATGCATGACACCTCTCCTCCCCTTCGGCATCCGGATTCCCCTGAAAACCCGGAGCACGCGGAGAGAGCCGTCACCCGGCGGACGGCGCGGGACGCGGAGCGAAAAGAACGACGCAGAACCCTAGGGACCGACTGGACGGTATGTCATTCTACGGGGCAGGACGAGACAGGTGCCGACCATCGCGGGGGACCGCGGCCGACAGGTGGCCGCACAGGGACCGCCGCGAGCGCACCGCACGGAGCCGACGCCCCGGGAGAACGCGATGCATCAGGCAGTACGGTCCCGAGTCGAGCTCGGACACGGACCGCCGTCCGTCACGCTGTCGCGTGCCCCGAAGGTCCGTTCGCTGATCGACGCCGACGCCCTGCGCGTACTGCACCGGTCGGCCCGGGTGCTGCTGAACAACCTCCCCGAGCTGACCGACCGGCTCGTGGCGGTGCTGCGGGAGCGGGAACCCGCCTACCGGAGCACACTGGAGAGCGATCCGGTGGGCACCTGGCAGGAGGCGCACCGCTCGCTGCGGCACAGTGTCGGTTCCCTGCTCGACCCGCGCGGCGCGCGGGAGGCGGCGCTGCGCTGCTCGTGGAAGATCGGCGCGGCGCGTGCCGAACAGGGCCTGCCGCTCGATGCGCTCCTGCACGCCTTCCGGCTCGGCGGATCCCTGATCTGGCAGACGCTCGTCGAGGAGACCTCCCGGACCGCCCCCGAGGACGTCCGGCTGCTCGTCCACGTGGCGGCCGACGTGTGGAACTTCGTCGACGAGCACTGCACCCTCGTGGCGGACGTCTACCGCAAGGTCGAACGGCAGCACGCCTGGCGCCAGGAGCACCGCGTGCGCCTGCTGACCGCGGCCCTGCTCGACGGCACGAGCCGGATCGCCGACGTCGCCGAGACGGCGGAGGCCCTCGACCTGCCCGAACAGGGCCGCTACGCCGTGGTCGCCGTCGCGGGCGGACGCCGGAGCGGCCGCGCCCCCCTGCACGCCGCCGTCGTCCCGTCCGGTGCGCGCGTGTACTGGCACACCGGCGTGGACGTCGACCACGGCATCGTCCTGGTCGACGGCGCGGACCTGCCGGGACCGGGGCAGGGGCTGCGGGCCCCCGCGGGTACGAGGGTCGGCGTCGGGCCCCTCGTGACGGGGCTGGCCGCGGTGGGGGACGCCCGCAGGCTGGCGGACATGGCGCTGAGCATGTGCGCGGCCGACGGGGACACCGTACGGCTGACCGAGCAGTTGCCCGCGGCTCTGGTGATGTCGTGCCCCGAGCTGGGCGCCGCCCTCGCCGAGGAGGTCCTCGGACCGCTGCTGCGTCTGGAGCCGTCCGACCGCGACATCCTGCTGGACACGCTGGCGGCGTGGCTCGAGTGCGACGGGTCGGCGCAGCGGGCGAGTGTCCGCCTGTACTGCCATCGCAACACCGTCCTGAACCGGCTCAAGCGGTGCGAACAGCTGACCGGGCGCTCGCTCACCCGCCCCGCCGACATGGTGGAGCTCAGTCTCGCGCTGACCGCCCGCCGTCTGCTGCGTGCGTGATGCCCAGTTTGTGATCGTTCGAAAGTTACCTCAGGGTATGGCGTGACTTCTCAGGGGGCTCCCAGTAGAACCCGTTTCACTCTATGGAGAGTGAGGAGCTGCGCATGAACGACGATTCCCCACGTGGGACCCGCCTCAGAGGTGTCTCCCGTAGAAAATTCATCACTGGAACCGGTTCTCTTCTCGGCTCGGCCGCGCTCGCCGGGCACACGGCCGCGGCGCACGCCGCCACCGCTGCCGCGACCGCCGTGATCGAGCCGGGGGCGCGGGTGCCCGCGCTCGTGATCGGCACCGGGTACGGCGGTTCCGTTGCCGCGCTGCGGCTGGCTCAGGCCGGGGTCGACGTCCACATGATCGAGATGGGCATGGCCTGGGACACCCCGGGGCCGGACGGCAAGATCTTCGCCAACACGACCAGCCCCGACCAGCGGTCCTACTGGCTGCGCACCAGGACGAAGCAGCCGCTCAGCAACTTCCTCGGCTTTCCCATCGACAGGGACGTCCCGCGCTACACCGGCGTCCTGGACGCCGAGGAGATGGGCGGCATCATCGTCTACCAGGGCCGCGGCGTCGGCGGGGGCTCGCTGGTCAACGGAGGCATGGCGGTCACCCCCAGGCGGGAGAACTTCGGTGCCGTCCTCCCGTCGGTCGACGCCGGCCCGATGTACTCCGTCTACTACCCGCGCGCCAACGCGGGTCTCGGTGTCGGCACGGTCGACCCGGCGTGGTTCGAGACCGCCGACTGCTACCAGTACGCCAGGGTCGGCCGTAAGCACGCCCAGCGTTCGGGCTTCCCGTTCGTCTTCGTGCCCGACGTGTACGACTGGGACTACATGGAGCAGGAGGCCGCCGGGACCGTCCCGAAGTCCGCACTCGCGGGCGAGATCCTCTACGGCAACAACTACGGCAAGAAGTCCCTGCAGAAGACCTACCTCGCCCGGGCGAGGGCGACCGGACACGTCTTCGTCTCACCGCTGCACAAGGTCACCTCGGTCGCCCCGGCCACCGGCGGCGGCTACCTGGTCGTCATCGACCAGCTCGACACCACCGGCGCCACCACGACCACCAAGACCGTCACCGCGGACCGCGTGTTCTTCGCGGCGGGCAGCGTCGGCACGAGCAAACTCCTGGTCCGGCTCAAGGCCACCGGCGCGCTGCCGAACCTCAACGGCGAGGTCGGCAGGGGCTGGGGCGACAACGGCAACGTGATGTGCGGCCGGGCCAACCACCTGTGGGACCCCACCGGCGCCCTGCAGTCGTCCATCCCGTGCTCCGGCATCGACAACTGGGCGGCGGGCGGCGCGTTCGCCGAGGTGGCGCCCCTGCCCACCGGCATCGAGACCTACGCCTCGTTCTACCTGTCCATCACCAAGAACCCGAACCGCGCCCGGTTCTCCTGGAACGCCTCCGCCGGCCGGGTCGACCTCGACTGGCAGACCGCCTGGAAGCAGCCGTCCATCGACATGGCCAAGACGATCTTCGACAGGATCAACGCCAAGGAGGGCACGATCTACCGCACCGATCTCTTCGGTACGTACAAGATCTGGGGCGACCACCTCACGTACCACCCCCTGGGCGGCGCGGTGCTCGACAAGGCGACCGACAACTACGGCCGCCTGCACGGACACCCCGGTCTGTACGTCATCGACGGGGCGCTCATCCCGGGCAACACCAGCGTCAACCCGTTCGTCACCATCACGGCGCTCGCCGAGCGGAACATCGAGGCGATCATCGCCGCGGACCTGTAGTGACACCCGTACCGGGCCGGGGCCGCCCCACCGGACGGTCCCGGACCCCTCTTCCGGGGGCCTATCCGTGCCCCGGCAGTACGCACATGGCGTCGAGCCCCAGGACGCGGTTGAGGCGGCCGAACGCCAGCCAGGAGCCGAGGCTCATGGTCAGTTCCACGATCTCGGCCTGGCTGTAGTGCGCGGTCATCCGCGCCCAGAACTCCTCGTCGAGACCGTGGTGGTCCAGGGCGTACCGCTCCGCGTACTCGGCGGCCAGGCGGGTGCGCGCGTCGAGGGCGTCGGCCGTGCGCCACCGCGTCACCGCGTCGGCGAACCCCTCCTCGACCCTGCGCCCGTCCCGCTCGGTCCGCCAGTCGAGGCAGAAGAGGCAGCCGTTGATCTGCGCGATCCGCAGCCGCGCGGCCTCGAACTCACGCAGCCCCAGGGTCGTGTGGGCGTACACGGCGAGCGAGAAGTCCGCCGCGGCGGGTCCGATGCCGGGGACCATCTCGCCCCACACGTACTCGATCGGGTTCCTGCCGTCGGGGACGTCGACGTTCATCCGGGGCTCCTTCGCCTGCGCGGTGTCACTTCCTGCCGAGCCGTCCGGCCGCGGGGCGCAGCGGGACGTCGAGCGCGTCGTACAGTCCCGGCTCCGCGGCCACGAGCCACTCGACGGCGCCGACCAGCCGGCCGACCGCCGTGGCGTTCCCGCCCGCCGACCGGTTCTCGCCCTCGTCGGTCGCCTGGACGGTGACCTCGATGCGCGGGCGGCCCTCGACGATCACGCGGTGCGCCCCGTCGCCGCCCGGCGGCACCGGCCAGTCCGGGGCGCAGGAGGGATGGATCCGGGTGACGTGCTCGACGACGATGCGCGGCTCGCCCCCGACGAGGCCCTGCACCTCGAAGCGCACCGCGCCCTGGGTGCCGGCCTCGAACACGCCCATCGTCCGGGTGCGTACGGTGACGTCGAGCGGGCGCCGCTCCAGGGTCTCGCGGATCTCGTCGATCTCCACCGCCAGGGCCCTGGCCATCAGCCGTATCTGCCCGCCCCACACCATCGTCGGGATCGACGGGGCGAGCATCGGCGGCTCGTACTCCATGGGCTGCCCCATCCCGACCAGGAACCGCACCGACTCCTCCTGGTCGTACGTGGAGTAGTCGAAGATCTCCTGGCAGCGGATGCCGTCGACGACCGTGCCGAGCCCGCTCACCAGCAGCGGCAGCACGTCGTTGCCCCAGCCCGGGTCGACACCGGAGACGAACAGCGACCCGCCGCCGGCCGCGACGGCGGCGAGCACGGGCTCGCGGAACTCGGGCGGGGCGTTGCGCTGGTCGTAGAGCGGGTACAGCGACGGCGTCACCACCACGGCGCCGCTCCGGATCGCCCTGCCGACGTCGGCCAGGGCCTCGTCGGGCCGGATGTCGCCCGACGCCGCGTACACGACGGCCCGGGGGCGGGCGGCCAGCACGGCGTCGACGTCGTCGGTCGCCGCGACACCCAGGCCCCGGCCGAGACCGCCGAGGTCGCCCGCGTCGCGGCCGACCTTGCCGGGACTGTGGACGAGCACCGCGGCGAGGCCGAGCGCCGGGTGTGCCTCGACCGCGCGGATCGCCGCGCGGCCCACGTTTCCGGTACCCCAGACCACCGTGGGAATCATGCGCGGAGCGTAACCTGACGAGGCGTCAGTTTCCAGAGTCGTGCACCGGCCGGGCACCGGCCGTGCGGTCCGTACGTAACGGTTCTCGAGAGGTGTCGCCGTGCCGTTGCCTGACGGGCCCTGCGTGCTAGTCTTGATCCAGTTGCAGTTGTAGTTCCCGCACACTTCAAGTGCCGCAGGCGAATTCGTATTCGTCGGGCACTTTTGTATTTCCGGCATTTCATTCCGGACGGGGTCAATTGCGGCGTCACAGGGGTCCACACAGTGCGGGCCCCCGGGTACTGCCCCGAAAGGGATAAAAAAATGGCTACTGGAACTGTCAAGTGGTTCAACAGCGAAAAGGGCTTCGGCTTCATCGAGCAGGACGGCGGCGGCCCGGACGTCTTCGCCCACTACTCGAACATCGCCACCCAGGGCTTCCGTGAGCTCCAGGAAGGCCAGAAGGTGACCTTCGATGTCACGCAGGGCCAGAAGGGCCCGCAGGCGGAGAACATCACTCCCGCCTGATGCCGTAGCGCAGCAGAGCAGCTGGGGTCCCACCTCGCGGTGGGGCCCCAGCTTCTTGTGTTCTTGACGACCCGGGTCCCGCGGCGGGAATTTCCGTCGCGTCCGCGCTGTTGCGACCCGGTGTGCCGCGTCGGCGTGGCCGGCCGGGTTCTGACTTACATTCGGCTCGTTCTTGCAATTCATTCGGCTTTTTCCTGTGCCGAGAATTCCTCGATACGTGCCATATCGAGGAAGGTTCTCCATGAACCGATCAGCTCGCACGAACGATCGTTTCGCAAGCAACCGCAAGGACGGATCCGGCGGCTTCGACCGCGGTGGCCGCTCCCGCTCGCAGGGGCAGGGCCGTCCCGGCGCCCGTCCGGGTGGCAACGGACGGCGTCCCGCCGCGGTGCAGGGGGAGTTCGCGCCGCCCGCCACCCTCACCCCTGCCCTCCCGGCGGTGGCGTCCTTCGGTGAACTGGGCCTGCCCACGGAGCTGTTGGAGACGCTCACCGGCCTCGGCGTGCAGGAGCCGTTCCCGATCCAGGCCGCCACGCTGCCGAACTCGCTCGCGGGCCGTGACGTACTGGGCCGCGGCCGTACCGGCTCGGGCAAGACCCTCGCCTTCGGCCTCGCGCTGCTGGCCCGCACGGCCGGGCGGCGCGCCGAACCGCGGCAGCCGCTGGCCCTGGTCCTCGTCCCCACGCGCGAGCTGGCCCAGCAGGTCACCGACGCGCTCACGCCGTACGCCAAGGCCTTGAAACTGCGGATGGCCACCGTGGTCGGCGGCATGTCGATCGGCCGGCAGGCCGGCGCGCTGCGCTCGGGCGCCGAGGTCGTCGTCGCGACCCCGGGCCGCCTGGCGGACCTCGTCGAGCGCCGGGACTGCCGGCTGGACCGGGTCGGCATCACCGTCCTGGACGAGGCGGACCAGATGGCCGACATGGGCTTCATGCCCCAGGTCACCGCGCTCCTGGACCTGGTGAAGCCGGACGGGCAGCGCCTGCTGTTCTCGGCGACCCTGGACCGCAACATCGACCTGCTGGTACGCCGCTACCTCCACGACCCGGTGGTCCACTCGGTCGACCCGTCGGCGGGCACCGTCACCACGATGGAGCACCACGTGCTGTACGTGCACGGTGCGGACAAGTACGCCACCGCCACGGAGATCGCCGCCCGGGACGGGCGTGTGCTGATGTTCCTGGACACCAAGCACTCCGTCGACCAGTTCACCAGGCACCTGCTCGGCAGCGGGGTGCGGGCCGCCGCCCTGCACGGCGGCAAGTCGCAGCCCCAGCGGAACCGGACGCTCGCGCAGTTCAAGTCCGGCGCGGTCACCGTGCTGGTGGCGACCAACGTCGCGGCCCGCGGCATCCACGTCGACGATCTCGACCTCGTCGTCAACGTCGACCCGCCCGGCGACCACAAGGACTACCTGCACCGCGGCGGCCGTACGGCCCGCGCGGGCGAGTCCGGCAGCGTCGTCACGCTGGTCCTGCCCAACCAGCGCCGCGACATGACCCGCCTGCTGTCCGACGCCCGTATCCGGCCGCAGGTCACGCAGGTCCGCTCCGGCGAGGCCGAGCTGAGCCGCATCACCGGCGCGCAGACGCCGTCCGGCGTCCCCGTCGCCGGCGCCGCCCCGATCACGGAACGCCCGCAGCGCGGCGGCGCCCCGTTCCGCGGCATGGGCACCCGCCCGGGCCGCTCCGGCGGTGAATCCCGCCGCTCGGCGGAGGCCCGCCAGACGGCGGAGGCCCGCAAGGCGGCCCGGATCCGCCGGGGAGCGTAGCCCGGGCGCGGGACATCACGGCACCGGGGCGAGCGGGTCCGCCCGCCCCGGTCCGGCGGCGATATCGGGTGGTGGGGTGCCGGGCGGCGGGGTGTCCGCCGATCCAGCATTCTGGAGGCAGATGCGATCACATTGCCCACAATGGGGAAGTCGAATCCCATGACTGAATCAGAGTTCCCGCCGGAGGGCCGGCCCGTCGACCTCTACCTCGATCTGTTGCGTGTGCGGATGACGCCGTCGGACTACGCGCTCCTGCTCCGCATGGTCGAACCCGTGCTCGAAGCCATGCAGGAGCAACGGGCCGGACCGATCGAGCTCAATCTGGAGGGCGAGGACGGCGCCGGCGTCTCGCAGGAGATCCGTGACGAGGCGTCCCTCGTCGTGGCCGTCGCCGTCACGGGGCGCATGGACAACCAGATCGTCGAGATCGAGACGGAGGAGGGCGGTCCCGTCAGGGTCGTGACGGACTCCGGCACCGCGGCCGATCCCGTCCGGTGCCAGGAGATCGCCGAGTTCATCGGGGAGCGCCACCGCCAGGACGAGGAGCTGCGGGGCATCGCCGAGGTCAGCGGGCTGCCCACCGACGTCTGACACCGCCCGCCGCCGAGCGACGCGTCACACGGCACGGTGTTCCGTCATGTCCGGGGCGTGACCCTGCGATGCTTGCGCCCGTGTCGATCACCTCATCCGTGCCGGAGCCGATCACGCCGGACGCTCCCCTCGTGCTCCACCGCCCGCTGCTGACGCAGGAGTGGCTGGACCTCACCTTCGTGCACTGGGCCGTCGACCCGGCGGCCGTGGCGGGGCTGCTGCCCGCCGGCACCACCCCCGACACCCTGGACGGTGTCACCTTCGTCGGCCTGGTCGCCTTCCGCATGCACCGGGTGGCCTGGTGGCGGATGCCGGGCGTGCCCTACTTCGGCTCGTTCCCGGAGACCAACGTGCGGCTGTACTCGGTGGACGGGTACGGGCGGCGCGGTGTGGTCTTCCGTTCCATGGACGCCTCCCGGCTCGTACCGGTGCTCATGGGGCGCCTGGGCTTCCGGCTGCCGTACGTATGGTCCCGCATGTCCGTGCGCAGCGACGGCGACACCGTCGCCTACACCAGCGCGCGACGCCTGCCCGGCCCGCGGGGCGCGTACAGCCGTCTCGTCGTCAGGCCCGCCGGGCGGATAGCCGAGCCGACCGTGCTCGAACACTTCCTGACCGCCCGCTGGGGCATGCACAACCCCTTCTCCGGCGGTGCCGGCTTCCTGCCCAACGACCATCCGCGCTGGCCGCTGCACCGCGCGACGCTGGTCGCGTGCGAGGAGGACCTCGTCCGGTCCGCCGGGCTGCCCGCGCCCCTGGGGGAGCCGGTGAGCGTGCTGTACTCGCCGGGGGTCCCGGTACGCCTGGGCCGCGCCATGACGGGCCCGCCGCCCGGGTGAGCCGCGCGCCGCCGCCGAAGCGGCGTGAGAGGGCCTCAGCCGTGCGAGCGCGGCGTGACGCGGCGCGTGGCGAGCAGGAGCGCTATGTCGTCGGGGCGGTCGGCGACGTGCCGTGCCTTGGCGGTGAGCCGGTCGGCGATCCCCGCGAGCGACCGGCCCCCGGGACGCGCGGCGGGCGCTCCGGCCCGGGCCAGGGCGACGCGCAGCGCGGTGATGCCCTCGTCGATGTCGACACCGGGCCGCTCGACCAGCCCGTCGGTGTAGAGCGCGAGGACGGCCCCGGGGTCCAGCCGCAGCTCCGTCACCGGATAGTGGGCCTGCGGGTCCACGCCGAGGACGATCCCGCCGGGAATGTCCAGGACGTGCGTACGGCCGTCCGGGTACCGCAGGATCGGCGGCGGGTGCCCCGCCCGGGCCACCCGCGCCAGCCCGGTGAGCGGATCCAGCCGGATGTAGCAGCAGCTGGCGAACAGACCGGGGTCGAGGTCGATCAGCAGGTGGTTGGTGCCGCTCATGACCTCGTCGGGCGACCGGTCGCCGAGCGCGAAGGCCCGTACGGCACTGCGCAGTTGCCCCATGGTGGCGGCGGCCTGGACGCCGTGCCCCTGGACGTCCCCGATGACGAGCGCGAGGCCGTGCCCCGACTCGACGACGTCGTACCAGTCGCCTCCCACGTCCATCCCCTGGGTGCCCGGCAGATAGCGCCCGACGGTCTCCAGCTGCGGGTGCGCCGAGAGGCGGCGGGGGAGGAGCGCCTGCTGCAGGCCCCGTGCGAGTGCGGCCTCGCTGTCGTAGCGCTGTGCCTTCTCCATGGCGTGGGCGATCAGCCCGGCGAGGGCCGTGAGCACCGTGCGCTCCTCGGTGCTGAAGCCGCGCGGGCGGTCGAAGCCCAGGATGCAGGACCCGACCGGGCGGCCCGAGGCGATCAGGGGCAGGAAGGCCCGGGAGCCCTCCGTCGCGTCGAGGGGTATGCCCGGGTAGGCGGCCGCGAGCTGCTGCATCGACTCGAAGAACAGCGGGCGGCCGGTGGTGAGGGTCTCCGCACCGGGAATGCGCGCGTCGAGCGCGACCCCTTCGAACGGTGCCAGGAAACCCTGCGGGAAGCCCGTCTCCCAGGCCAGGTAGAGGTGTCGTTCCTGCAGCAGGTAGATGGCGAGCCGGCCGCCGCCGAAGGCCGGCAGCAGCTCCTGCATCACCACCGCGGACACCTGCCGCGCGGTGACCGCCTCGGTCAGCGCGATCGCGAGGACGATCGGCCGGTAGAGCGGGGCCATCGAGGTGACCCCGGCGGCCGGTCTTTCGGACAGGGGCACACCCGTGGCCGCCGATCCCTCGTGCGCTGCCGTGGGGACGGGGTCGGCCACCCGGTTCGCGGACACGATGGTGCAGGTCAGGATGTCGGGTCCGGGGTAGACGGAGATGGCCATCCAGTCACCGCCCGCGGGCCCCGGCACGGGCGCCTCCCCGTGCCGGGCACCGTCGTCGAGCGGCCGTACGACATGGAAGTGCACCGGCTCCGAGGACAGCAGGGCCTCGCGGAGGTGGTCCTCGTAGGCGGACCGCTCCAGCCACGGCACCTCCTCGCCCAGCGGCCGGCCCAGGAGCCGCGTCCGGGGACGGTCCAGCAGGTGGGCGGCCCGCTCGTTCGCGTAGACGATCAGACCCAGCCGGTCCAGGCAGAACACGCCCTCGGGGAGCAGGTCGGCCGCCCCGTCGCCGGCCGAGCCGATGTCCGGGTCGAGGACGAGACCCCGCACGGTGTGCGGCCGCGACGGCACGGGCAGGTCCTCCGGGGTCCACAGCTCCAGCAGCCGCAGACCGCCGTCGGCCGCGTGCACCGGCAGGGGCAGGGGCGGCGGCCTGCCCACGGACGTCTCCCGCAGGGCGGACAGGATCTGCGGGGAGTCGGCGGGCGCCACCGCGTCCGCCAGGCCCTGCGGGGTGTCCGTGAGCACGCCCGGCGGTACTCCCAGCAGGGCATGCAGACGGCTGTCCGCGGTCACCACGCCGGACGCCGGGTCCCAGGTGAACCGCCCCATGCGCCCGGCGGGCGGATGGCTGGCCAGGGGCCGTACGCAGAGCGGCTCACCGTCCCAAACGACCTCGGGCCCGCCCTCCTCCTCCAGGTTCCACAGGGCCTCGCCCAGGTCGTCGGCCAGCTGTGCCATGCGGTCACGGTCGGGCAGCACCTCGGTGGTGTCCGACACCGAGGGGCGCAGCAGCGTCAGTACGCCGTACGTCGTCGACCTGCCCACGACCGGCACGTACAGGGAGCCGAACTGGAACGGCAGACCCGCCGCGAACTGGGGGTAACGGCGCATCGTCTCCGTGGCGTCCGCGAGCACCACCTGGACGCCCAGCCGGAACGCGTCGGCCACCGGGAACCTGCGGTCCACGTGCACGCGCGACCAGGGGCGGAAGAGCGGGCCGGGCAGGCCCGAGAGCACCGCCAGCCGCAACAGCCCGGGGGTGCCGGAGCGCAGGTACACGCCCCCCGCGAAGCCGCCGGCCGCGCTGATCGCCTCCGTCGTGATCCCCGTGAGCAGCGGGTCCAGGCGTCCGGGCGTCCGGGTCCCGTGCTCGGCTCTCCCAGTCATCGGCCCTACCTCGTCCGTCGCCGCCCGGGTGGCTGACACAGCAAGAATGCGCCACGACGCCCTCTGCCTGCACCCGGGAGAAGCCGTGCGCGCATGGATCCGACGAGGCTACCGGGGTGCACGCGGACGGTGGGCATCCGGTGACGACCGTGTTCTCCCGCTCCCGGTGCCCGCCGTTCCCGGACACCGGGGGCGCGGCGGAAAGGGGAGGTCACGGGCGCTGCCCGCCGGCCGCCGGGGACGGCCCGCATTTCCGGGCGGAGGCGGGGAACGCGGAACGTGGATCACCTGCGAGCCGGTGGGGCGTACACCGGGCGGGTCACGGCCGGGAGGAGCGGATCACATGCAATCAGGACAACACGGGTCGCCGTCGTCCGTGCGCCGCCCGGTCCCGCCGGCGGCGGACCCCGCCGCGGCCGGCTCCCGGCTCGTACGGTCTTCGACCATCCGGTGTGTCCTCGTCCGTAAGGAGTTCCCATGACCACGTACGTCATCACCGTCCCCGGCACGTTCGTCAACGGCGTGCCGGACGCCGCGCGCTCCGACATCGAACGCAGGCTGCGTCCCCGGGATCCGCAGAACACGGACCTGGGCGAGAGCGAGGAGCTGAGTCTGCTGACGGTCGAGGACGGCGGCATGTTCTCCGCCCGCATCGAGGTCGAGGCGGCGGACCAGGCCGGCGCCGAGACCGAAGCGGTCCGACTGGTCTCCGGTGCGCTGCGCGACAGCGGGTTCGCCGAGAAGGACGCCCCGCTGGGTCCGGCGTTCGTCACCGGCATCGACAGCGAGTTCTGAGGACGGCCGGGACGCCCCTCCCGCACGCGGGTGCCGCCCGCCGGGCGGCACCCGCGTGCTGACCGGCCGGACGAGTGGTGTCGCCCCGTCCGGGACCGATACGCGCGCGCATCACCCCCAGGGCGTTTCTTTTGGACCAGCCCGGGTCCGCGGCGCCCGGCACGGCGCCTCGCGGCGTTGTCGCACGACCCGGGTACGCCCGGTACGCGGATCATGCTCCGCCGTGCGATGCACCGCACCGGACACCGCGGCCTGATCCGACCTGATCCAAAAGAGAACGCCCTAGGCTCGGGGCGGCGGGCCCCGGGCCCCGGGCTCCGGCCGCACACGCGCAGGAGGGGTGGATGGACCACACGGACTACTACGACCTCGGCAGTCACGGCCGCACCGTGACGACACCGTCCCTGCAGGCCCGGTCGTGGTTCGACCGCGGTCTGGTCTGGTCCTACGCCTTCCACCACGAGGAGGCCGTCGCCTGTTTCGAGGCCGCCGCCGCGGCGGACCCCGACTGCGCCATGGCCCACTGGGGCATCGCCTACGCGCTCGGGCCCAACTACAACAAGCCCTGGGAGTTCTTCGACGGCGAGGACCTGGCCCGTACCGTCGACCGCACGCACGCCGCCGTGGAGCTCGCGCACCGGAAGGCGGCCGGTGCCACCCCCGTCGAGCGCGCCCTGATCGGCGCGCTGCGGGCCCGTTACCCGCAGGCCGGGACCGTCGAGGACTGCTCGGTGTGGAACGAGCCGTACGCCGACAGCATGCGCGCCGTGTACGAACTCGCCCCGGACGACCTGGACGTGGCCGCGCTCTACGCCGACGCCCTGATGAACCTCACGCCCTGGCGGCTGTGGGACCTGCGCACGGGCGAACCCGCCGCCGGTTCGCGTACGACGGTGGCCCGGGCGGTGCTGGAGCGGGCGCTCGCCACCGACGCCGGAGCCGGCCACCCGGGACTGCTGCACCTGTACATCCACCTGATGGAGATGTCCCCGGCCCCCGAGGCCGCGCTGCCCGCCGCCGACCGGCTGCGCGGTCTGGTCCCCGACGCCGGCCACCTGCGGCACATGCCCACCCACCTCGACGTGCTGTGCGGCGACTACCGGCGGGTCGTGGCCGACAACGGCGCGGCGATCGCCGCCGACGAGAAGTACCTCGCGCGGTCCGGGGCGATGAACTTCTACACGCTGTACCGGGCGCACAACCATCACTTCAGGATCTACGGCGCGATGTTCCTCGGGCAGTCGCGGATCGCCCTGGAGACCGCCGCGCAGCTCGAGGCCGCCGTTCCGGAGGACCTGTTGCGGGTGCAGAGCCCGCCCATGGCGGACTGGCTCGAGGGCTTCCTCGCCATGCGGGTGCACGTCCTGATCCGGTTCGGCCGCTGGGCCGACATCCTGCGCCTGCCGCTGCCCGCCGACCCGCGGCTGTACTGCGTGACGACCGCGATGCTGCACTACGCCCGCGGTGTCGCCCACTCGGCCACCGGCCGGACCGAGGAGGCCGAGACCGAGCGCGACCTGTTCCGGGCGGCGGTCGCGCGGGTCCCGCGGACCCGGATGCTGTTCAACAACACCTGCGCCGACCTCCTGGCGGTCGCCTCCGCGATGCTCGACGGCGAGCTGGAGTACCGCAAGGGCGACTTCGAGGCCGCCTTCGCCGCGCTGGAGCGGTCGGTCGAACTGGACGACGCGCTGCCCTACGACGAGCCCTGGGGGTGGATGCAACCCACCCGGCACGCGTACGGCGCCCTGCTCCTGGAACAGGGGCGCGTCGCCGAGGCGGAGGCCGTCTACCGGGCCGACCTCGGGCTCGACGACACGCTTCCCCGCGCCCTGCACCATCCCGGCAACGTCTGGGCCCTGCACGGGTTCCACGAGTGCCTCGTCCGGCTCGGCAAGGAGGGGGAGGCGCGGATCGTGGCCCAGCAGCTGAAGATCGCCGCCGCCGTGGCGGACGTACCGGTGGAGGCGTCGTGCTTCTGCCGCCTCCACCTCGACGAGGTCGCGAAGCCCGCCGGCACCGGTTGTTGCTGAGACCCGGTGCCCCTGCCAGGATGGCGTTCCGCGAAGATCTCCCGGTGCCTCTTGTCCTGCTCGAACGGCTGACCGTACGCTGACAAGTCATAGAAGTTCGGGCGTGATTGACTGGGGGAGCCGTCATGTCCTGGGACCACAACGACCCGCGTCAGGGAACCGACCCGCGGCAGGGGTTCGTCGTACCGCCGATGCCGACCGCGCCACCGCCGGCGCCCGCGGACGGCTGGAGAGCGGCCGCGGTGGCGCTGCTGAACCTGTGCGGACTGGGACTCGGCTACGCGCTGGTGCGGCGCTGGTGGCTGACGGCGGCCTGCTGGGTGGCGACCGCGGTCCTGCTGCTGGTGGCGCTGCCCGCGGACCCGGACGGCGTCTCCGCCGGCGTCCTGGTCGCCTACCTCGTCCTCCTCGCGCTCGCGGCCGTCCACGGCGCGGTCGTCGGGCTGCGCACCCGGCTCTCCTGGCCGCCGGCGGCCTGGGTCGCCGTCGTGCTCGGGATCGTGCTGCTGGCCGTGCCCGCCGGTGGTGTCGTCCTGTACGGCGACGCGCGCGACGAGGCCACCGAGCAGATGCTCCTCGACCGCCTCGAGCGGGCGGACGAGCTGGTCCGGACAGCGGGGAAGCAGCCGTTCTCCACGGCGGAGCCCGACTACCGCCAGGCCTTGACCGCCTACCGGGACCTGCGCGGCGAACACCCCGGTTCGAGGGCGGCCGACCGGGTGCCGGGCCGGCTCAAGAGCTTCTACACCAGCGTCGCCTCCCCCTACGACGAGCGGAACTACTGCGACGCCGTGGCCCCCTTGAAGTACCTCCGCACGGTCCCGCGCACCATGGGCGGGAACGAGGTCGGAGCGCTCAGGACGTGGCCCGACGACCGGCTGGCCACCTCGCTCTACGAGTGCGGGGCGCGGTCACTGTCCGGCGGGGCCGCCGACTGGACCGCGCACTTCGGTGAACTCCTGTCGACCTTCCCGGACTCGGAGCAGGCCGCGAAGGTGGAGCCCTCGGTCGCGGCGGCGGTCGACAAGGCCGTCAAGGACGTGGGCGGCGACGACCCCTGCAAGGCGGTCGAGCACCTCGGCACCCTGAACACCCAGCTCGCCGGGTTGCGGGGGCAGGACGCCACGGTGACCGATGCCCTCGACAAGGACGCCGCCCGGGCCCGGAAGAACGCGGACTCGGGTACGTACGCCTGCGGGGTGGACCAGTACAGGGAGAAGAGCTTCGCCGAGGCCGTCACCACCATGAACGACTTCGCCAAGAGCAATCCGAACCACCGGAACCGGGACCGGGCCAAGAAGATCGCCATAGCCGCCGAGGTCGCCCAGACGGTGCCCGCCGCGGGCAAGCGCCTGCCGACCACGGCATCCGGCGGCGGCATCTCCGTCACCGTCAAGAACGACAGCCCGGACGACATCACGGTGCTGTACACGGGACCGGTCACGGGCAGCTTCACGCTCAAGGCCTGCGGGAAGTGCTCCTCGTACTCCCTCGCGAGCACGGTGACGCGGGGCTTCGAACCGTGCAGCGACAGCGGCAGGAACTACCCCCAGCGGACCATCAGCCTGCCCGCCGGCACGACGTACTTCGTGCACAAGTCCCAGAGCGGCACCGGAAAGACCCCGGCGTCGGACACGGCCAAGCTGTCCTCCGGGTACATATACACCGAGTGCGCCTATACGACGAGTTTCGGTTACTGAACACATAGGCGCGCATTCCTTTCCGCAATGCGGCTTTCACCGGCACCCCGTGTCCTCTTGAGGGCCCGGTAACAGGTGTGTGGATTCTGTGACCCCTTGGTTCCGCGGGGATGAGCCGCTGGTCACCGGGCAGGTGTCCAGTAAACTTACGGATCTTGGTTGGGCCTGCGGAAATATCAATCGCGCATCAGCTAGGTGAGTCATGAATCTTTTCAGCAGAGGTGCTTCTCCCCGGCGTGCGGACACGCTGGTCGAACCGAAACGGGCGGCGGGCCGGCCGGCCTCCTCGCAGGGCGGCCGGCCGGGAACCGACCTGATGGACCTGACGGGGAACTGGATCGTCGACCCGGCGCACAGCAGGATCGGCTTCTCCGTCCGGCACGCCATGGTGACCACGGTGCGGGGCGCCTTCACCGAGTACCGGAGCCGTCTCTTCTTCGACGGCCGT
Source organism: Streptomyces sp. V3I8 (assembly GCF_030817535.1). Lineage (NCBI taxonomy): Bacteria > Bacillati > Actinomycetota > Actinomycetes > Kitasatosporales > Streptomycetaceae > Streptomyces > Streptomyces sp. V3I8. The sequence goes on along the minus strand of NZ_JAUSZL010000002.1, from coordinate 621,593 downwards.
GACCCGTCCCGCTCGGGGGCCGAGATCCTGCTGTCCACGGCGAGCGTCGACACGGGGGTGGACCAGCGGGACAGCCATCTGACCGGCCGGGACTTCCTGGACTCCGCGTCCTACCCGCACATGCGGTTCCTGAGCACCGCCGTGAAGACGGCCGGCCCCGACGTCTACCTGATGACCGGCGACCTCACCATCAAGGACGTCACGCGTCCCGTCGTCCTCGAACTGACCTACATAGGCCATGTCACCGACCCGTTCGGCTACGAGCGCGTCGGCTTCGACGGCACCACGACCATCAACCGCTCGGAGTGGGGCCTGACCTACGACAGCAGGCTGGCCGAGGGCGGCGCCATGGTCAGCGAGAAGGTCCGCCTGCAGTTCGACATCGCCGCCATCCGCAGCGACTCCTGACCGGACGGGCGCAGGCAGGCCTGCCTGCGCGGCTGCCGGGTACCCGGTCGGTGACCGGCGGGGTACGGACGACAGGAACGGGAGTGGACAGGTGGGGGTCAAGGCGATGGGCTGGGCGCATTCGTTTCCCGTGTCGGGCGGGGTGCGCGCCGGACGGGAATGGACGCGGGAGCATCTGGAGTCCCTGCCGTGGACCGCGGCCGAGCCCGACACGGTGGACGCCATCGTGCTGGCCGTGTCCGAGCTGATCACCAACGCCCACGTCCACGCGAACAGCGACGCGCACCTGGTGCTCACCTGGGACGGCGACTGCCTCCATGTGAGCGTCCACGACGAGGACTCGACGCTGCCGCGCCAGCGGGAACCGGAGATCGGCGAACCGTCCGGCCGCGGGGTGGGCATCGTGCAGATGCTCGCCGACGAGTGGGAGACGCGGTGCCAGCGTCACGGCAAGGTGGTGACGGCCTGCTTCCGCCCGGCGACGGCCGATCAGCAGGCCGACGACTGAGCCGGACCGACGACCGGGTCCCGCCGCCCGAGCCGCCGGTTCACCCACGAGGGCTGTCGGTCACCCCCGGGCGGCCCGGCCGAAGGCGCCGTCCGGACCGAAGACCTGTTCGGCGAAGCGTTCGCCGATGCGGCGGTGGGTGGCGGCGTCCGGGTGGAGCTGGTCGGGCAGCGGCAGCTCGGCGTGGTCGGCCTCGCCGTACAGGCACAGTCCGTCGAGATGGTGCAGACGGGGGTCCTCCTCGGCCCGCTGCGCCACGATGCGGGCCAGTTCGTCGCGGACGACGCGCAGCGTCAGTTTCCCGGCCGCCTTCTCCGCCGGGTCGCCCATCGCCACGAACCGCAGCCGGCCCTCCTTGAGGTGGCTGAGGTCCGGGGCGCTCGGGCCGGGCGTGTCCTCGTGGATGGGGCACAGGATGGGTGAGACGACCAGCAGCGGTGTGTCCGGGTGGCCGTCGCGGATCGTGTCGAGGAAGCCGTGGACGGCCGGGGTGAACGCGCGGACGCGCATCGCGTCGGCGTTGACCACGTTGATGCCGATCTTGAGGCTGATCAGGTCGGCGGGGGTGTCCCGCAGGGTGCGCGCGGTGAACGGGTCGAGCAGCGCGCTGCCGGCCAGCCCCAGGTTGACCAGCTCCACACCTCCGAGGGAGGCGGCGACGGCGGGCCAGATGGCCGTGGGCCCGGCGGCGTCGGAGCCGTGGCTGATGGAGCTGCCGTGGTGCAGCCACACCGGGCGCCCCCGGTCCGGCGCGGGTTCGACGGGTGCGTCGGTACGCAGGGCGACGAGCTCGGTCGTCTCGTTGTGCGGCAGCCAGATCTCGACGTCCTTGCTGCCGTCGGGCAGGCCGTCGAAGCGGACGGTGCCCGCCGGACCGGCCCGGAACTCGGTGCCGCCGGTGGTCATGTCGATGGTCAGCGTGTTGCCGTCCTTGACGCTGCCCCGGCCGAAGAACCGCTCGTCGACGAGCAGTTCGTACAAACCGTCCGGGCGGGGCGGGGCGCCCGTGTAGTCCCGCTTGGTGGGCCGTGCGTCCAGTTCGACGACGGTGGCCCGGGTGCGGAACACGAGCCGTACACCCGACGGCTGGGACTCGGCCATGGCCAGTTGTCCGTCGGCGTACTGGGCGCGGACCCAGGCGGGCAGCCGGTGCGGCAGGACGCCGTGCTCGGTGCGCTCCAGATCGAGGGCGCCGCGCAGAAGGTCCGCGGTGATGGGTGTGGTGATCCAGTTGTCCTGGGTGTGCATGATGTCGACCTCGTCGGTTCGGTCGGTCGGATGAAGGGCTCCGGCCCCGGCCCCGGCTATTCGGCGGGCCAGTTGCGCAGAAGGGTGTCGAGGGCGTCGAGGACGCGGATCCAGGTCTCCTGCGAATCGGGTGCGCTGTGGCTGAACCCGCCGGCCAGTTCCAGGCTGACGTAGCCGTGGAAGACGCTGCCCAGCAGCCGGACCGCGTGTGTCTGGTCGGGTTCGGCCAGGTCGTAGCCGCGCAGGACGGCCCGCGTCATCCGGGAGTGTCTGCCGCCCGCGCTCGCGGCCGCCGCCTCGGGGCCGAGCCTGAACTGGGCGGCGGCGTAGCGGCCCGGGTGCTCCGCGGCGTAGTCGCGGTAGACGTTCGCCAGCGCGGTCAGGGCGTCCTTGCCGGCCCGTCCGGCCAGTGCGGCCGCGCCCCGGTCGGCGAGTTCCTCGAGGGCGAGCAGCGCGATCCGCGTCTTGAGGTCCTGGGAGTTCTTCAGGTGCGAGTACAGGCTCGCGACCTTGACGTCGAACTGCCTGGCCAGCGCCGAGACGGTCACCTGGTCGAAGCCGACCTCGTCGGCGAGCTCCGCGCCCGCCCGCACCAGTCGTTCCGTCGTCAGTCCCACGCGGACCATAAGGTTCCTCCCTCTCGGCAGAACCGATTATGCATCTGCCTAAAGTGTTTAGGCAAATGGCCCTGAGGTGAAGGGAGGGGCCGTGAGGTGACGGGAGCCGGGGGGGGAGGGGTGCGGGACCGCCCGGTCAGTGGTCGATGGAGTCGATCAGGTCCCGTGCTCCCTGGCGCAGCAGGGCGACGGCCACGGAGGTGCCGAGCGTGGCGGGGTCCAGGCGTCCGGCCCACTCGTGGGCGTTCAGCCGGGTCTTGCCGTCGGGGGTGAACACACAGGCCCGCAACGACAGTTCACCGTCCCGGCCGGCCGTGGCGTAACCGGCGATCGGCGAGTTGCAGTGGCCCTGGAGGACGTGCAGGAACATGCGCTCCGCGGTGGCCTCCCGGTGGGTGTCCGCGTCGCCGAGCGCGCTGACGGCGTCGATGACCGCGGTGTCGCCCTCGCGGCACTGCAGGGCGAGGATGCCCGCGCCGATCGGCGGCATCATCGTCTCGGGGGAGAGGATCTCGGTGATCACGTCGGTGCGTCCGATGCGGTCCAGGCCCGAGGCGGCGAGCAGCAGCGCGTCCGCCTCGCCGGCCGCCAGCTTCTCCAGACGCCGGTTGGCGTTGCCGCGGAACGGCACGCACGTCAGGTGCGGCCGGGAGGCGGCGAGCTGCGCGACACGGCGTACGGAGGACGTCCCGATCCGGGTGCCGGGCGGCAGTTCGTCGAGACGGAGCCCGCCGGGATGGATCAGCGCGTCACGGATGTCGTCCCGCTCGAGGAACGCGGCGAACATGGTGCCGGCCGGGAGCGGCCGGTCGGCGGGCACGTCCTTGACGCAGTGCACTGCCAGGTCGGCCTCGCCGGCCAGCAGCGCGGCGTCGACCTCCTTGGTGAACGCCCCCTTGCCCTCCACCTGGGAGAGGTCCCCCATCCACTTGTCGCCGGTCGTCTTCACGGGGACGACCTCGGTGCGCGTGCCGGGACGGAGCGCGGCCAGCCCGGCGCGGACGCGTGCCACCTGGGCCAGGGCCATGGGCGAGTCGCGGGAGACGATACGGATCAGCTCGGGAGCGTGCATGCGGCCCACGATAGACCGTGGCGCTCGAACGCACCGGGAGTCGCCCTCGAGCGGCCGTCCCGCCCGCCACCGGGATCAACCGCGCCCGGTCTACGGGGAGTTCGCCGTTCTCCCGCCCGCCCGTAGGCCCGCCGGTCCACGTGCCCCGGTCCACATGCTCCGGCCTCGCGGCCCCGTGTCAGTGGCCGGGGTGGTCCAGGTCGTCCTCGGCCGACGGCAGGACGTTGGAGCCTTCCGCCCAGTGGTTGACCCAGCCGCAGTACGAGCACGCGTACCTGTTGTTGAGCCCGCTCACCTGGGCGCCGCACTGACGGCAGTCCGTCGTGGTGATCTCCGCACCGGCCGGAGCCGCACCGGCCGGAGCCGCGGCGGCCTCACCGGACTCGGTTTCTCCAGGCCCCTCCTGCGTCATACAGGCAGCGTACCCGCGCCCGTCCGGCCCGCCGGAGGCACCGTCACAGGAGGTGGCCGGGGCCCCTGGGCCCCGGCCACCTCCGTCTCCTCCCCGTCACGGGAGCCCGTTCACCGGACCGCGTTCCCTCCGGGCGGCCGGCGTGCCGCGTACCGTCAGCCGGTCGGCATCAGGACGGTGTCGATGATGTAGACGTTGGCGTTCGCGGTCTTCACGTTGCCGCAGACCACCTTCGCCGAGTCGTTCACCTTGTACGACTCGCCCGAGCCCGACGTGGTGAGCTCGGTCTTCTCCAGCGTGGCGAAGGAGCCGTTCTCCAGGTCCTTCGGGGTGAGCTTCTGGCCCACCACGTGGTACGTGAGGATCTTCGTCAGCTGGGCCTTGTCGGCGAGGACCTTGTCCAGGGTGTCCTTCGGGATCTTGGCGAAGGCGTCGTTGGTCGGAGCGAACACCGTGATGTCCTTGGCGTTGTTCAGGGTGTCGACCAGGCCGGCCTTCTTCACCGCGGTCACCAGGGTGGACAGCGCCGGATTGTTGGACGCGGCCGTCGCGACCGGGTCCTGGGCCATGCCGTCGAACGAACCGGAGCCACTGGCGGGCACCGACGAACAGGCCGGGCCGAACGGCTCGTCCGCCGTGGCGGTGTCGCCGGAGCTGCCCATGCTGTCGTCGGACGCCGTGGCGGAAGCCGGCGCCTCGCTGGAGGAGTCCGACTTCGCGGAGTCGCTCCCGCTGTCGGAGCAGGCGCTCAGGGACAGCGGCAGGACGGCGGCCGCGGCCACGGTGACGGCGATACGGCGGATACGGGTGTTCATGATGTTTCTCCTAGGGGTCGACACAGCCGGGGCTGCGTTCGTTCGGGGGGTCGGAAAAGTGGTTCTCAGGGGTCAGTCGACGCTGACCACGACGGAGTGCCGTCCGCTGGCGCCGTCGGGGACGGTGCCGGTCCGTTTCGCGGTCTGCACCTCGCCGGTGCGGTCGGTGGCGCGCACGGTGAGGGTGTGACCGCCCCGGGTGGCCCGCCAGTCGTAGGACCACTGGCGCCAGGTGTCGCGCGAGTCCTCGGCGGCGAGCCTGGCCTCCTGCCAGGGGCCGTCGTCGATACGGACCTCGACCTTGTCGATGCCGCGGTGCTGGGCCCAGGCGACCCCGGCGACCATGACAGGACCGGCCTTGGGGCGGGCGAACGGCTTGGGGGTGTCGATCCGGGACTGCGTCTTGACCGGTGCCTCACGCGCCCACTTCCGCTTGACCCAGTAGGCGTCGTAGGAGTCGAACGAGGTCAGCTCGATGTCCTCGATCCACTTGCAGGCCGAGACGTAGCCGTACAGGCCGGGCACCACCATGCGGGCCGGGAAGCCGTGCTCGAACGGAAGCGGCCGGCCGTTCATCCCCACGGCCAGAAGGGCGTCCCGGCCGTCCATGACGTCCTCGACCGGACTGCCGATCGTCATGCCGTCCACGGAACGGGCCACCAGCTGGTCGGCACGGCCGCCCCGGGAGGGCGGCCTCACCCCGCACTCGGCCAGCAGGCCGGCGAGGTGTACGCCGATCCAGCGCGCGGTGCCCGCGTAGGAGCCGCCGACCTCGTTCGACACGCAGGTGAGCGTGATGTCGCGCTCGATCAGCTCGCGCCGCAGCAGGTCGTCGAAGGTGAGCGTGAGCGGCCGCTGGACGCCGTCGCCGTGGATGCGCAGCCTCCAGGCCGCCGCGTCCACCTTGGGCACCACCAGTGCGGTGTCCACACGGTAGAAGTCCTTGTTCGGGGTGACGAAAGGACTGACGCCGGCGATGCGCAGCCGGGCGCCCGCGGGGATGGCGGCCGCCCGGGAGGCCGGGACGGGCAGCGTGACGCCGGCCCGTGAGGCGACCGCGTCACGACTCGTCGAGCCGCTCAGCGCACGGCCCAGCAGACCGGCGCCGGCGGACGCCGCCGCGACGGCGGTCGCGGTGATCACGAATCCCCGGCGGTCCCAGCCGGGTTCCGGGGACGGGCCGCTCCCTGACTCCGTCCCGGCCTCCGCCGCCGTGCCGGCCGTCGCGGAACCGGCGCGACCGGCTCCGGAAGGCGCGCAGGGCCCGGAAGCGGCGGTCCGCAGTGTGGCGGCGAGGAGGAACAGGACCCCCGCCGCCACGACCGCGCCCACCACGGAGGGCAGCGCGTCGGTGAATCCGGCCGAGTCCGGCCGGCTGATCGCCGCCGCGGCCCCGACGACACCGAAGAGCAGAACTCCCGCGGCTGCGGAGCGCCGGTACCGCAGGGCGAGAACACCCAGGCCGATCGCGAACAGCACCAGGACGGCGAGAATCCCGAGCTGCAGGACCAATTTGTCGTCGGTGCCGAAATTCCGGACCGCCCAGTCCTTCACGGGCGTGGGGGTGCGGTCGATCGCCGCGCCTCCGACCACGATGACGGGACCGGCCTGCGGGCGCACCAGCGCCGCCGCCAGTGCGGCGACGGCGAGCGCGGCGAAACCCGCCAGGAGGCCGCTGAGCGCACCCAGCGCCGGCCGCACCCCGTTGTGGGTGATCCGCGATTGCTTCTCGTCGTCCGTCACGTGGGGAATCCGGTCCTGGAAGCAGGGCGGATTGGTCGATCATTCGATCGGGCGGAATTCTTTTTCCGACCAATCCGCGGGTGCCGGGGCTACGGATCAAGTAATTCGGATCCGCATATTCTCGACGGCGATCGCTGTTGTACAACCGGACGATGATCTATCACGCTGTGCCGCTCGGTGACTGGACCGCCCGCCCCGAGGCTCCGTACGCGCCCGCCTCCCTCGCCGAGGACGGCTTCGTCCACTGCTCTCCCGACGAGGCGACCACACTGGCCGTGGTCGACACCTTCTACCGGGACGCGCCCAGGCCGCTGCTCGTGCTGCTCCTGGACGAGGAACGCCTCACCGCCAGGCTGGAGTACGAGGCGGCGGCCCCCGCCCCGCCGCCCGGGGTCGCCGAGGACGTCCTGTTCCCCCACCTGTTCGGGCCCGTCGACCGGGACGCCGTCGAGCGCGTCCTGGAGGTCCAGTGGGACGACGGGGGACGGGCGACGGGCATGAAGGAGACGGACACGAGGGCGAACGGCACGAAGCGGGCGACATGAAGCGGGCGACATGAAGACGACGGGGCGTCAGTGACGTGTGTCGCGGGAGCGGGCGTAGTGCCGCCGCACCCGCTCGCGGTTGCCGCAGTCGCCGGTCCGGCACCACTGCCTGGTGTGGCTGCGGCTGCGGTCGAGGAAGAACCATCCGCAGCCCGGCCCCCGGCAGCGCCGGAGGTTCGCCAGCGGTCCGGACAGCAGTTCCGCCGCCTCCAGCGCCAGCGCCCGCACGACGTCGTCCGGCGCGGTGACGTCCAGCTCCGGCCGCAGCGGCAGGGCCGCGGCGAACTCCGCCCGGTCCCAGGCGTCGCGGAGACAGCGGCGCACCACGGCCAGGTCCTCACGGCGGGGCGGCAGGCCGTCCACGGCGGCGTCGAGCAGGTGGAGCAGGGCCGTCCGCAGCCGCCGCGCCGCCCGCAGGGTGTGCGCGGCCCCGTCCGGGTCCGCCTCCGCGACGCGCAGGAGCGCCCGGGCCCGGTCCGCGTCCAGCAGACCGCTCGCACCGGCCCAGGTGAGCAGCTCCGCCGGGCCGGAGACGCGGTCCACCGTGCGCCGCTCGTCGAGCCGCCACGCGATCGTGTTGGCGAAATCCAGTACCACGTGCCCGCCGATCAGCTCCGGCGTCGTCGCCTCCATGCCGTCATCCTAATACCCGTCGAGCACTATGACTGTTAGCCTGTTCGTATGGACCGGACACCTCCGCAGACCGAGGGCCGTACGACCCGGGCACCGGCCCGCGACGCACGCCGGCAGGGTTTCCTCGCGGGCGTCAAGGTGGGCGCGGGTCTGGCCGTGGCCGGTTTCGTCCTGGCCGTCACCTTCGGCGCGTTCGCCCGCTCGGAGGGCTGGGGGATCCTCGCGCCGATCGTCTGCTCCCTCGTCGTCTTCTCCGGGTCCGCCCAGTTCGCCCTCGCCACCGCGCTGGCGGGCGGCGGGGGAATGGCGACGGCCGTCGCGGCGGCCGCTCTCATCAACGGCCGCTTCGTCCCGATGGGCGTGGCCGTGGCGAAGGACCTGCGCGGCGGCCGGATCCGCCGGGCACTGGAGGGCCAGGCCGTCGTCGACGGCTCGTGGGTGGCCGCGCACCTGGGCGGCGGCCGATTCGACCGCTACAAGCTGTTCGGCGCCACCGCCGTGCAGTGGCCCGCATGGGTGGCGGGAACCGTGCTCGGCGTCGTCGCGGCCCCGCCGGAGAGCCTGGTGCGGACACTCGGTCTCGATGTCGTCTTCCCGGCCTTCTTCCTGCTGCTCCTGCTGGACGAGCTGCGCGGCTCCCGGGCGGCCCGGGCCGCGGCGGCACTGGGCGCGTGCGTCGCCGCCGTCCTGGTGTTCCGGGCGCCGGCCGGGCTCGCGCTGCTGGGGGCGAGCGCGGCGGCCCTCGTCGGGATACGCAACGGACTCGTCCCGCGCGACACGAAGGAGGCGGACGGATCGTGAACCTGTGGTGGGCCATCGGCTGCGTCGCGCTGATCAGCTTCGCGTTCAAGGCGGCGGGCCCCGCGGTGCTGGGGGACCGCGAGCTCCCCGCGGCGGCGCGCGGCGTCATCGCCCTGCTGGCACCCGTGCTGCTCGCCGGACTCCTGGTCGTCGACGTGGCGGGCCCGCGCTGGACGGAACTGGACGCGACCCTGCTGCTCGGACTCGCGGCGGTGGTCGCGGCCAGGTGGCTGCGCGCACCGCTGCTGCTCGCGATCGTCGCCGGAACGGCCGTGACGGCGCTGGCCCGGCTGCTGGCGGGCTGATGACCGGCGCCGCACCGCCACCTGTCCCAATGGCCTGATCCCAGCCCGGTGGGACGCGATGTCCCGTATCGCGTTTCGTTCGGCGGATCGCGTCAACCGGTAACAAATGGCCCAGTCGATGCGAGAGACAGAGCGAAAGTACGAGGTTCCCCCGTCCGCCGACGACTCCTGGTGGTCCGGACTGGAGCGCGTGGACGGGGTCGCGGCGGTCGTCGACCGTGATCTGCAGGAGCTGGACGCCGTCTACTACGACACCGCGGACCTGCGGCTGTCCGGCTCCTCGGCCGTACTGCGCCGCAGGACCGGTGGCGGCGACGCCGGGTGGCATCTCAAACTGCCGCTGTCGGGCGACAGCCGGGAGGAGATCAGGTCGGCACCGGCCGACACCGTTCCGGACGACCTGCTCGACCTGACCGTGTCCCGCACCCGCGGGGCCGAGCTGACTCCGGTGGTCCGCATCCGTTCGACGCGCGAGGTGCGGCACCTGGTCGACGCCGACGGCACCGTGCGTGCCGAGCTGTGCGTCGACACGGTGCGCGCGGACTCCCTGCGCGACGGGGGCACGAGCGCCGCGTGGAACGAACTGGAGGTGGAGCTGGCCGGGGACGCCGACCCCGCTCTCCTGGACGCCGTGGAAAAGAGGCTCCGCAAGAAGGGGGTCACCCGGGCACAGGCTCCGTCCAAGCTGGCCCGCGCACTCGACGAGACGGCGACCGAGACCGCGATCACGACTGCGACCGCTGCTTTGGCCGGAGCGCCCGACGGGCTCGCCCCGGACCGGGCGGGCGCGCAGATCCACGCGTACCTGCGCGAGCAGGTCCGGACGCTGACCGCGCTCGACCCGGCCGTGCGGCGCGACCGGCCCGACGCGGTCCACGGCATGCGGGTCGCCTGCCGTCGCCTGCGGAGCTGCCTGCGCTCCTACCGGTCCGTCCTCGATCGCGCGGTCACCGACCCGGTCCGGGACGAACTGAAGTGGCTGGCCGGGGAACTGGGCGCCGAGCGCGACCAGGAAGTACTGCACGAGCGGCTCAGCGAGGAGATCGACGCCCTGCCGGACGAACTGCTCCTCGGCCCCGTCGCCGCGCGGCTGAGGGTCTGGGACGTCGCCGTCGGCGCGGAGTCCCACCGGCGCACTCTCGACGCCCTCGGCTCGCGCCGCTACCTCGCCCTGCTCGACTCCCTCGCCGCACTGCTGGAACGGCCGCCGCTGAGCGCCGAGGCCGGCAGGAAGGCCGGCAAGGTCATGGCCAAGGCCGTGCACAAGGAGTACGGACGACTCGCCGGGCGCATGACGACGGCCCTGGAGCTGTCGCCCGGACCCGAGCGCGACGTGGCTCTGCACGAGGCACGCAAGGCGGCGAAGAGGGTCAGGTACGCGACGGAGGCGGCGCGCCCGGCGCTCGGCAGGCCCGCCAAGGACCTGGGCAGGCGGATCAAGTCCGTGCAGAAGATCCTCGGCGGCCACCAGGACAGCGTGGTGGCCCGGGGCGTCCTCAGGGAGCTGGCCGTGGCGGCCCAGACCGCGGGCGAGGCCGGCTTCACCTGGGGTCTGCTGTACGGCACCGAACAGGCCCGCGCGCACGCCGCGGAGCAGGAACTGCCCTCCGTGTGGGAGTCGGCCTCGGAACCCGCACCACGTCGGCGGATCGGCCGGTGATCCGGAGACGTACGACTAATCCGGAGGCGTACGACTAGGTGTCGCTGTCGCCGGAGAGGAGCGCGTCCAGGTCGGCGGCGAACATGTCCGCGCCGGGGAACACGGCGTCCTGAGCGTCGGGCGGGCCGCCGTCCCGCCCGTCACCGGGGCCGCCGAGCACCTGCTCGGTCCAGATGCACTTGCCCGTCGGTGTGTAGCGCACCCCCCAGCGCTCCGAGAGCGCCCTGACCAGCTGCAGTCCCCGGCCCCCTTCGTCGCTCTCCTCGGCGCGGCGGATGCGGGGCATGGTCAGGCTGCCGTCGAACACCTCGCAGATCAGCTCGGCGCCGTACAGGAGGCGCAGCCGCACGGGACCCTTGGCGTGCCGTACGACATTGCCCACCAGTTCGCTGACCAGCAGTTCCGTGGTGGGTGCGAGAGCGTCCAGACCCCAGTCGGCCAGTTGCCCGCGGACGTGGCGGCGGGCCTGGCCGGCTGCCTTCGGGTCCTTGGGCAGCGGCCAGGCGGCCATCCTGTCCGCGGGCAGGGCGTGCAGCCGGGCGACGAGGAACGCCGCGTCGTCGGCCGCCTGCTGCTCGGCGGGGAGCAGGCCGGCCGTCAGCGCGTCGCAGAGACGCTCCAGGTCCGCGCTGGTGCCGTCCTCGTGGGTACGGTGCAGGAGCCGGCCCAGCTCCGCCATGCCGGTGTCGATGTCCCGCTTCGCCGACTCGACCAGGC